>NZ_LT671418.1:3153601-3468961 GCF_900130075.1 Herminiimonas arsenitoxidans
TATTGATCAGAATGATGCCGACGTTAGGGCGAAAGCCTTCACGGTCCAGCATGTTGTACCTCAAAACTTTCTGCGACTAACGGCCCCTCAATCGAACATTGTCACCTGTGCGGCCTTATACCGTCGGCTCGCGCAATGACGCGCGAACAACGGAGAGTGCAATCAATTGTACGAAGAGTGGGTGCATCAGCCTGCTAATCCTTTAAAATTGAGTTGATTATAACCCTCTCTCTTTTTAAAAAGAATTCATCGTCATGCGCGCATCCCGTTTTTTCATTTCCACTCTCAAAGAAGCTCCTTCCGACGCAGAAATCGTCAGTCATAAACTGATGATGCGCGCCGGCATGATCAAGCGCATCGGCTCTGGTATCTATACCTATATGCCTATGGGTTTGCGCGTGATCCGCAAGGTGGAAGCGATTGTCCGGGAGGAAATGAATCGGGCCAATGCGATTGAGCTGTTGATGCCATTAGTGCAACCAGCTGAACTCTGGCAGGAAACCGGCCGCTGGGACAAAATGGGCGCGGAATTGATGCGCGTCAAGGATAGACATGGCCGCGATTACGCGATTCAGCCGACTTCGGAAGAAGTCGTGACCGATGTAGTGCGGTCGGAAATCAAATCCTACCGCCAGATGCCTATCAATTTTTATCATATTCAGACCAAATTCCGCGATGAGCGTCGTCCACGCTTTGGCCTGATGCGCGGTCGCGAATTCACGATGAAAGATGCTTATTCCTTCGACCGTGACGTCGATGGCTTGAAGCGTTCTTACCAAAACATGTTTGACGCCTACGTCAAAATCTTCAATCGCTTCGGCCTGCAGTTCCGCGCGGTGGCAGCAGATAACGGCGCGATCGGCGGTTCCGGTTCGCATGAATTCCACGTCATTGCCGATACTGGCGAAGATGCCATCGTCTACTGCCCGAATTCCGATTACGCGGCGAATATGGAAGCAGCAGAAGCTTTGCCTTTGATTACTGAGCGTGGCGCAGCAACTCAGGCCCTGACCAAGACGGCGACGCCGGGCAAGGCCAAATGTGAAGACGTGGCTGCCTTGCTGAATTTGCCATTGGCGCAAACCGTTAAATCCATCGTTCTGACGGTGGAAAAAGAAGAAAAAGGCGTCGTCAGCAAGCAAGTCTGGCTCTTGCTCTTGCGCGGTGATCATGAATTGAATGAAGTCAAAGCCGCGAAAATTCCAGGCATTACCGGTTACCGTTTCGCCAATGAAGCAGAAATCGTGGAATGGTTCGGCACGCCACCTGGCTACCTCGGTCCTATCAATACCAAAAAGCCTGTGAACGTGGTGGTTGATCGTACCGTTGCCAACATGCATGACTTTGTCTGCGGCGCGAACGAAGTCGATTTCCATTTCACCGGTGTGAACTGGGGTCGAGATTTGCCGGAAGCACAGGTATTCGATATCCGTAATGTAGTGGAGGGCGATCCTTCACCGGATGGTAAGGGCGTGCTGGCAATTCAACGCGGGATCGAAGTTGGCCACGTCTTCCAGTTGGGTACGGCGTATTCCGAATCGATGAAGGCAACCTACCTCGATGAAAATGGCAAGCCACAACTGATACAAATGGGTTGCTACGGCATCGGCGTGACACGCATTCTGGGTGCGGCAATCGAACAGAACTTCGACGATAAAGGCATCATCTGGCCGACCGCATTGGCACCGTTTGAAGTGGTCTTGTGTCCTATGGGATATGACCGCAGCGAAGCCGTCAAGGCAGAAACCGACAAGCTGTATGAAGCATTGCAAGCTGCAGGTGTGGACGTGATTCTGGACGATCGTGGTGAGCGTCCAGGCGCGATGTTTGCCGATTGGGAATTGATCGGCGTGCCGCATCGTATCGTTGTCGGTGATCGTGGCTTGAAAGAAGGCAAGCTGGAATATCAAGGCCGTCGCGATGCGGCTGCCACGCCGGTTGCGCTGGATGAAATGCTGGCCTTCGTTAAAGCCAAACTGGCTGCGTAACTGCTGCGATGCGTCAAGCGACAGTGAATACAGCAATGAGCCATTTCACGATGACTATCGATGAAATGGCTCATCGTTCGCTGCTTGTGCTGGCACCATCGTTGTCTGGATATCGGAAGTGTTTTCGTCTCATCGCTTGTGCATGTGCGCTCACGTTGATGAGCACAACGACAGTCTTTGCCGGTAATCAAAAAGAAGAAGCCATGGCGGATTCGGTACGTATCGCTTTATCGCGTGCGATCACCGATCCGCGTCCTCCGATTCCACAATTTTCCGATATCAGCGAACGCCTCGATTATTTGCATTGGCTGGGCGAGATGTCGGATCGGCTTTACAAGCGGATTCCAGATCAACAGGTGCGCATCGAATTCTTGCGCACGACTTGGTATGAGGCGCGACGTGCCGGACTTGATCCAGCCCTGGTATTGGGTTTGATACAGGTGGAGTCGGCATTTCGCAAGTACGCAGTGTCACCGGTTGGTGCACATGGTTATATGCAAGTCATGCCGTTCTGGACGCGTGTGATAGGTGATGGTGATCGCAGCAAGTTGTTCCACATGCAGAGCAATCTACGGTTTGGCTGTTCCATCTTGCGTATGTATCTGGATATGGAGAAGGGCGATTTATTTCTGGCGCTAGGGCGTTACAACGGTAGTCGCGGTCGTCCTGAATATCCGAACGCTGTATTGGCCGCCTGGAAAAAATGGGAGCATCAGCGCGAAACTTTGAAGACGGTCGCTGCAGAAGATAGCGCCGGCAGAAAGTAGGGCTGTGTCTTGCTAGTAGAAACAAAAACGCCCGCGCGATGCGGGCGTTTTTGTTTGCCACACGGACAAATTATTTCAAGTGACCCGAAATGAGTTTAGTCATTTCAAACATGGATACTTGTTTCTTGCCGCCAAAGACTGCTTTCAGCTTTTCATCTGCATCGATCATGCGTTTGTTGGCTTCATTTTGCAGCTTGAACTTCTTGATGTATTCCCACACTTTTTTAGTTACTTCAGTGCGAGGTGCTGGCGCGGCACCGATAACAGCGGCCAACAGAGCGGACGGTGTTACTGGTTTCATGAATGCTGCGTTAGGCTTGCGTGCAGTTGCTGGCTTTTTCGCTGCTACTTTTTTCGCTGCTGGTTTTTTAGCGGCTACTTTTTTTGCAGGAGCGGCTTTCTTAGCTGGCGCTGCTTTTTTTGCTGGTGCTGCTTTTTTCGCTGCTACTGGTTTTTTCGCAGCTGCTTTCTTGGCGACCGGTTTTTTGGCCGCTGGTTTTTTGGCTGTTGCCATCTTCAAACCTCCTTCACATTGTGTTGGGAAATTGCGCCAATTCACGCATCGTCAATAGTGGTGTGGTTTTTCTTGCCACGCAAGTGTTTTTTGTGCGTTTCCCTCTGTATTTGTAGGCTGGACGCCACGTATCGTGCATAGAGGGAAGCGCGGATGGTTTATTCGCTTCGTTCGGCTTGTTTTTGTGGTGATGCCGAGAAGGATAGCGGTGAGTTTTTTGGTGCTGAAAAGAGGGTGTCGGAAGACGATTGGATCGGTTTTTTTTGCGAGTTATCGCTCTCGATTTGGATGCGCTGATGCGCTATAAAGTGTTTGGACATAAAAAAGCCCGGTCTCTAGCGAGCCGGGCTTTCAGATAAAACGGGAAATTAGCGCATTCCTGGCAGCATGCCTTTCATGCCGCGCATCATTTTCATCATATTGCCGCCTTTGAGTTTCTTCATCATGGTCTGCATTTGATCGAATTGCGCCAGCATGCGGTTGACTTCCTGCACCTGAACGCCGGCACCGGTTGCGATACGGCGTTTGCGTGAAGCCTTGATCAATTCCGGTTTGGAGCGTTCTTGCGGCGTCATGGAATTGATGATGCCTTCCATGCGGATGACCTGTTTGTCAGCCATCCCCATATTGGCACCGCTGGCAGCCTGCTGCAGTTGCGCCGGGAGTTTGTCCATCAGATTGGACATGCCACCCATCTTCTTCATTTGCGCCAATTGGGATTTGAAATCGTTCAAATCGAATTTGCCGCCGACTTTGATCTTTTGCGCGAGTCCGGCAGCGGCGTCCATGTCGACGCCTTTGCGGGCTTCCTCGACCAAGGCCAGGATGTCGCCCATGCCGAGAATACGATCAGCCATGCGGGCTGGATCGAAGGCTTCCAGGCCGTCCAGTTTTTCAGCGACGCCGGCGAATTTGATTGGTTTGCCAGTGATATGGCGTACCGACAGCGCGGCACCGCCACGTGAGTCACCGTCCAGTTTGGTCAGGACGATACCGGTCAAAGGCAGCGCATCGCTAAAGGCCTTGGCGGTATTGATCGCATCTTGCCCCAACATGGCATCGACCACGAACAGGGTTTCGATAGGTTTGACTGCTGCATGCAAAGCCTTGATTTCCAGCATCATGGCTTCGTCGATGCCGAGTCGGCCGGCGGTATCGATGATCAGAACGTCGTGGTAATGACGTTTGGCGTAGTCCAATGCGGCTAGCGCGATATCGACTGGCTTGTCGGTAGGTTCCGACGGGAAGAAGTCGGCGCCAACTTGCGCGGTGACGGTTTGCAGCTGACCGATCGCGGCAGGGCGATAAACGTCGGCGGAAACGGTCAGGACTTTTTTCTTCTTTTGCTCGCGCAAATATTTCGCTAGCTTACCGACGGTAGTGGTTTTACCTGCACCTTGCAAACCGGCCATCAGGATGACGGCAGGCGGTTGGGTGGCGAAATTCAGTTGCGATGCTTCCGGGCCGAGATCGGCACCCATGATGGCGGCCAGTTCGCGTTGCACCACGCCGACCAGTGCTTGGCCAGGTGAGAGCGAACCGATGACATCTTCGCCCATCGCTTTTTCTTTGACGCGGCTGATGAATTCGCGGACGGCAGGCAGGGCAACGTCGGCTTCGAGCAAGGCCAGACGAACTTCGCGCAGCATTTCTGCAGTGTTGGTTTCCGTCAGGCGCGCTTCTCCGCGCATGGTTTTGACGGCTTTGGCTAGGCGTTGGGTGAGATTGTCGAGCATGAATGAATGGCTGAAATATCAAAGAGGGTGAAGCAACAGGCTGCTGTGGGGGAATACACACTGCGGCGGCAAGCCTCATTTTAACCGATGCGGTGGCGGATGCGCCTAGGCATGAGAGATAGTTGTCCGTTGAGCTTCTATATATAGTGCGTCAGCAGACATGTGGCTTCTAGTCGGAATGACAAGGTGCCGTGCCGGATGAGGCGATAGGTAAGGATTCTTGCAATGTGTTCATGTTGTATAAGCGTTTTTTCTCGGCTGATGGTAATGTCGCGAGAGCAATTCTTGCGATAAGCGCGCACCTAGGCAAAGAGGGCTGAGTATGGAAATTGCTAGAACATGAAACAAGGTGCGGGTGCGGTGTTTGGGCTTTTCTCCCGCAGGATGTTCGGATCACATGGTGTAAACTTAAATAATGTACACATACTTTTTTGTCTTGGCGGCTTTGTTCTATGCGGTTTGCGCATTCTTGCCGTCAAAAAATCGCATGGCGATTTCCATTGGCACCCTGATCGGTTGGCTTTTGCATGGCGGCGCGTTGTGGGTGGACGTGATCGGACATGATGCGCTGCGCATGGGATTTGCCATCATGCTGTCCGGCGCTTTGTGGATTTCTGTTGCGGCTTACTGGTTGGAAAATCGCAATTTCAGTCTGGACGGTTTGCGTATCCTGGTGTTGCCGTGTGCGGCAGTGGGTGTGCTGCTGCCTACGATTTTCCCCGGCAGCATGATTCCACTCGTGGGTAAGTCAGCACTTTTCCCTTGGCATATTGCGATTGCGATGCTGGCCTACAGCACATTAACGATTGCGGCTTTCCATGCTGTCCTGATGGCTTTGCAAGAATCCAAGTTGCATACGCGTGTGAGCGTGCAAAAAACAGGTTGGTTCTCGTTGGCGATAGATCGTCTGCCGGCGTTGTTGACGATGGAAAAATTGCTGTTTCGTCTGATCGGGTTTGGTTTCTTCCTGCTGACCTTGACGGTATTGTCCGGCGTCATCTTCTCTGAAGAGTTATTCGGCAAGGCTTTCAAATGGGATCACAAAACGATATTCACGATGCTGTCGTGGGTTTTATTTGGTGTGTTGCTGGCTGGACGCAAGTGGCGCGGCTGGCGCGGCAAGACGGCACTGAGTTTTACGCTGACGGGTTTTACGACCTTGTTTTTGGCCTATGTCGGCAGCCGCTTCGTGTTTGAAGTCATATTGCATCGGAGTCTTGCATGAAGTTGTTGTTGTGGGCCGTCGTCATTTTCGCGGTCATCTGGATACTCCGCAGTAAAAAATCATCGACCAAAGTTGATACTCCTCCAAGGAAACCGCAAGCTGCTGCTCTTGAAGGCGAGGCCATGCTGACTTGTGCGCATTGCGGAATACATTTTCCTGCCTCCGAAGCGGTATTCAATACTGCCAACACGGCGTTTTGCAGCGATGAGCATCGTCGCCTACATGTTGCACGCTAATTCATGAGCAGCATCAAACCTGTTCCTGAGGATACGCGGGCGACGTTCTGGCGTACCTTGCAGGCGTTTACCCTGACGCGCACTTTGATTGTGGGCGTTTTGCTCGGCTATTTCGGCATGAGCGCAGGCAAGTTATGGCTGCACAAAGAGCGCTTCTGGGACGCTTGTATTGTTTATCTGGTGCTGGCGCTGGTCTTTGTGTTGCTGTCTTTGTACTGGCGTCGTCGCTTCCTGTTGCAGGTAGTAGTACAGATAGCGGTTGATATTGCGGCTATCACCATGCTGTATTTGTCGGCTGGCGGCATCAAGAGCGGCTTGGCGATTCTGTATTTATTCCCGCTGGCGGGAGGGGCAATTCTTGCGCCGCTGGTGCTGGCATTGTTTTTTGTCTCGGCTGTCACTTTGGTGCTGCTGGCAGAAAACGGTTATCAGCTGCTGAATGAAAATGCGGACATCTCATCTTCGCAGGTGGGTTTGTATGGTGCGGCATTTTTCATCATCATCTTTGCGATCAACCGCTTGGCGGCACGACTGATCAAGCAGGAATCGCTGGCGCTGGGACGAGGTCGGGCCTTGCATGTGCAGCAGGTGATCAATCGCCTAGTCATCGCCGATATGGAAGACGGCATTCTGGTCGTCGATCGCAAGGGACGTGTGTTGACGAGTAACCCAGCAGCTGCGCGCATGCTGGGGCTGACATTTCCACATGAAAAAGCATACGGCAAGCTATCAGACATGGTGTGGCTGGCACCGATCGCCGCGGCTTATTCTTCCTGGAGTGCCAATTCAGGTTTGCGTGCGCCCACTCAGGCTAATACACAGGCGCCGACCTTTGTTTTCATCAAGCATACGGAAGACAATACCTTGCAAGGTGGTACGACGATCATGGGCGGCCGCCGCGAGTTGATGACGCATTTGAAATTGCGTTTTGCCAAAGTGGATGCAGACGGTGTACTGGAAGATCGCGTCGTGATCTTTTTGCAGGACGTGACTGAAATCGAGAACCAGGCACAGCAACTGAAGCTGGCATCGATGGGACGTCTGACCGCAAGTATCGCGCATGAGGTGCGCAATCCTTTGTCTGCAATTGGTCATGCCACTTCTCTGTTGATAGAAGACGAGCCGAAGGCAAGTCAGCGCCGCTTGCTTACCATCATCAGTGAGAATGTGGCGCGCTTGAATCGCATGATTGAAGACATCTTGAAGCTGTCGCGCAAGGCGCATCAGTATCACGAGCCACTTTGTCTTGGACTGCTGTTTGATGATGTTTTAGCCGAGTTGCGAGAAACACATGAACTCAAGGAAGACGTGATTGAAGTCGGTGATATGAAGCCGTATAAAGTCCGTTTCGATCCGTTGCATTTGCGCGAAATCGTCTTGAACTTGCTGACAAATGCGTTACGCTACGCGAGTGGTGCGCCTGGCAGTATCCGTATCTATATAGTGTCCAACATTGGACATAGACTGGAATTGCATGTGCAAGACAATGGATTGCAGATTAGCTCGGCAGTCCGCGCCCATTTATTCGAGCCGTTTTATACGACCTCTAATAAAGGCACCGGCCTCGGCCTTTATCTGGCGCGCGAACTGTGCCTGAATAATGGTGCGATGCTGAACTATGAATATAGAACGGATGATGGACACAATTCGCCATCCGGTCGATTTGTGATTACTTTTGCCACTAACGAAGCTGTTTAAATGTCGATCAACCGTAAAAGCCGCACGCAATGACCTCACCTCGCATCCTGATTGTTGATGATGAGGCAGATCTGCGTGAGCTGCTGGAAATCACACTCGTCAAAATGGGCCTGGATATCGATAGCGCCCAGAATCTGACTGTCGCGCGCGACTATCTTGCCAAGAATGAATACGCACTGGTCTTGACCGATATGCGCTTGCCGGATGGCTTGGGCATAGAGTTGGTGCAGGAAATTACCGCGCAATACAAGAACACGCCGGTTGCCGTGATTACTGCATTCGGTAGCGCCGACAATGCGGTTGTGGCATTGAAGGCAGGTGCCTTTGATTATTTATCCAAACCAGTAGGGCTGGAGCAATTGCGCGTGATGGTGCGTTCGGCTTTGCGTATCAGCCAGACTGGCACAGATCAAGCAATCGAGAAAACTGCCGCGCCAACTTCCTTGCGCTTGATGGGGCAATCGGATGCGATGCATGCCTTGCGCGTGCAAATCGCACGTCTGGCACGCAGCATGGCACCGGTTGCGATCAGCGGGGAATCCGGCAGCGGCAAAGAATTGGCTGCACGCGATATCCATGCGCAAAGTGCACGTAGCGACAAATCTTTTATCGCAGTCAATTGCGGCGCGATCCCGGAAAATTTGATGGAAGCGGAATTTTTCGGCTATCGCAAAGGTGCGTTTACCGGTGCGGTGGACGATAGAGATGGTTTCTTCCAGGCAGCTAACGGTGGCACTTTGTTGCTGGATGAGGTGGCGGATCTGCCGCTGGCGATGCAAGTCAAATTGTTGCGCGCGATACAGGAACGTCGTGTGCGCAAGGTTGGGGCGACGGTGGAAGAGCCAGTTGATGTTCGTATTATTAGTGCGACGCATCAAAATTTGCACGATTGCGTTGGCAAAGGAACGTTCCGGCAGGATTTGTATTACCGCCTGAATGTGATCGAACTGAATTTGCCACCGCTACGTGAGCGTCTGGACGATATCGCCTTGCTGGCAAAAACGATCTTGACGCGACTGGGTGCCGAGCAAACCACATTGACGCCAGCCGTGCTGGAAGCGCTGCAGCATTATTCTTTCCCGGGCAATGTGCGCGAACTGGAAAATATACTGGAACGTGCATTGGCATTTTCCAATGATGGCTTGATAGAGGTTGCTGATCTGGTATTGAAGGCGCCAAGTGCAGCGAAAGCCGTGGCTGTTGCTCCGCAAGCAGAACTTCTCGCGGTTCCGTCAGATGTGAAAGTGGCGGAGATGGCAACAAGCGTCACCTCTTCTGCACGTGACTTGCCGGAATCATTGCCGGATCATCTGGATGATGTCGAACGCGAAATCATTCGACGTGCATTAAGCAAAACACAATTCAATCGTACCCAAGCGGCCGAACTGCTCGGTATCAGCTTCCGTCAATTGCGTTATCGCATGCAGCGACTAGATATTAATGCACCGGAATAAGACCGTGCAGAACACACCATCACCATTTCAGATCGATGCGGACGGTTGGGCGGCAGACGTTGTACGGCTGCCGTCGCCTAATTTCGATGTGCGGGCTGAAGGAACAGAAATTGCATTAGTCGTTGTTCATAACATCAGTTTGCCGCCGGGTCAGTTTGGCGGTTCGTATATTTCTGATTTATTTTTGAATCAATTAGATTACAATGCGGACCCCTATTTCGATCAGTTGCGACCTTTGCGCGTTTCGGCACACTTTTTAATTCGTCGGGACGGCACAGTGTTGCAATTCGTTTCGGCGAATGATCGGGCATGGCATGCTGGCGCTTCTTCCTTTTGCGGGCAGGAGCGTTGCAATGATTTTTCGATTGGGATTGAGTTGGAAGGCACAGACTTTGAACCATTTGAAGATGGGCAATATGCTGCGCTGGCATCACTGACTGTTGCATTAAAAGCTAGTTATCCTTTAATGAACGTTACTGGCCATGAGCATATTGCACCAGGTCGCAAGACCGATCCAGGGCCGTTTTTTGACTGGCAGAAGTACGAAGCACGCTATCGTTCCTTGCAACGTACAGCGATCAATATGGGCACTGAATCGGCAGATTTGGCGTTCTGCATAATGTAAAAAATACCGCGTGGCAATCCCATATATTCATATAAAAAAATATATCGAAAACTACTGAAAAATTGATTGCATCCTCGAGTTTCGCGCACTAGAATTAGTGCAGATCGTAACTTTCGCACTAGATGTAGTGAATTTGTCGGTCCCACCTTCAGTTTGTTCAGTTATAACGCCTCAAAGTAATTTGTTAATTCATATTAGTAGGGAGTTCTGAACAGATGTCATATAGATAGTGTCGGTATTAGCGTTCAACGCAAGCATGCGTTGACTATATATGCGGCTCAGACGAATGATTTTCGCGAAACCGGTAGCACCGGTTTTCTCTCTTAAAACAAGTACGGCAATATTGCCGACAACCCTTATCGAAGGAGTCGTAATGCACTCTACGCAAGAAACTTTAGCCAAGTCGTCGACAGACATTGGCAATATCGCGCCCCTCGCGGTTGCAGCATCGACCTCTGACACGAATAGCGCAGCTTTAGGCGACTATCGCATCTTGCGCCGTAATGGCGCCGTTGTCGGTTTCGAACCGTCGAAAATTTCCATCGCTGTGACCAAGGCCTTTTTGGCTGTCAATGGCGGACAAGGTGCGGCATCCGCGCGCGTCCGTGAATTGGTTGAGCAATTGACTTCCAGCGTGGTGAACGCCTTGGTGCGTCGTCAGCCAGCTGGCGGTACTTTCCACATCGAAGATATTCAGGATCAAGTCGAACTGGCGCTGATGCGTTCAGGTGAGCACGATGTCGCGCGCGCTTATGTCTTGTATCGCTTTAAACGGATGGAAGAGCGTGCGCAGCAGCATGCAGCTAAGCCTACCGTTGAATCCGAGAACCAATTACACGTCACCGAAAATGGTCAGCGTCGTCCACTGGACATGAATCAAGTCCGTGATCTGATCAACGCTGCTTGCATCGGACTCGAAAAGCACGTCGATGCAGAAGCCATCCTGCGCGAAACAGTCAAGAATCTGTATGACGGCGTACCGGTTGAAGAATTGCACAAGTCGGCAATTCTGGCAGCACGTGCGCTGATGGAAAAAGATCCGGCTTACAGCACCGTGACAGCACGTTTGCTGATGCACACGATACGTAAAGAAGTCTTCGGCAGAGAAGTAGCGCAAGCTGCTGCACCGGCAGAGTACCTGGTCTATTTTTCGCAATTCATCCAAAAAGGTATCGCGGCAGAACTGCTCGATGCCAAATTGGGCGAATTTGATCTGAAAAGACTGGCAGAAGCATTGAAGCCGGAACGCGATCTGCAATTCGGCTACCTCGGCCTGCAAACCTTGTATGACCGTTACTTCCTGCACATTGCCGATCAACGCATTGAAATGCCGCAAGCGTTCTACATGCGCGTTGCAATGGGCTTGGCGCTGAGCGAAAGCAATCGCGAAGAACGCGCTATCGAGTTCTACAACCTGTTGTCGAGCTTCGACTTCATGAGCTCGACACCGACCCTGTTCAATTCCGGTACTCAGCGTTCACAATTGTCGTCATGCTATTTGACAACAGTGGGCGATGACTTGGCTGGCATTTACGATGCCATCAAGGAAAACGCATTGTTGGCGAAATACGCAGGTGGTTTGGGTAACGACTGGACGCCAGTACGTTCGCTCGGTGCACATATCAAAGGTACAAATGGTCGCTCGCAAGGCGTGGTGCCATTCCTGAAAGTAGTTAACGACACCGCTGTCGCGGTTAACCAGGGCGGCAAACGCAAAGGCGCAGTCTGCGCTTACTTGGAAACCTGGCACATGGATATCGAGGAATTCCTCGACCTGCGTAAAAACACCGGCGATGACCGCCGTCGTACGCACGATATGAATACTGCGAACTGGATTCCGGATCTGTTCATGAAGCGTGTCATGGAAAAAGGCGAGTGGACCTTGTTCTCGCCATCGGATACGCCAGACCTGCATGACAAAGTCGGCAAAGCATTTGAAGCGGCTTACACCGGCTACGAAGCCAAAGCTGCACGCGGCGAATTGAAGCTGTTCAAGACCATCCAGGCGCTGGATCTGTGGCGCAAGATGTTGTCCATGCTGTTTGAAACTGGCCATCCATGGATCACATTTAAAGACCCATGCAACATCCGTTCGCCACAACAGCACGTCGGTGTCGTTCACAGCTCGAATCTGTGCACCGAGATCACGCTCAATACCAACGAATCGGAAATCGCAGTCTGTAACTTGGGTTCGGTCAACATGCCTGCCCATATGAAAGACGGCAAGCTGGATCACGTCAAGCTGCAAAAAACCATCCGCACCGCGATGCGTATGCTCGATAACGTGATTGATATCAATTACTACGCAGTCGATAAAGCACGTGACTCCAACCTGCGTCACCGTCCGGTCGGTCTCGGTATCATGGGTTTCCAGGATTGCTTGCACATGATGCGCATTCCATACGCCTCCAATGATGCAGTGCAATTTGCTGATAAATCGATGGAAGCAGTCTGCTATTACGCTTACTACGCATCGACCGAGCTGGCAGAAGAACGCGGCAGCTACAGTTCGTACAAAGGTTCCTTGTGGGATCGTGGCATCCTGCCGCAGGATTCGCTTAAATTGCTGGCAGAAGAGCGTGGCGGTTATCTGGAAACAGATATGAGCGAATCGCTGGATTGGGCGCCATTGCGCGCACGTATTCAGCAATTCGGCATGCGTAATTCCAATTGCGTAGCGATTGCACCGACAGCGACGATTTCCAACATTATTGGTGTTTCGGCTTGTATCGAACCGACTTACCAGAATCTGTACGTCAAATCGAACTTGTCCGGCGAATTCACTGAAATCAATGAATACCTGGTACGCGATCTGAAGGCACGTGGCTTGTGGGATGAAGTCATGATTTCCGATCTTAAATACTTCGACGGCAGCTTGGCGAAGATCGACCGCATTCCGCAAGATCTGCGTGCGATTTATGCAACAGCATTCGAAGTGGAGCCATCGTGGTTGGTAGAAGCCGCATCGCGTCGTCAAAAATGGATAGATCAAGCGCAATCGCTGAATATCTACATGGCAGGCGCATCGGGCAAAAAACTCGACGACACCTACAAGTTGGCATGGTTGCGTGGCCTGAAAACCACTTACTACCTGCGTACCATGGGTGCAACGCACACTGAGAAATCGACCTCCAAAACCGGTGCCTTGAACTCGGTAGATTCCGGTAGCGGCTCATCTTCCGGTGTATCGGCACAAGAGACGGATGGTCCAGCTTGCATGTTGCGTCCTGGTGATGCCGGATTTGAAGAGTGCGAAGCCTGCCAATAAGCAGCAAAAAGCAGCATCGCGAAGTGAAAATCAACACGCTTCGCGATGCGAGATTGAACTTGAGTCAAAGAATGTAGCCAAAGCACTATAGGTTTTGTGCTGCAGTAGCGATGCCAAGAGCATCAGCAGAATACGAATAAGGAAATAAGTCATGCTAAGTTGGGATGAAGAAGTTACTCCGGCAGCACCAGCGCAACCAGCATTGCAGCCGGTCTTGCAACAAGTACGTGACGCAGCTGCGCAACGTGTGCAAGCGCAGCAAGATGTCGCACTGAATCCGGTTGTGGTGGAGAAGTCTGCCGACGGCGTTGATCCGACACGCCGCATGAATGCGGCCGACAAGCGCATCATCAACGGTAAAACCGACGTCAATCAATTAGTCCCGTTCAAATACAAATGGGCGTGGGATAAATATCTGGCTGGTTGCGCAAACCACTGGATGCCGCAAGAAATCAACATGCAGCGCGATATTGAACTGTGGAAAAATCCGAACGGTTTGACCGATGACGAGCGTCGTCTGGTCAAGCGTAACCTCGGCTTTTTCGTCACGGCGGATTCGCTGGCTGCCAATAACATCGTGCTTGGTACTTATCGCCACATCACGGCACCAGAGTGCCGTCAGTACCTGTTGCGTCAGGCATTTGAAGAAGCAATTCATACTCACGCTTACCAATACATCGTTGAATCGCTCGGTCTGGACGAAGGCGAAATCTTCAATGCGTACAACGAAGTTGAGTCGATCCGCGACAAGGATCAATTCCTGATCCCATTCATTGATGTGCTGACTGATCCTGAGTTCAAGACCGGTACGGTTGAAACCGATCAGACTTTGCTGCGCTCGCTGATCGTGTTTGCATGCTTGATGGAAGGCTTGTTCTTCTATGTCGGCTTCGCACAGATCCTCGCGCTCGGTCGTCAAAACAAGATGATGGGTGCTGCAGAGCAGTATCAATACATCCTGCGTGATGAGTCTATGCACTGCAACTTCGGCATCGATTTGATCAACACGATCAAGCTCGAAAATCCGCATTTGTGGACCCCGCAATTTCGCGAAGAAATTAAAACGTTGTTTTTACGCGCAGTAGAGTTGGAATATCGCTACGCAGAGGATACAATGCCGCGTGGAGTGCTTGGACTGAACGCACCGATGTTCAAGGGGTATTTGAGATTCATCGCAAATCGCCGTGCACAACAAATCGGTTTGGAACCGATGTTCGAACAAGAAGAAAATCCATTCCCATGGATGAGCGAAATGATCGATCTGAAAAAAGAACGTAACTTTTTTGAGACACGAGTCATCGAATACCAGACAGGTGGCGCGCTCAACTGGGAATAAATAATTTGAACATCGCGTGGTAGCAAACGCGAAATGAACAGCACCAAAAAGTAGTTCCCAACATGCAGTCGCTATCAACAGGAATTACAAAGACTGCAGAAAACAGGAAAGGCAACAACCAAATTTAATGAACAGTAGAAGACCGATACGATCTCATCTGCTCAAGCCGCATCATCTGATTCAGTCAGGTGAGGCGGCTTTTTTCTTTAAAAAAAGTTTGTTCTTTCAGAAACAGAATTCCAATGCTGGCGTGTACGCTGGCGTTTTTTTTGGCTATAGCGGTAGCGCTGCTACGACGTACGCATAGCCATGTAAGGCTGAAGTGCTGCATAAGTGAGGGGATGCAGCAGTTCAGCTGGAGCCGAATTCATTAGCGCAAGCAACAAGTACGCTTGTGCCGATGAATAATTCGCCCAAACCATCGCGATGGTGCGGGAGGGTTTCAAACCTAGAAGCTTGATTTTTTCCATCACGTGAAGGAGAAACAAAATGGCAACAGCAGCAAAAAAACCAGCAGCTAAGAAACCTGCTGCAAAGAAAGCAGCAGCTAAAAAACCAGTTGCAGCAAAAAAACCAGCCGCCAAAAAACCGGTAGCTAAAAAAGCAGCAGCTAAAAAGCCTGTCGCTAAAAAAGCTGTAGCTAAAAAGCCAGTGGCTAAAAAAGCAGCAGCCAAAAAGCCAGTAGCTAAAAAAGCTGTAGCTAAAAAAGTCGTTGCTAAGAAAAAGCCAGTGGCTAAAAAAGCAGCAGCCAAAAAGCCAGTAGCTAAGAAAGCTGTAGCTAAAAAAGTCGTTGCTAAGAAAAAGCCAGCGGCTAAAAAAGCAGCAGCCAAAAAGCCAGTAGCTAAGAAAGCTGTAGCTAAAAAAGTCGTTGCTAAGAAAAAGCCAGCGGCTAAAAAAGCAGCAGCTAAAAAGCCAGCGGCTAAAAAGGCTGTAGCAAAAAAGCCGGTAGCTAAAAAAGCAGCAGCTAAAAAGCCAGCGGCTAAAAAGGCTGTAGCAAAGAAGCCGGTAGCTAAAAAAGCAGTAGCTAAAAAGCCTGTCGCTAAAAAAGCAGCAGCGCCTAAAAAGCCTGCAGCTAAGCCAGCAGCAGTAGCAGCGCCTGCAGTCAAGACGGTGTTGAATCCGGCAGCAGCATGGCCGTTTCCAACGGGCACACGTCCGTAAATCCAGGTTCGCTTGGATGCGCCTGGTTAAATTCAGGCACAATCCCGCTGTGTGGCTTTTGTCGCACAGCGGTTTTTTTTTAAGGAGTCTCCGTGCTGGATAGTGTATTTACGCTGATTATTGATACCGTTGCCGTGGTGCTGGCCGGTGCTTTGCTGCTCAGATTCTGGATGCAGGCTGTGCGCGTGCGTCCACCGATAGAACTCGCGCAATTTACGTATAAATTGACGGATTGGCTGGTACGTCCCTTGCGCCGCGTATTGCCGGGTGCCGGTGGTTACGATTGGGCCAGTGTGATTGCTGCCTTCCTGGTCGCGTTGCTGGCAACTGCCTTTGATGTATGGCTGAGCGGCGGCTTTACACCGCAGACGGTACTGTTGTTAGCGGTACTGCGCGTCGTTCAGTGGGCGTTATACGGCTTGATCGGTTTGATACTGATCGAGGTGATTTTTAGCTGGGTCAATCCGCATGCGCCGCTGGCGCCATTTGTGCGCGCTTTGAACGATCCGCTGATGCGGCCATTGCGTCGTGTTGTGCCCTTGATCGGGACGATCGATTTGTCACCGCTGGTTGCGCTGATCTTGCTGAGAATAGCAATTCAGTTAGTGACGACGCTGGTGGCGTCATTGCTCTGAGATAAGATTTTTTACTGTGCTGGCGAAGGAGTCCATCGCCAGCACGTCTTGCATCGCTCTGCTTACAGGCGATAGCCGAACGCTTGATGGAAACGGTCGTCGATCTCTGCACGTGACAATACGTGGTTCTGCGGACCTTGATGTGCGATCTTGATGGAACCCATCAGGCTGGAAAGTCGTCCAGTTGTCGCCCAATCCATACCATTGGTCAAACCAAACAGCATGCCGGCACGGAATGCATCGCCACAGCCGGTTGGGTCAACGATCTTCTCTGCCTTCACACACGGAATCATCAGATGTGCGTTGCCGCTGAAGATTTCTGCGCCTTGTTCGCCGCGAGTCACAACCAATGCCGAAACGCGCTGGGAAATTTCCTGCAGCGACAGACCTGTACGCCCGGTTAATAATTCCGCTTCGTAATCATTGACGGCAACATAGGTCGCCAATTCAATGAAGTTCTTCAATTCGTCGCCGTTGAACATAGGCAAGCCTTGGCCCGGATCGAAGATCAAGGGAATGTTCAAATCAGCGCAATGCTGCGCATGCTGCAACATACCGTCACGGCCGTCTGGCGCAACGATCGCAATCGCGACATCACCAGCATCAGCTACCTTGTTGTAATGCGAGAAGCTCATGGCACCCGGATGGAATGCATTGATCTGGTTGCCGTCTGCATCGGTCGTGATGAGAGCCTGGCCGGTGTAGGCGTCATCGATGGTCTTGAGGCATTGCTGTGAAATCTGTAATTGTTCCAGACGCTCGCGATAGGATGCGTCGTCCTGGCCTATGGTTGCCATGATGAGCGGATCACCACCGAGCAATTTCAGGTTGTAGGCGATATTGCCTGCACAGCCGCCAAACTCACGGCGCATGGTCGGTACCAAGAAGGACACATTGATTTTGTGTAGTTGGTCCGCCAGCAATGATTCAGAAAAACGACCTTCGAAGGACATGATCGTATCGAAAGCGACGGAGCCACAGATTAAGGATTTCATAGGTAGGGATGGAAAGATGTTGGGTAAAGGATAGGAAATTGGTCGCAATCATACACTGTGTATTTCGCCTGCGGCCATAGTCTGGTACTACAGAGTTTCTTGTCGATGGCTAAAGCAGTCTGATGTAGTCCTGTGCTTACTGCATGTATGAACACTGCTCATCAGGGATAGAACAAATACACGCGGTAACCGGAGGCCTTGATTTGCGCCAGTTCAAAAGACAGTTTAACGCTACGTTCGCTGCGGGAGGCAAAGCCGAGTCGCATGTCTTCGGCGTTGCTGAGGTAATCGGTCGGATTGAAAACGCGGCGCAACAGCGGCTTTTCATTCGTATCGTTGAGAGTCAACTCGATGTGTGGCCATTCCTGCGGCGTGCTGCTGTAGTTGCGTAGCAGCGTAGTGAGTACAAACGTATCTTTGTTGGTAGCTAGCGTTTGTAATTCGCTGGACTCGATAGATACTTGGTCTATCTGGGCAGGCAGATCGATACGGCAATCGAGCATGCTGCACATTTGTGTGAGTATGGGTTTGGTCTCCGGGAACCAGCCGGCGATTTGATTGCGGAATACATAAGTACTCTGCGCAAGTGCTGCTATGAGCAAAACGAAGGAGCCTGCGCTCAGGAAAATGCGTAATTTCCGGCTCAGACGTTGCCGCTGGCGACCATGCTTGAGAAAACTAGGTTCATCTTCTGCATCGACTTCATCCAGTGCATCGCGTTCTTCTGCACGGGCGGATTTTTTGCTGCCGCGCCATGGTCTGCGCTGCAAATCCTTCATCGCTTCGTCTAACTCGTCAGGTGCATGCGGGTCGTATGTAGACTGAGTGGTTTCGGCAGTGATTTCATCCGGCAGATCGCGCGTGAAGTCCAGCAAGGTCATCCGTTGCAAAGGATCTTCAGGTTTGTTTTCTTCGTATGTGGATATTGCCGTATGGATATCGGCGTCGCGCTCAAATCCGGCGGGGATGTCGAAATCTATTTTGCTGGCCGGAGGAGGGGCAATGATCGCCTCTTCGCTCGCAGCAGCTACTTCATTCGTTTCATCTGATGTTTGGATGGGTGCTGTTGCGGATTCCGTTGCAACTGGTGCTACCGCTTCGGCTACCGGCGTGTCACTGGCAGCAGGGGCGGGAGTGACTGGTGGTGCGGCATCTTCTGATGGCAGCAAATTCTCGATGCCGTTGAAAATTTCCTTGCAATAGCCACAGCGCACCAGCCCTGCGCGCAACTTCAATTGATCATGCGCGACGCGAAACGTCGTTTGGCAGTGAGGACATTGAGTCGCGAGTGCCATGGTGTGCGCTATTGTCGGCCTGACGATTCAGGACTGGATGGCAGGTGACCGGCGAGGGCGACCCAGCCTTCGTGCTCAGCCCATACGCTCAGCGCGATGAATGGCGCGTAAGCAGCGGTGACTTCATCTACTTGAGTAGCGAGTACACCTGACAGCACCAGTTTGCCGCCTGGATTGACGCGTCCCGACAACATTGGTGCCATCAATTTCAAAGGATTGGCGAGGATGTTGGCAACGACGACATCGAAGGTGTGCGCGTGGCCAGATGTGGCGAATTCGTCCGGTACGTAATACGCGATATCGCAATGATTACGTTCAGTGTTGAAGATGGCCGATTGAATCGCTTGTGGATCAATATCGATGCCGATGACTTTTGCTGCGCCCAGCTTTTCTGCCACCATGGCGAGTATGCCGGAGCCACAGCCGTAGTCGAGAACGCTTAAATTGCTTGGTGGATTTGCTTCCAGCCACTCCATACAGAGACGCGTGGTTGGGTGACTGCCGGTACCGAAGGCGAGGCCAGGGTCCAGTTCCAACACCAGTGCATCCGGATCAGGAGCATCGTGCCAGCTTGGAACAACCCAGATATTTTTACCGATATGGATGGGCTCGAATTGGGATTGCGTTAAACGTACCCAATCCTGTTCTGCAACCGGACGTAGCGTAAAGACGACATCAGATGCGGCCAGACCAATGGCATGCGCTGCTTCGGCCACGATGGCAGCCTGATCGGACTCAACTGGAGTGAGTGCGACGACGCGGCTGTGTTCCCATGCGGCTTCTGTTGGTTCCATGCCCGGTTCGCCGAATAGCGGTTGCTCGGCATCGGTACCGAAATCGGCATCTTCTACCGAGACCGACAATGCGCCAGCCTCCATCAACGCATCGGACAATGCTTCCGCATGCGTACGGGCGACTTCGATCACGATTTCGGTCCAGCTCATGAATACCTCAATGTACTTTACTGTCAGCCATTATATTGGCTGTCTGCCTGAAGCAGGTGGGGTGAATGATGATTTGTTGTACTCGCCGTAACAACAGATGCTTATCCATTGTTACGGCGGTCGCGGAGCAAGCCGCTAGAGAATAACAACGCTTGCGCGTTGGATGCTGCAATTACGCTTTTGGTTCTTTTGGCAAATCAGGTTTGTTTGCCAATTTTTGCTCGAGGTAATGAATGTTGGTGCCGCCTTCGATAAAGCGGGCATCAACCATCAACTCACGATGCAATGGGATGTTGGTTTGAATACCTTCAACAACCATTTCTGACAAGGCAATTTGCATACGCTTGATAGCTTGTTCACGTGTTGCACCGTACGCAATGACTTTGCCAACCATCGAATCATAGTTAGGTGGAACGTAGTAGCCAGCGTATGCATGTGAATCGACACGTATCCCTGGGCCACCTGGTGCATGCCAGGAAATAATCTTGCCTGGCGATGGTGTGAACTTGAATGGATCTTCGGCATTGATACGGCATTCGATGGCGTGGCCGCTTAAGATCACGTCACGTTGGCGGAAACGCAGTTTCTCACCGGCCGCGATGCGGATCTGTTCTTGCACGATGTCGATGCCGGTAATCATTTCAGTCACCGGATGTTCAACTTGGACGCGGGTGTTCATTTCAATGAAATAGAACTCGCCGTTTTCGTACAGAAACTCAAATGTACCTGCGCCGCGATAACCCATCTTGCGGCAGGCTTCGGCACAACGGTCACCGATGCGTTCGATCGTTTTGCGTGGGATGCCAGGCGCTGGCGCTTCTTCCAGCACTTTTTGGTGGCGACGCTGCATGGAGCAGTCGCGCTCGCCCAGCCAAATAGCATTTTTATGTTCGTCGGCCAGAATCTGGATTTCCACGTGACGTGGATTTTCCAGATACTTCTCCATATAGACTTCTGGATTGCCGAATGCAGCACCAGCTTCAGTCTTGGTCATCGTGACAGCGTTCAGCAATGCTGCTTCAGTGTGCACAACGCGCATACCGCGTCCGCCGCCACCGCCAGCTGCCTTGATGATGACTGGATAGCCGATTTTGCGTGCGATCTGGATGATTTCTTTGGTGTCGGTCGGCAATGCGCCTTCCGAGCCAGGTACGCATGGTACGCCGGCTTTGATCATTGCCTGCTTGGCTGACACTTTGTCGCCCATCATGCGAATTGATTCAGAACGTGGGCCGATGAAGACGAAGCCGGATTGCTCTACGCGTTCCGCAAAATCAGCATTTTCAGACAAGAAGCCATAGCCAGGGTGAATTGCTTCAGCATCAGTCACTTCAGCGGCGCTGATGATGGCTGGCATATTCAGATAGCTGAGTGCCGATGGCGCAGGTCCGATACAAACGGACTCGTCAGCCAACTTGACGTATTTGGCATCGCGGTCTGCTTCGGAATGAACAACCACGGTCTTGATGCCCATTTCGCGGCAAGCGCGCTGGATACGAAGCGCGATTTCGCCACGATTGGCGATAAGAATTTTTTCAAACATAGTGGAAATTGGACTCGTCGTTAAAGGATGAAATCAAATCAGCGAGAGTGAAGATGGGGCGGCGTAGTCGCCTGTATGACCCCAAGCTTCCATCATTAGCCGATGATAAACAACGGTTGGCCAAATTCGACCGGCTGACCATTTTCGACCAGGATTTCTTTGATGACGCCGGAAGCGTCAGCATCGATTTCATTCAACAACTTCATTGCTTCGATAATGCACAATGTGTCGCCTTCTTTGACTACCGAACCGACTTCGACGAATGCCGGCGAGCCTGGGGAAGATGAGCGGTAGAAGCTGCCGACCATAGGCGATTTGACGACGTGGCCTGTGACTTCTACTGGAGCGGCTGCGATTGGCGCGGCGGCTGCAACAGGTGCGGAAGCGGCAGGAGCATATTGCTGTTGCATGCCTGGCTGCATCATGACAACTTGATTCTGTGGGACTGGGGAAGATTTAACGATACGGACTTTGCTTTCGCCTTCCGTTACTTCCAGTTCAGCGATATCCGATTCAGCGACCAGATCGATGAGGGTCTTGAGCTTGCGTAAATCCATGTGAAATTCCTTGGAGATTTTAGTTTTTATGTTAAAGATGGCGGCAATTATAAGGCATTTGCCGACAAATGGTGGGAATTAGAGCTTTTTGAGTGCAAATGAGATGGCCGCTGCATATCCTTCAGTGCCTAATCCACACACCACGCCGACAGCGATGCCGGACAAATAGGAATGGTGGCGAAATGCTTCGCGCTGATGAATATTGGAAACGTGTATTTCCACAAATGGGATGGCGACCCCGGCTAATGCGTCACGCAATGATACGCTGGTGTGAGTCAATCCGCCTGGATTGATGACAATTGCGTCGATTCCTTCTTTTTTCGCAGCTTGAATGCGATCAATTAATTCACCTTCATGATTGCTTTGAAAGGCAATCAGTTTGGCACCCGCCTGCGCGGCTTGTTCGGTTGCTGCGCGTTCCACATCGGCAAGCGTGGTCGATCCATAGACCTCCGGCTCGCGTGAGCCTAGCAGGTTCAGGTTCGGACCATTTAACAAAAGAATATTTTTTGCCATCGAGATGCAACTCCGTTTGACGATGATGGCCGCATTTTGCCGCTAAATGGCGTCGATTGGCAAGGAAAAAACTCGTATTAGTATCAAAGAGCGTTGATGTCAGCGCGTAATTGATCCATCTTCAAGCGGCCTAAATAAGTCTTCTTGACGTCGCCTTTGGGTCCGATGATCACGGTAAAAGGCAGGCCGCCAGCCTGATTGCCGAACTGGCGCGACAATTCGCTGCCATTGATTCCGGCGATATAAAGCGGATAAGTGATTTTATATTTCGCAGCAAATTCCCGAATATTGTTGGCTGAATCAATGCCGACACCAAGAATCTGGATGTTTTTCGGCAACAATTCAGTTTGCAGTTCGGTCAGTTCCGGCATCTCTTCCACGCATGGCGCACACCAGGTTGCCCAGAAGTTAATGATCAAGGTTTTGCCTTGCCATTGAGATAAGGGCTGTATTTTGCTGTTGCTATCTTCTAGTTGCTGGGCAAAAAAGTTGGCGACGGCTGGTGATTCTGGTTCTGCAGGAGCGTGATGCTTGGTACCGAAATAGATGCCGACAGCGGCAAAAAATAGCGCGATGGCGCCATATAAAAATACGTTACGTCTCATTTTTGCCCGTTTTCTTTAGTGTTGTCTTGCGCAATCAGTGCGCGCACTGATTCGATGTCGGCACGTTCTTGTCGGCCGGAAGGGGATTTTTTGACTGCGCCGCGCAGGTCGTCAACTTCATATAGTGCTAGGTGCACGCCTTCTTGTTGCCATATAAAACTGAGGGTTTCGACGGCTTCGCTGCGACCTTTGAAGTGAGATGACTCCGATACTTCAAAGTCTATGCCTTTGTTTAATAGGTAAATCTCGACGTCTTTTGCGCTTTCTGCAAATAACTGTAGGTAAATATCGGAATGCTCACCTGCCGTGCCGTTCAGGACCGCGCCAGTTAAATAAGGCTGGAATGTTGTCAATTCTTGCATGATGCGCAGGGCCAGGTTGCGCAGATGCAATAAACGGGCAGGTTGCGTGTCGCCGAAAAACAGCTCGTTATACAGGCGAACCTCATCCTCAATCAGGGCGTTGTCGGGCAGTACATCGCCACGGACTTTGCTGTTGCCGAGTATCTGTTTGGTCGCCTTGCGCTTGGCTGTGCCATAGTCGACGCCGTCTTCGGCGATCAGACGCGCAGCGCTTGCGGCGATTTCAGCACGCAGTAATTCGGTATCGGACAGGGGGTGAGTAGGCATGGTGCGAATGATACTCCCGCCGACAGATGCCCGTCGTCGGGTAAAATCTCGTTATTCCAATCCGAAATTGTACAATGCATATTCACATACTTGGCGTTTGCGGCACCTTCATGGGTGGTTTGGCGGTACTGGCAAAAGCTGCCGGTCATACGGTTACCGGCTGTGACGCCAACGTCTACCCGCCGATGAGCACGCAGCTTGAGGCGCAAGGCATCAAGCTGATAGAAGGTTATGGTCCAGAGCAGATCAGCCTGAATCCTGATTTATATGTAATCGGCAATGTCGTCTCGCGCGGCAATCCCTTGATGGAAGAAATTCTCAATCGCGGTTTGCCCTATACCTCAGGTCCGCAGTGGATAGGTGAGCATATTCTGCAAGGTAAGTGGGTACTCGCTGTGGCGGGGACGCACGGCAAAACAACGACTTCATCGATGCTGGCGTGGATACTGGAAGATGCGGGTTACGATCCGGGCTTCCTGATTGGCGGCGTGCCTATGAATTTTGGTATTTCTGCACGTCTGTCTGGCAAGGGCGCGGAATCCTCATTTTTTGTGATCGAAGCGGATGAGTACGATACGGCCTTCTTCGACAAGCGCAGCAAATTCGTTCATTACCACGCGAAAACCGCGATTCTGAACAATCTGGAATACGACCACGCCGATATTTTCCCGGACCTGACTGCGATCGAAACCCAGTTCCACCATCTGGTGCGTACCGTGCCGGGCGTTGGTCGTGTAGTGGCTAATGCACGCGAAGAATCATTGAAGCGTGTCATGCAACGCGGCTGCTGGAGTGAAACGGAATGGTTTGGTAGCGACGATCAACATGGCTGGAAGATCAATACGCATGACGACGGCAATTTTGATGTCTTCTTCAAAGGCGAGCTGCAAGGCACGGTGAACTGGCCTCTGACCGGCGAGCACAATCGCATGAATGCGCTGGCTGCGATTGCGGCGGCGCGTCATGTCGGCGTGGTGCCGGCGCAGGCGATTGCTTCATTGGGACAATTTGAAAACGTGAAGCGTCGCATGGAGTTGCGCGGAACGGTGAACGATATCGCGGTGTATGACGATTTCGCCCATCACCCGACTGCGATTGCGACTACGGTGGCCGGCTTGCGTAAAAAAGTCGGTGCGGCACGCATACTCGCCGTGCTGGAGCCGCGCTCCAATACGATGAAGTTAGGCACGATGAAAGATGCATTGCCGGGCAGTCTGGTCGATGCTGATCTGGTATTCGGTTACGGTGCCAGTGGTACAGGTAAAGATGCACTCGGCTGGGATTTGGCAGAAGCCCTGGCACCGCTCGGTAATAAAGGGCGCGCCTTTAATGATTTGAATACCTTGGTGCAAGCAATTGCAGAAAATGCACAAGCGGGCGATCAGATACTGGTGATGAGCAACGGTGGTTTTGGCGGCGTGCATCAAAAAATTCTGGATGTGCTGGCGCAATGATTTTGTATCTGCACGGTTTTCGTTCATCGCCACTCTCGTATAAAACCAGTTTGTTGGCTGCGCGCATGCAGGCGCTGGGCCGTGGCGATGAGTATCTTTGTCCGCAATTGCCGGCTTCGCCAAGTGAGGCGATAGCATTGGCACTGGATATTGCGCAAAAAGTTGATCCGTCTGAATTAACCTTGATCGGTTCCTCACTGGGCGGTTATTACGCCACATGGTTGGCAGAGCAACTGGGTTGTCGTGCGGTTTTGCTCAATCCAGCCGTCCACGCTGCGCGTGATTTGGCAACGCAAGTTGGTGTCAAAACGCAATATCACTCGAATGAGCCATTCGAATTCAAGCGCGAGTATATTGATGAATTGAAGGCGCTGGCAGTTGACGAAATTACACATCCGCAACGTTACTTCCTGATCGCTGCAACCGGCGATGAATTGCTCGACTGGCGCGAAATGGTGGCGCAATTTTCGCAAGCGCGTTTGCGTGTGATTGATGGTAGCGATCATGGCATGTCGGATTTTGAAGAATATGCCGATGAGGTCTTGGCTTTTTGCGGTGTCGACGTTGGAGCAGCGCAGTGATGGATAGCGTGCAGCGTCGCTCGGTATCGCAAGCGCATTGGTTCTCGCATGTGAATGGTGTGCATGCATCACCGCAGATGCGAGCATGGTTGACTGATTCGATGTCGCTGACGATGAAGCTGATTGCACGCTGTGAGCGATTTCGCATACAGCGCCTGGCGCAACAACGTGCGCTGGTGCTGGCAGATGAATTTGAAGAAGTTGCGTTGCCGCGCCGAGTCTTGGTGCAGGAACGCGAAGTGTTTTTGCGCTGTGATGAACAACCGGTGGTGTATGCACATACGATAGTGCCGCTTTCTGCCACCGCATCCGACTGGCCGTTTTTCGGCACGCTGGGTGAGCGTTCATTAGGCACAACCTTATTTGGTGATCCGCGCGTTTGGCGTGGCAAGTTGGAATATGCACGATTACAGGCGCAGCATCCTTTGGCGCTACGTGCAGCCGCGGCGATTGGTGTGGAGTTGCCTACGCCTTTGTTTGCACGTCGCTGTTTGTATAAACGTGGCAAAGGTTCGCTATTGGTGACGGAAGTTTTTCTTCCGAGCATAACGACCATCCGACAAAGTCCGCGTATCGCGGGAAAAGACTAAGCAAGCTTGTGCATCAGAATGCGCTTGATAAATGAAATGCAGTAATCGACTTAAGTAGCAAAAGATCGATTAGTAAACGAACCTGTTCCAAGAACTAATTAAATAAGCAAAGTATTGAATGAATCTATTTTTTGACGAATCCGGCGATTTCAAAGCTGGCGTTGCGATGTCACAGCAAGGCGAGGCATATCAGGTTGAGATGCCTTCCGGCAAGCGTACTAAAGTCCGGTCCAAAGACGTATTGCTGCAGTTTGCATCGCCATCGCCAGCGGAGCTCATGACGGAAGCGCAAGCGATTGCAGCAGATATCGATCTTGATTTTCTGTGGGAAGTGGCTGGGCAGGAAGAGTTTGGCTTTGCTGAATTAGGTACGGAGTATTTTGGCCATGATCCCAAGCCGCACGAAGCAGCCGGTTTGATCTTGCGTTTGCATAGCGCGCCGATTTACTTCTATAAAAAAGGCAAAGGCCGTTACAAGGCTGCGCCGGAAGCATCGTTGAAAGCAGCGTTGGCCGGCGTGGAAAAGAAACGCCAACAAGCTTTGGTGCAAGCGCAGTACGTGGAGGAGTTGAAAGCGAATAAATTGCCGGAGGCTATGCGTCCGATCGTGCTGCAATTGCTGTTCAAGCCAGACAAAAATTCCATCGAATACAAAGCACTGGATGCCGCTTGCAGCGAATTGCAGATTGCACCGCAACGTTTGATGCTGGCTGTTGGTGGTATTCAATCGGCGAAGGATTTGCACTTTTCCAAATTCCTGTTCGAGTCTTTCCCTAAAGGTATAGGCTTCCCCGAAATTACGTTGCCGACCATGCCGGAATTGCCAGTCGCTGATGTGCAGGCATTTTCCATAGACGATGTCACTACGACAGAAATTGATGATGCGATGTCGGTCACGCGCCTGCCGGATGGCAAGGTCTGTGTTGGTATTCATATCGCAGCGCCGGGTTTGGGTATCAAGCGTGACGACGCATTGGATGTGATCGCACGCCAGCGTTTGTCTACCGTGTATATGCCGGGCGACAAGATCACCATGTTGCCGGATGAGCTGGTCGAAGCTTATACCTTGGCAGAAGGCCGTGTCTGTCCAGCCTTGTCACTGTACGTGACGCTGGACCCATCCGACTGGTCTGTCATTGCGACCGAGACGCGTGCTGAGCGCGTGCCGATCGCAGCCAATTTGCGTCATAACGATCTCGATGCTTATGTAACGGAAGACAATCTGGCCGCAGATGTGGGCGACTATCCATACAAGGAAGACATCTCCCTGTTGTGGAAATGGGCGCAAGTACTCGAGCAAGGTCGTATGGCCAAGCGCGAAAGTTTTGGTTTGCGCCCTGAGCAAAATAACCGTGTTGATTTCAACTTTTATGTTGAGAACGATGTGGTATCGATTCAGCGCCGCAAGCGTGGGGCACCGCTGGACAAAATCGTCGCTGAATTGGCGATTTTGACCAATAGCAGCTGGGGCAAGTTATTGCACGAGTATGGTGTGCCAGGGATTTATCGCGCGCAGGGCGGCGGTTCCGGTAATGGTTGGGCTGCGAAGATGCAAGTGCGTATGCAAACGCATGCTGCACCACATCAAGGTTTGGGCGTCGATCAATATGCGTGGAGCACTTCGCCTTTGCGTCGCTACACCGATCTGGTCAATCAATGGCAAATCCTTGCATGCATAGAGCATGGCGTGACTGCACCGCTGGTCGCACCGTTCAAACAACGCGATGCTGATTTGTTCGCGATCGTTTCTGCATTCGATGCTGCTTACAGCGCTTACGCTGCGTTCCAGTCGGATATGGAGCGTTACTGGTGTCTGCGTTGGCTCAGTCAGGAAAAAGGCGATGCGGAGACGATGAAAGTCGAAGCGACCGTCTTGAAGGAAGAAATCCTGCGCTTGCTCGATATTCCTCTCGTCATCAAGCTGCCGGGTATGCCAGCGGTTGCACGCGGTTCGCAAGTCAAACTGGATTTGTTGCGTTGGGATGAAGTTGACCTGACGATAGAAGCACGCTTGCTGGATATTACGCAGGATGCAAGTGGTACCGTTCCCACGGAACTGGATGAGGAAATGGTAGAGGACTTGCCGGAAGGTGAGCTTGAGCCGGTAGCAAGTGAGCCAGCGCCGATAGAAGAGCTGACGCCTGAACCAGCGTCCACTGTAGCGCCGGAATAAGGATACTGGGCGATTCTTTAAAATCGCCCGTCCTTTGCCGTAAAATCCATTTCGAATCTATTTCTTTAATCATTATTGTTGACGATCTCTCGCGTGAAGTCTTTTTTCCAGAATCGCATTTTGAATGTTGCCGTCACGACTTCCGTGCTGGCGCATCTTGCGTTGCTGGCTGTGCACTTCACGCCACCAGAGGCATTCAAATTCAAGCCTACTGATCCTGGGCTTGAAGTCATCTTGGTTAATGCCAAACACGACAAGCAACCGCTGAAAGCCGATGCGCTGGCGCAAGCCAATCTGGATGGCGGCGGTAATGCCGATGCTGGGCGTGCCAAATCGCCATTGCCGGATATGCGGCTAAGTGAAGATGGTGAAAGCGCGAAAGCCGCGAGACGCAAGGTTGAAGAGTTGGAGCGGCATCAGAAAAAACTGCTGGCGCAACTGGAAAAGAAAACGCAATTCCGTACACCGCAAGTAAGTGATGTGGAGCCGGTAAAAGACGTGCCGGTGCAACGTAATGCGACGGATATGCTCGATAGCGCGAAAGCCTTGTTGCGCAGGGAAGCGGAAATTTCCCGCAGCATAGAGGAATACAACAAGCGTCCGAAGAAAACACAGGTCACGCCAAGTACGCGCGAGGTCGGTTATGCCGCTTATTACAAGGCCTTGCAGGATCGAATAGAAAAAAACGGCACGCTGAACTTCCCGCAGAAAGATGGCAAGAAGCTGTATGGCGAATTGGTGGTTTATATCCCGATTTTTCAGGACGGCATGATCTACATGAAGGATGGCGGACCGCGCGTTGAACGTACTTCGGGCAATCCTGCCTTGGATCAAGCTGCGTTGAACATCGTGCGTCGCTCCGCTCCTTTCGGCAAATTCCCAGAGAATATGCGTTCGGCTGGTAAAGACGATGTGTGGGAAATTATTACGCGCTTCAACTTTACGCGCGACGATGCATTACAAACCGAAACACGAGGCCAATGAGTGAGCAACAAGACTGACCATTACGCAGTGATCGGCAATCCGATCGCACACAGCAAATCACCAGACATTCACGCGCGCTTCGCTGCGCAGACACAGCAAGATTTGGATTACGAACGCTTGCTGGCCCCCTTGGATGGTTTTGTCGCGACGGTACAAAAATTTATCCGTAACGGTGGCAAGGGCTTGAATGTCACTGTGCCGTTCAAGCTGGAAGCGTATGCCTTGGCGACGACACTAAGCGAGCGCGCACGTGCTGCCGGTGCGGTCAATACATTGAAGTTCGATGGCAATACCATGTTGGGCGATAACACTGATGGTGTTGGTTTAGTGACGGATATTGTGCGTAATGCCGGTGTTGCTGTGGCGAATAAATCAGTGCTTTTGCTTGGCGCAGGCGGTGCTGCACGCGGTGTGATTCTGCCTCTGTTGAATGAAAAGCCAGCCAAACTGGTCATAGCGAATCGTACACATTCCAAAGCCGTGGATTTGGTGAATCGATTCGCTCCTCATCCACGTCTTGAAGTCAGTGATTTCGCGGTGTTGGACGATGCTTTCGATATCGTGATCAATGCGACTGCTGCCAGCCTTGCATCCGAAGTGCCACCGATTTCACCGCGCGTGTTTGCCAAACATACTTTGGCGTATGACATGATGTATGGCGCAGCGCCGACTCCGTTTATGCAGTTCGCGACGCAGCATGGTGCGATTGCACGTGATGGTTTGGGTATGTTGGTAGAGCAAGCGGCAGAATCATTTTATCTCTGGCGTGGTGTGCGGCCGGAGACCGCTGCCGTCTTTGCAGAATTGCGTGATCAGCTTTAATGTGCGGCTTTAACCCGCGCTTTTAATTCGCTTCAACTTGACGATATAAAAATGAAAATACTGCGCAAGCTGATGTTTTGGCTGATCGTTGTGCCGATCCTGCTGGTGTTGCTTGTGCAGCTTTATTTCTTCCTTCAAATCGGTTGGTGGGTGAACCACAATCCGAACTCGACCAGCTTCATGCGGCATCAGCTTTCTATCCTGCAGGAAAAGAATCCGAAGGCGCAGCTCAAGCAAAAATGGATACCCTACAACCGCATTTCAAATAACCTGAAACGCGCCATCATTGCGTCGGAAGATTCCAACTTCTCCGAACATGAAGGCGTGGATTGGGATGCCTTGCAAAAAGCCTACGAAAAAAATATCAAGAAAGGCAAGGTGGTTGCCGGTGGCTCCACCATCACGCAGCAACTGGCGAAGAACCTATTCCTGTCCGGTGATCGTAGCTACATCCGCAAGGGGCAGGAAGTGATCATTACCTACATGCTCGAATATTGGATGGATAAAGAGCGTATCTTTGAAATTTACTTGAACGTAGTGGAGTGGGGCGTTGGTATTTTTGGCGCAGAAGCAGCGGCTCAGCATTATTTCGGTGTATCTGCGGCACAACTGGGCGCAGCGCAGGCAGCCCGCCTGGCGGTCATGTTGCCTAACCCGCGTTACTATGACGCGCATCGCAGCACCGGCTATCTGGCGCGTCGTACTGACTTGATTTTGCGCCGCATGAATTCTGCTGCCTTGCCCTGATTCATTTCATTGCACAGTCATATTGCTGGCGTAAAAAGTTGCCCAAGAATGGTTAACGCAGGTGCAGCAAAAAAGTCGTTTATCCCGTCGTTTCCGGCTTGCTAGCGATCAGACTTATCAGTACACTTGCGCTGTTTTCGTTTCTGGAGACCCGACTTGGGTAGTCCTTCTTATAGTTGTCAGCCGTTTTACGACGGTCAATCTGCGAGATAGTGCTTTAGCGATCACGTTTCAAAGCGCCTCTCGCCGGATTCGGTGGGTGGTCGCGTCCTGGCCTGTGTAGTTTGTTGCATGGCCGCGTTCCCTCAAAATTTATTGAACCTGTAGAGCTGGCTCTGCAGGGCATGTTGTGTGTTTCATCAACCAGGTTGGTGTTTCTGACGCGACAGGGAGAGCTTATGATCAATGTATTTGTATTGCAAAATGGCCGCTTGAATCAGGTCAATATCGACAGCCGCGAGGATCTCGAAAAGGTCGCGCCGGTTTGGGTCGATCTGACTGATCCGAACGATGACGAACGTGCCTGGGTCAAGAGCATCTATGGCGTGGTTTTGCCGGACGAAGAAGACGTCAAGGACATCGAAGCATCTGCCCGTTATTACGAAGGTGAAAACGGCGATCTGCATCTGCGTACTGACTTCCTGCTGGAAGAAGATGATGGCCCGTCGCGTGTCGTGACTGTCGCTTTCATCCTGGCGCGCGACATCCTGTTTTCTGTCCATCCCGAAGATTTGCCTATCTTCCGTCTGGTGCGCATGCGCGCACGTTCGCGGCCAGGCTCGATTGCTGATTACAAGGATGTGCTGCTTGATCTTTATGCAACGGATGCTGAGTATTCGGCTGATGCGCTGGAAGGCGTGTATCAAAGTCTGGAAATAGTCAGTCGCAGCGTTTTGCAAGAAGAGCTGAGCGATCAGGATGCCGCCGGTGCGCTGAATGCGATTGCGCACGAAGAGGATTTGAACGGGCGCATACGTCGCAACATGATGGATACGCGCCGTGCAGTCAGCTTTTTGATGCGTGGTCGTTTATTGAATTCTGAGCAGTTTGAAGAGGCGCGGCAGATTATGCGTGATATCGAATCGCTGGATGGTCACACTGCATTCCTGTTCGACAAGATCAACTTCTTGATGGATGCAACGGTCGGTTTCATTAACATTAACCAGAATAAAATCATCAAGATTTTCTCTGTTGCATCGGTCGCATTCCTGCCGCCAACCTTGATCGCCAGTATCTACGGTATGAACTTCAAGGTATTGCCGGAACTGGATTGGTCTTTCGGCTATCCATTGGCTATCGTGATGATGATCGCTTCTGCGGTCACGCCATTCTGGTACTTCCGCCGTCGTGGCTGGCTGAAGTAAAACATTTCCACGCGCAATGTAGCGCGTGGAAAGTGTGCTTCACATCAAGCCTTACATCAATCGTCGCAATCGTCCGCTAATTGCGCAAAGGCAGCGTGCGCTGCCTTGATGCTTGCTTCTATGACGGCATCGTCATGTTGTGCCGAGACAAATCCCGCTTCAAACGCAGATGGCGCCAGATAGACGCCAGCATCCAGCATCGCATGGAAGAAGGCGTTGAAGCGTGTCTTGTCGCACTTCATCATCGTGTCATACGATGTTGGCAATTCCGGCGCAAAGTACAAACCAAACATACCGCCGACCGAGTTGGCGCAGAACGCAATGTCTGCGTCATGTGCCGCTGCGGCAAAGCCGTGTACCAGTTTGGCAGTTTGTGCTGTCAGTGCCTCGTAGAAGCCCGGCTCCTGTATCAACTTCAAGGTCGCCATGCCGGCCGCAACCGTGACCGGATTGCCTGACAAAGTCCCCGCTTGATAAACGCCGCCGAGTGGCGCCAGATGGCGCATCAAATCTGCGCGACCACCGAAAGCCGCAACCGGCAAACCGCCACCGATGACTTTGCCGAGTACCGTCAAATCCGGTGTGATGTTGTACAAGGATTGCGCGCCACCCAAGGCGACGCGGAAGCCGGACATCACTTCATCCAGAATCATGACAGCGCCATATTGTGTACAGACGCGGCGCATGGTTTGCAGGAATTCAGGCGTCGCTGGCAGTAGATTCATATTGCCGGCAACTGGTTCGACGATGACGCAAGCAATCGAGTCGCCCATTTCCTTGAAGACGTTTTCCAGTTGCTGCGGATTGTTGTAATCGAGCACCAGTGTGTGCTTGGCGAAATCTTCTGGTACGCCAGCTGATGTTGGATTGCCGAAAGTCAGCAAGCCGCTGCCGGCTTTCACCAGCAGGGAATCGGCGTGGCCGTGATAGCAGCCTTCAAACTTGATGATTTTGTCGCGGCCAGTTGCACCGCGCGCCAGACGTAATGCGCTCATCGCCGCTTCGGTACCGCTGGACACCAGACGCACTTGCTCGATAGAGGGCACCAATTTGCAGATCAACTCAGCCATGTCGATTTCAGCTTCAGTCGGTGCGCCGAAACTCAAGCCGCGTGTCGCAGCATCCTGTACAGCTTTGACTACGGTTGGATGGGCGTGACCAACAATGGCCGGACCCCATGAGCCGATGTAGTCGATATAGCGTCTATCGTCGGCGTCCCAAAAATAAGGGCCTTCAGCGCGCGTGATGAAGCGTGGTGTGCCGCCGACCGAGCGGAAGGCGCGTACCGGCGAATTGACGCCGCCTGGCGTACTTTTTTGTGCGCGAGCAAAAAGAAGATCGTTATTTGATGACATGCGGAAACCGTGAAATAAGAGAGAAAAATTTATTGAATAGGTGGCGGAATGTCGATGTCTTCATCGAATTCACGCGCCCAGAAATAACGGTCGAGTACCAGTTTGCCCATGCCCAGACGTTGCGCATTGGCGATGGATGCAATCGTGAATTCCTGTGCTTCGAAGACGGCTTCCGGTACATCGAGACCGTTGGCCAGCAATGCAGCTATCGTTGCTGCCAAAGTGCCGCCTGCGCCGCTGTACGAGCCGGAAATGCGCTGCCAGTTATCGTGACGGATGACGCCACCTTCGTCGAACAGGGTGTTGGCGACATCGGTCAGATTCGATGGTGTGCCGGTGACGAACACGTATTCGCAACCCATTTCGATCAGGCGCATGGCGTCGACGGCCATCATGTCTTCTTCCGACGGTTCGCGCCAGGTTTCTGCCATGCGCGAGAGTTCGGCGGTGGAGATGATCAAGACCGTGGTTTGCGGGATCAGTAATTCACGCGTGGCCATCAACATGTCTTCGCCGTCCGGTCCTTGGTCTGGCAATGATGTCAGGAAGGGATCGAAGATCAGGGGAATATCAGGGTAGTCAGAAACGATTTCGGCTATTACCGAGACGTTTTCTATACTGCCGACGGCACCAACCTTGAAAGCGGCGACCGGCATGTCTTCCAGCACAACACGCGCCTGGTCGGACACCCAATCGGAATCGATCACTTGCATGTCTTCTATGCGAGCGGTGTCGCTGATGAACAGGGCAGTGATGACAGATAGACCATGACAGCCCATCGCGGCAAAAGAGGCCAAGTCAGCCTGAACGCCGACGGCGCCTACCGGATCTGTTGGTCCAAAGGTCAATATAAGCGGAGAAGTTTGGTTTTGCACGGCGGGTATATTAAGATAGCTGATTCTGCATTTTAACTTGAAGGGCTGTCAGCGTGAGCAATAACGAAACATCGAATGAAGTATTCCAAACTTGGATGTGTTTGATCTGCGGCTGGATTTACGACGAAGAGGCTGGTTTGCCGGAAGAAGGCATCGCACCTGGCACGCGCTGGGCTGATGTGCCTATGAATTGGACCTGTCCTGAGTGCGGCGCGCGCAAGGAAGATTTCGAGATGGTAGCGATCTAAAATCTTCATCCAGTGTTATAGCTTTAGCAATTTTGGTTTAAAAACCACGAGCGCTCATTTGCGCAGTAGGGCTAGGACTAAAGAATCTTGCTTTTTGTTACGGATGCGCCGTATATTGTTGACACAGTTCAACGAGACGAATCATGACAATAACGCTGGATACGGATATGAAAATCATGGTGATCGACGATAGCAGCACGATTCGTCGATCAGCAGAGATATTCCTCGGTCAGGCAGGTTACAAGGTCGTGCTGGCTGACGACGGATTTGACGCACTTGCCAAAATGAACGACCACAAACCGGCGCTCATTTTCTGCGACATCCTGATGCCGCGTCTCGACGGTTATCAAACCTGTGCACTCATCAAAAAGAGTGCCAAATTCCATGCAACACCAGTCATTATGCTGTCATCCAAGGATGGTTTGTTCGACCGTGCGCGTGGTGCGATGGTCGGCTCCGACGCATACCTCACCAAACCATTCACCAAAGACAGTCTGCTGAAAACCGTGCGCGAACACGCGCTCGAGGCAGTCGCAAAGTAAATTTGATCTAAAGGTTTCATTCAGATGGCTATTCAGAAAATTCTCGTCGTAGACGATTCCCCGACCGAACGTTATTTCCTCACCGACATCCTGATTAAAAAAGGTTTTTCCGTCTCTACCGCAGAGAACGGTGAAGAAGCATTGTTGAAAATCAAGGCAGACAAGCCGCAATTGATTTTGATGGATATCGTGATGCCGGGCCAGAACGGCTTTCAGGTAACACGCTCCATCACGCGCGATCCGGACACACAAGACGTACCTATCATCATCTGCACCAGCAAAGGTCAGGAAACCGATCGCATCTGGGGATTACGCCAGGGGGCGCGCGATTACATCGTCAAACCGGTGGACCCAGCAGAACTGCTAGCAAAAATCGCTGCGCTCGGATAAGTAGTTCTTCATGAGCCAGCCCACGCCGGAATTTCAAACGGATACTGCATCTCCGAAACGAGATATTGCTGCACGTCGCACGCGCTTGCGCGAGTTCCAGGCGCAGTTGGTGGAGCGCATGCAGACTGCTCGCAGCGGCGAGGATACGCACGTTAATCAGCTCGGCGTGATGATAGGCGAGAGTCGCTGGTTGCTGAATTTACAGACCGCGGGCGAGATCGTCTCGGTTGGCGCAATTACACCAGTGCCACTGACGCAGCCATGGTTTCTTGGTCTGACGAATATCCGCGGTAATTTGATCAGTGTGATCGACTTTGCGCGTTTTCAAGGTCATGCACCGACAACAATAGATAAAGACAGTCGCATCGTCGCATTCGGACCTGCGCTTTCATTTAATAGTGCTTTATTGGTGTCGCGTGTTCTGGGTTTGCGTAACGTTGCCGAGATGCAGCCGCAAGCCGAGAGCGACGATCAGGCTACGCCATGGGCGAGCAAGCGCTATACGGATCAAGAGTCGCAAGTCTGGACTGAACTTGATTTGTCTTCAGTAATTCAAAATCCTCAATTTTTGCACGTCGGCCTATGAGTAGCTTGGGAATGAGAGCCCGGGCACTTCATAAACAGAATCAGGAGAATCAGTATGGCGTTTAAATTACCGCTCTTTTCACAAAATAAAAAAGAGACGGCTACACAGGGCGACGATGCCAACAGCGCTGTGCCAACTGATGAGAATCTGCAAGCTGCGGCATACGGGACGGATATTCCAGTTGCGCCGGTAACGCGTGCCAATGTCAATCCGAACGCGACTTACATCGGCGACGTATTGCAAAAAAGTGGCGATATCAGTTTGCCTTTGATCGGCAAGCTGCCACTGCAACAACAGGTTCGTATACTCTTGATCGCACTGGGCACTTCGCTGGCCTTGGGCGCGATCTTCGTTTGGCTGAATGCAGATTACTCTGCGCTGACGTCGACACAAACGCAGATTGCCGGCGATGCGCTGATGCACTCGCAGCGGGTAGGTAAGGCAACACCGAATGCGATTCAAGGTAATAAGGAAGCGTTCAAGCAATTGGCAGACAGCCGTAAAGAATTCAATAACGACTTGTCGATTCTGTCCAAAGGCGGCGTATATCAAGGACGCAATATCAGCGCACCAGATGCGCAGATGAGTGCGATGCTGCAAGAAACGCAAAAATTATGGGCTGGTTCCGACAAGGCTGCTGCCACGATTTTGAAGTTGGAAAAAGAACTGACAGGTTTCGGTACCACACTGCAAACCTTGAACAGCATTTCTCCAAACTTGCTGGAATTGACGGAGCAGATTTCAACGCTGAAAGCACAAGGTGGTGCATCACCGCGTGAAACGGCTGCTGCCGGTCAGCTCGTGATGTTGACGCAACGTCTGGCACGTAGCGCGAACGAATTTCTGAGTTCGGAAGGTGTGAACCCGGAAACAGCTTTCTTGCTGGGTAAAGATACCAACACCTTCCGCGAGATTGTTGATGGCTTCTTGAACGGTAGCGATGTGCTGCGTTTGAGTAAAACTACGGAACCGGATACCCGCGACAAACTGCTCGAGCTGCAAGCAACATTTGGCGAGTATCAAAAATCGATCGCACTGATTCTCGGCAATCTGCAAAACTTTATTGCAGCGAAACAAGCTGAGGAATTGATCTTTAAAGAAAACGAAGCGCTGAAGCAACGTTTGACTGAGCTGCAACAAAGCTATCGTAGCGAGCAGGATTCGTTGACGCTGCCATTCTGGTTGATGTTGTTGAGCGTACTGGCTGCGCTGTTGTCTGCTGCCGGTATTGCCTTGGTTCTGTTGCAGGACAGCCGTAATCGCACCAAGGAAGCGGATGCGCGTCGTCTGGAAGCGGAAGGTCAACGACTGGAAGCGCAGAAGCAGGAAGAAGAAGCGAAACAGGCTAACGATCAAAACCAGGCCGCGATTTTGCGTCTGATGAATGAATTGCAGGAAGTGGCGGATGGTGACTTGACCGTGCAGGCAACGGTGTCGGAAGACATCACCGGCGCGATTGCCGATTCGGTAAACTACACGGTGGAAGAGTTGCGTGGACTGGTAGGACGCGTGACGAATACTGCGGAGCAAGTTACTTCGGCATCGACGCAAGCACAGAATATTTCAACCGAACTGCTGGAAGCGTCGCACAAGCAATCGCGCGATATTCAAGAAACCGGTCAAGCGGTATTGGAGATGGCGGTACAGATTACCGACGTTTCCAAATCAGCGAATGAATCAGCAGAAGTTGCGCGCCAGTCGGTGACGGCGGCGGAAGAAGGTTCACGTGCGGTGGAAAACGCGATCAAGGGTATGAACGAGATTCGTGAACAAATCCAGGAAACCTCGAAACGAATCAAACGCCTCGGTGAATCCTCACAAGAGATTGGTGAGATCACTGAGCTGATTTCCGACATTACCGAACAGACCAACGTCTTGGCGTTGAACGCGGCGATTCAGGCGGCGTCAGCAGGCGAAGCAGGTCGTGGTTTCTCAGTGGTTGCGGAAGAGGTGCAGCGACTGGCGGAACGTTCCGGTGAAGCGACCAAGCAGATTGGTGCGTTGGTCCGTACGATTCAAACCGATACCCACGATGCGGTTGCCGCTATGGAAAAATCGACGCAGGGTGTGGTCGAAGGTGCAAAACTTTCCGATGCTGCCGGTGCGGCGCTGTCCGATATCCGACGCGTTTCCAACCGTTTGGCGGAACTGATTCAAGGCATTTCATCCGCGACCGAACAGCAGGCAACATCAGCCAACGGCGTAGCGCAAAATATTCAAGGCATTTTGACAGTGACAGAACAAACGCAAGAAGGTACGCAGCAGACTGCGCATTCGATTCGCGAATTGTCAAAACTGGCTGAAGAACTGAAGAACTCGGTATCGCGCTTCCGCGTCACGGCTTAAGACGAAGCTGGCTTCACGAAGCTGGATTAGTTTGATGCGCAAGATGGATACGAGTTTATTTGCAGGCTTGCAGTGGCTCAGGCCCAACAGCAATTGCGGTGATCAATTCATAAGTAGTTGATCACCTCCGCACCCGCGAGGCAGTCATGAATACCCCTTCCTCCTCTGTGCCGCAAGGTAACAAGGAACACTTCGATACCGGCCCTTTGTCCTGGGTGATAGGTGAAATCAGCGGCGCGCTGACACGCTCGAAAATTGCGCTGGGCGAAGCCTTGATGCAGGATGCCGAAAATCAATCGACCACCATGCGTCATGCCAAGGCTTATTTGCATCAGGCACATGGCGCCTTGCAGATGGTGGATATCGATGGCGTCGTCATCATGACGGAAACCGTCGAAGATTTATTCGATCGTTTTGAGTCTGGTCAGCTGATTTTGGATGATGACAGCGTGCGTGCGATTACGCATGCTTATCAAGCCTTGCTTGAATATCTTGAAGAATTGCTGGCGGGCGCATCACATCAACCGGTTCGTCTCTTCCCTTACTATCGTGCGCTGTTGCAAGTGCGTGGCGCAGAACGTATACATCCTGCCGATTTGTTTTTTCCGAATCTGGCTATCCGTCCACAGTTGCCGTCTGCTTCGACCAAGCTCTCACATGAGGATTACGTATCTTTACGCAAACGTTTTGAACGTGCGCTCTTGTTGTTCCTGAAAAACTCTGGTGATGCTTCAGGTTTGAGCAGTGCGCAAGCCATGCGCGATATTATTTTGCGCGTAGAACAAGCACAGAATACCCAACAAGGACGTGCTTTTTGGTGGGTGATGCGCGGTTTTGCCGATGCAGTATCTGCTGGTCAGGTGCCAAACGAGCTGTACGTCAAACAATTGTTCGCGCGTATCAATTTGCAGATACGTCGCTTGAGCGAAGGCTCTTCCAGTATTACGGAAAGATTATTACGCGATGCCTTGTTTTTCATCGCACGTGTTGAACATCCTTCGACAGCGGTGCAACAAATACGCACCGCCTATCAACTCGATGGTGTCGTGCCTAGCGATTACGAGAAAAAACGTTACGGCCAGATCGATGCGCAGGCATTAGCGCAGGCAAAAGAACGTTTGTCGCAAGCCAAGAATTTATGGAATCGCATTGCCGGTGGTGACGCCAGCGTATCGTCAGCCTTCGAGAAGGAAATGACGGGTTTGGCAGAAGCGGGCAATCGTCTGAATGCGCCAGCATTGGCGAAATTGTTGCGAGAGTTAAGCGGGATTGCGCGCCATGCAGCGCACTCGCAACCGGGCGATAGCCTGAGTCTGGAAATCGCCACCAGTCTTTTATTCGTTGAAAACGCATTGCAGCAGATCGGTCATTTGTCGGATGATTTTTCCGAGCGTGCCGATGCGGTAACGGCACGTTTGCTCTCGGCTGTTTCGGGTGAAGTATTGCCGCATTCAGCGCAATGGCTGGATGAAATGTCGCGTGAAGCGCAAGAGCGCCAAACCATGGCTGCGCTGGCAGGCGAGATGCAATCGAGTCTGCGTCAAGTAGAAAAAATGCTGGATGAGTATTTCAGAGATACGACGCAGCGTGCGGGCCTGGCGGATATCGATGTCATCTTGTATCAAATCAGTGGCGCGCTTTCTGTGCTTGAACAGGAAGATGCGGTACGTGCAGTACAACATACGCAAGCTGCAGTACGTCGGTTTATCGATGCTGAAGAAGAGCCGTATGTGCAAGAGTTCGAGCAGGTTGCACAAAACGTAGGCGCTTTGAGTTTCTTTATCGAGACCTTGCAACTGCATCCAGATGGCGTCAAAAATCGTTTTTCTTTTGACGAAAAATTGGGTGTTTTTCACGCTAATCTGACAGAGAAACATGAAACGTCAAATGGCGAGCTGGATGTGGTCGTTGTCCCTGTTTCTGATGCGACGAATACCATTGCTGCAGATCGTACATTTGATGCGCCGGATTTGCCTACGGTAGAAGCAGAGCTTGCCTATCATCAGAAGCAATCGGAAGAGTTGGCGATCTCGCTTGCTGCAGAACCTGATAATTCACTGTTGCAGGAACAGCTCAAGGAATCGTTGGAGCAGATACGTCTGGATGCAACACTGGTTGATAATCCGGAAGCCAATGACAGAGCGCGGGCTGTTATCGATATGCTGGAAAGCCCAGATTTCGTTGCATCGCATGATGCGATGGGCGATGTCGCTCTGGCTGCCGCTGCGCCGATCAAATCCACATCACATATCGCAGATATCGCGCCATTGCCGACACCTGTCACCGATGAAGCGATCGATGCCGAGCTGCTGGAAATATTTTTATCTGAAGCAGTAGAAGTTCTGGATTGCGTGAAACAGACAATTCCAGAATCGCGCAATGCGCCACACAATCAGGAATATTTGACGACCTTGCGTCGTTCCTTCCATACCTTGAAAGGCAGCGGCCGCATGGTCGGGCTGATCGCTTTTGGCGAAGCAGCCTGGAGCGTGGAACAGGTTTTGAATCTACGCTTGTCTGAAACGCGTGGCGGCGATCCTGATTTGTATGCTTTGTTGGAGCATGCAACACAGGTGTTGGATGCATGGGTCAATGATTTGCAAATACAAGGTCGTTCGGACCGCATAGGTCATGCATTGATCAGTGCATCTGAGCGCGTCAAGAATGGCGAAGGCTTCTCTTATGATGTAACGGAAGATGCGCCGCATGCAGCCTCCGCAGTCATGGCAGCAGAAGCGCCAGCATCCGCTGTAGCGGAAGAGCCAGAGTCGGAACATGCTATCGAATTTGGCAGTGAAGAAACGCTGGCAGCGACGGAAGCAGAAGAGCTGGAATTAAGCGATGAAGAATTGGCGCAATTTCATAAATTTGATGCGACGGCAGAAGTTGCTGATGAGGTAAAAACACTGCAGCCGGTTGGCGAATTTGATCATTTGGAATTAGACCCTCTGCCGGAAGTGCCGCATTTGCCGATTGCAGACGTAATCGATTTCCCAAACAAACCTTCTGCGCTCAGAAATGATGACAACATCAAATACATAGGTGATCTGGAAATCAGTTTGCCTCTGCATAATATTTATCTGGCAGAAACCGATGAGCTGGTGCGTTTTCTGTCGCAAGACATAGCCGAATGGCGCCATGAGCCGGATCGCCATGTCAGCATACAAGCGGTGCATGCTGCTCATTCGTTGGCAGGTAGTTCCGCCACTGTAGGCTTCAAACCTTTGCAAGAAATTGCGTATGCGCTGGAAACCGTACTGCAATATCTGGCACGCAAACCGGTCAAATTGCTTATCTCGGAATACGATGCACTGGAGTACGCAGTAGAGCGCATACGTTTCATGCTGCAAATGTTCGCACTGGGAGAAATGCCTGATTTCGAACCGGAGCAGGTCGAGATATTGGCGCGCATGCCGGAAGATTTCGAGGCGCGTTCCACCATGCGTTCGGCAGTCGTTGATTTGCCGAATGATGCAAACGACACGCAGCCAATAGAACAAAGTTCGCACATTCCTGCCGATGCACCGCATGACGTAGGAACGACGGATACGAATGTTCTATCGCCCGCGCTCGAAGCTGTTCCCTCAGTGGCTGCAATCGAGTCCGCTAACTTTGAACCAGCTCCTTTTGCGGAACCGGTTTATCCGCAATTAGATGAAGAACTCGCGGACCCATCGCTGCTCATCCGAGATGAGATCGATGCTGATTTATTGCCGGTTTTTATCGAAGAAGGTCGCGATATGCTGCCGCAGATGGGGCAGGCATTACGCGCATGGCAACACGATCTCGGCAACGCGATGTTGCCGCAATCATTGGCGCGCTTGCTGCATACGATCAAGGGTAGTGCACGTATGGCTGGTGCAATGTCGCTGGGTCAGCACATGCATGAGATGGAAACGCGTATCGAAAATATTACGCACGCCGGTCATCCTTCAGCGGCAGCGCTGGAAGATTTGCTGGCACGTTATGACCACGGCTTGTACTTGTTTGAGCAATTGCAAAATCAGGATCCGAAGGCTGCATCAGCTACAGCAAATATTGCTGAGGACAAGCACGCAACTAAAGAAGAGCCGCCGCTGATTCATAGCGCGATGCCGATTGCGAATAATCGTCTTGCGCCATTGACGCCAAATGCAGGCGCACTTGCGTCGGCGGTATCTGCGCCATTGGTGCGTGTACGTGCTGACATTCTGGATCGCCTGGTCAATCAGGCGGGTGAAGTATCGATCTCTCGTTCCAAGCTGGAAACCGAAGTTGGTAGCTTGCGACTATCGATGGGCGAGTTGTCGGAAAACGTGGTGCGTCTGCGCGAGCAATTGCGTGAAATTGAAATGCAGGCGGAATCGCAAATTACATCGCGCATGGGTATTTCTGCAGATAGAGAATTCGATCCGCTGGAATTCGATCGCTTTACCCGCTTGCAAGAATTGACTCGCATGATGGCTGAGAGCGTCAATGACGTCGGTTCGGTGCAGCAGAATTTGAGTCGGACCATCGATAGTGCCAGCACTGATTTGACGATGCAGGCGCGTCTGACACGTGATTTGCAGCAGGATTTGATGCGTGTGCGTATGGTGCAATTTGCCAGCATCTCCGAACGTCTGTTCCGCGTGACGCGTCAAGCTGCGAAGGAAATGGACAAACGCGTCAATCTCGATATCCGCGGTAGCGCAGTCGAGATCGATCGTAGCGTATTGGAAAAAATGGCCGGGCCGTTCGAGCATCTGTTGCGCAATGCCATCGTGCACGGTATCGAGTCGCGTGAGCAGCGGCGTGCTGCCGGCAAGAATGAAGCCGGCGAATTGCGTATCGAAATCCGGCAAGAGGGTAATGAAGTGGTTATTCATTTCTCCGATGATGGCCAGGGTTTGAATCTGAGCAATATTCGCAACAAGGCACTGACTAGCGGTTTGCTGACCAACGATATGGATTTGTCGGATGCGGAAGTAACCGATTTGATTTTCCATCCGGGCTTCTCGACTGCAGAAGAAATTACAGAATTGGCTGGTCGCGGCATAGGCATGGACGTGGTGCGTTCGGAAGCTGCGTCCTTGGGCGGTCGTGTGGCGATTGCGTCGGAATCTGGCAAAGGCGCGAATTTCACGATTCACTTGCCTCTGACCTTGGCTGTGACGCAAGTTGTGATTCTTTCGTCGGGCGGCAAGATCTATGCGATTCCGTCGGTATTGGTCGAACAAGTTCAACAACTGAAAACCGGGCCTTTGGCCGCCGCCTATAACGAAGGCGCAGTGATGTGGCAATCGCAACGTGTGCCTATGCATTATTTGCCGACCTTGCTGGGTGATGTCGATATCGCACCAGTGACGCAGCAATACTCGCCTTTGCTGATTCTGAAGAGCGGTAATGATCGTGTGGCTTTGCATGTCGATGAGATCCTCGGCAATCGCGAGGTCGTGGTGAAGAATATCGGACCGCAGTTGTCGCGCATGATAGGCATCGCTGGCGCAACGGTGCTCGGCTCAGGTGAGATCGTCTTGATCCTGAATCCGGTGCCGCTGGCACAACGTGTCGCACTGGATAATATTCGCGCGCCACGTCTGACGCCATCCGATGCGCCAGATGGCATGGGCGCAGTGGCTGAAATGGCGACTTTTGAGCCAACAGCACTCAAGGCAGAGCCGGTGCAGGGTTTGCGTACTCAGCATATCGTGATGGTGGTGGACGATTCCTTGACCGTGCGCCGCGTGACGCAGCGCTTGCTGACGCGCGAAGGTTATCAAGTCGTGCTGGCTAAGGATGGTGTTGATGCCTTGCAGCATCTGCAGTCGATCAAGCCTGATGTGATGCTGGTCGATATCGAAATGCCGCGCATGGATGGTTTCGATTTGACACGTAACATCCGCGACGATGAACGTACGCGTGATATTCCTATCATCATGATTACTTCACGCACGGCTAGCAAGCATCGTAATTACGCGATGGAACTGGGTGTGAATGAGTATCTAGGTAAGCCGTATCAGGAAGAAGCCCTGATCAAGTTGATTGCAGGTTTTATCGCTAAGGAAACATCACTCAACTGAGCGTTTATCGTTTGATCAAAAATGAAAATCCCGCATTTATCCTGCGGGATTTTTTTATGTGCTGAGGCACACTCTAATCATGTGTCGCAACTTTTTTGACTACGGCATAACGCTGTAACGTACGTGCACGCGCTTCTTCATGCTGGATGATGGGGTTCGGATAATTCTCACCCAGCTCTATGCCTGCCATTTTTAATTCCATAGCCGCTAAACGCCATGGTGCGTGGATATGTTTGTTGGATAAATCTTTTAGTTGCGGCAGATAACGACGTATGAATTTTCCATCGGGGTCGAATTTCTCTGATTGCGTAATGGGATTGAAGATACGGAAATAAGGTTGGGCATCGCAACCAGAAGACGATGCCCATTGCCAGCCGCCGTTGTTGGCCGCGAGATCGAAGTCATTGAGTTTGTCAGCGAAGTAACGTTCGCCCCAACGCCAGTCTATGCCCAGATCCTTGATCAGGAAGGATGCGGTGACCATGCGCAAACGATTGTGCATATAGCCGGTTTGATTCAGTTGTGCCATCGCGGCATCGACCAAAGGGTAGCCGGTTTTGCCATCACACCATGATTGGAACAAATGTTGCGCATGCTCGCCACTTTCCCAAATGATGGCGTCGTAATCCGGCTTGAAGGAACGATGTATTACATGTGGATGGTGAGACAGAATCATGAAGTAGAAATCGCGCCACACCAATTCGGACAACCATACGGCAGCGCCGCTGCTTCCTGTACCCATGCGCATGGCATCAAGTGCATGCCGTGCCAGTGCACGGATGGAAATTGTGCCGAAACGCAGATGTACGGATAAATAAGACGGCCCTTTGATGGCGGGGAAGTCGCGTGCATGGTCGTAGTTCTTCATCCGCTCGGCAAAATCATCGAGTAACACTTGGCCGCCTTGCATGCCAGTTGGAATATTCAATTCCGATAAATTGGTTTTTTCGAAACCAAGTTCCTGCAACGATAGGATGGCATTGCTGTTTGCTGGCAATGGCGCGAAATGCGCGCGATGCGCATCGATTTCGTAGGGAGATAGGTAAGCTGAGTCAGGCCCCGCATGTAGTTTCTTCAGCCATGCATTTTTATAGGGTGTGAAGACAGAGAAAGGTTTTTCAGCTTGCGACAGGACTTCGTCTTTTTCAAAGATCACCTGATCTTTAAATGTGTGCAGGACTCGTCCGGAAGCTTGCAGAGCAGTGGCAACTCGTGCGTCGCGCTCAATTGCTTGTGGTTCGTAGTCATGATTGGTGAAGACGGCAGCCACACCTAGTTCAGCTGCTAATTCCGGTATAGCTTGTTCTGCCCATGCGTGACGTACGATCAAACCGCCGCCGAGGGACTGCAATGTCTGGCTGAGTTCCAGAAGGCTGGCATGGATAAATTCGACGCGTCGGTCGTATTTCGGTAAGGAGTCCAGAATGGCGCGGTCGAAAATAAAGACGCAATACACCTGTCTGCTTTGCGTCAATGCATGGTGCAAAGCGGCGTGATCGTAAGCGCGTAAATCGCGGCGAAACCAAACCAGAGTTTTTTCAAATGGCAGCATGGAGGCGTGGGTAATATTCAAAGAGCAGATGGAAATTGGGAAAATATGAGCAAAATCGATGGAATACGCGGTTTGGAAGCGAGAATACGGCTAAAACTGATAAAATAACGTCCATGCCGAAGCAACGTAAGACTAGCAAATCCCCAGAACATCCCGATTCACCTTGGGAATCCCTCGATTTTTCCGCAACACCGCATACTTCATCCCGTGATTCATTGAATTTGGCCGATCATTTCCTGATCGCGATGCCTTCCATGCTGGACCCGATTTTTGGTGGAACAGTCGTGTATCTGTGTGAGCATAATGCCAATGGCGCATTAGGTGTGATTATCAACAAGCCAACCGATATGACGGTAGATGTATTGCTTAACCGCATCGATTTGACCTTGGAGATTGCTCCTGAGCTGTCATCGCTGGATAAATCGCCGGTACTGTACGGTGGTCCGGTGCAAGCTGACCGCGGTTTTGTGCTGCATGCTCCGCGCGGCGATTTTTCGTCGACTTTGCCTGTGACGGATGATATCGCCTTGACGACTTCCAAGGATATTCTCGCCGCTGTGGCACTGGGTGCCGGTCCGCAGCGTTTATTGATCAGCCTTGGGTGTTCCGGTTGGGGTGCAGGTCAGCTTGAGGATGAAATCATCCGTAATGGCTGGTTGACGGTACGTGCCGATCCGACCATTCTGTTCGATATGCCGCTGGAGCAACGTTTTGTTGCGGCGATTAAATTGCTTGGTATCGATCCTATGATGCTAAGTGGCGAGGCCGGTCATGCGTGATCAGGGCGTGCGCTAGTGGAAACCGTACTGGGTTTCGACTTTGGCTTGAAGCGTATCGGCGTTGCAGTTGGCAATACATTATTGAAACAAGCACAGCCGCTGACCATTATCAGCGCGGCTACCAACGATGCAAAGTTTGCAGCGATTGCCGAACTGGTCAAGCAGTGGCAACCCTCCTTGTGCATCGTCGGCTTGCCGCGTCACCCCGATGGAGAAGAACATGAAATGACGGTACGTTGCCGTCGTTTCGCAAATCAGCTGCATGGACGTTTTGGCGTGACTACGGTGCTGGTGGATGAGCGTTATTCATCCTCAGTGATTTCTCATCAACGTGGCGAACTGATTGATGATCAGGCCGCTGCAATCATCTTGCAACAATACTTCGATGACTATACCCAATCCGCATCCTGAACTAGACGCTGAAGCACTGTATCAAGTGCTGGCGAAACAAGTGAAAACCGGCTTGGCAAAAGCTGAAAACGTGGCGATAGTCGGTATCTATTCCGGCGGCGCCTGGCTCGCAGAACGCTTGGCGCAGGAGTTGCAGCTGAATGAGCGCCTAGGTTTCATAGACGTTTCTTTTTATCGCGACGATTTTTCGGAAAAAGGTTTGCGTCCTGATGTGAAACCGACGCAGATTCCATTCGATGTCGATGGCGCGACCATCTTGCTGGTAGATGATGTGCTCTACACCGGTCGTACCACGCGCGCAGCGATCAATGAATTGTTTGACTACGGTCGCCCTGCACGCATTCTGTTGGCGGCACTGGCTGATCGCGGTGGCCGCGAACTGCCGATCGCAGCCGATTTTGTTGCACAAACGCTTTCCATTCCAGACCAGCAGTCGCTGGTACTTCAACGGGCCGATGACGGCCGCTTTTCCCTGACGGTGGATCATGCTTAATCCGCAATTGAATAAAAACGGTGAGTTGCAACATTTACTCACCATCGAAGGCCTGTCCAAGGCGCACATCACGCACATACTGGATACGGCTTCATCGTTCGTCAGTATCGGCGACCGTGAAGTGAAAAAAGTACCGCTGATGCGAGGCAAAAGTGTTTTCAATCTGTTTTTTGAAAACTCGACCCGCACGCGCACTACATTTGAAATCGCATCCAAGCGTTTATCCGCTGATGTGATCAATCTGAATATTCAGGCTTCGAGTTCCAGTAAGGGCGAATCGCTGCTCGATACCATCGACAATTTGTCGGCGATGCATGCGGATATGTTCGTCGTGCGTCATGCAGAATCCGGTGCGCCGTATCTGATCGCCAAGCATTTAAGCGATACCTCGCAATCGCATGTACACGTCGTCAATGCCGGCGATGGCCGCCATGCGCACCCGACGCAGGGTTTGCTGGATATGTACACGATACGGCACTACAAAAAAGATTTTACTAATCTGACTGTTGCCATTGTTGGCGACATTCTGCACAGCCGTGTGGCACGTTCAGATATCCACGCCTTGACCACACTCGGTGTGCCAGAAATTCGTGCGATCGGCCCACGTACATTGTTGCCTAGCGGTCTGGAGCAAATGGGTGTGCGCGTCTTTACCGATATCAACAAGGGTTTGAAAGACGTCGACGTCATCATCATGCTGCGCTTGCAGAATGAACGCATGAGCGGTGCCTTGCTGCCGTCCGCGCAGGAATTCTTCAAGAGCTATGGCCTGACGACAGAACGTCTGGCCTTGGCCAAACCGGATGCGATTGTCATGCACCCAGGCCCGATGAATCGCGGTGTGGAAATTGAATCGGCAGTAGCTGACGGTACGCAGGCAGTGATTCTGCCGCAGGTGACATTCGGCATTGCAGTACGGATGGCAGTGATGAGTATTTTGGCGGGAAATTAAAAGATGAAAATTCATATTAAGAACGGCCATCTGATTGATCCGGCCAACGGTATCGATGCGCAACAGGATGTCTATATCGCGGCGGGGAAAATCGCCGGTATAGGCAAAGCACCAGAAGGTTTTGTCGCCAGCAAAGTGATTGATGCTAGCGGTCTGGTCGTCGCACCTGGCTTGGTAGATCTGAGCGCGCGTTTGCGCGAGCCGGGTTACGAATATAAAGCCACGCTGGAATCCGAAATGCAGGCTGCGATGCAAGGCGGCGTGACGAGTCTGGTGTGTCCACCGGATACTGATCCTGTGCTGGATGAGCCGGGTTTGGTCGAGATGCTTAAGCACAGAGCCAAGTCACTGAATCAGGCACACGTTTACCCACTCGGTGCATTGACGGTAGGCTTGAAAGGCGAATCGCTGACAGAAATGGCTGAATTGACAGACGCCGGTTGTATCGGTTTCTCACAAGCTGATCATCCAATTCTTGATACCACTGTCTTGTTGCGCGCGATGCAGTACGCAAAGACTTTTGACTTCACCGTGTGGTTGCGTCCGCAAGATGCTCATCTGGGTCGTAATGGTGTGGCGCATAGTGGTCCGGTTGCCTCGCGTCTGGGTTTGTCTGGTGTGCCGGTGATGGCTGAGACGGTCGCCTTGCACACGATACTGGAGCTGGTGCGTGTGACTGGTACGCGCGTGCATCTTTGCCGCATGTCGACCGCAGCAGGTTTGGAGTTGGTGCGTGCAGCGAAAAAAGAAGGCTTGCCTATTACCTGCGACGTAGGCGCACACCATATTCATCTGACGGAAAACGATATTGGTTTCTTCGATTCCAACGCACGCCTGACACCGCCTTTGCGCAGTCAGCGTGATCGGGATGCGATACGTAATGGTTTGCTGGATGGCACGATTGATGCGATCTGTTCTGACCATACGCCAGTCGATGATGATGAAAAACTGCTGCCTTTCGGTGAAGCATCACCGGGCGCAACAGGTTTGGAATTGTTGCTGTCTCTGGCCTTGAAATGGGCTGAAGATTGCGTCGATAAAAAACAGCAGGTCGCACGTGCAGTTGCCAAAGTCACGGCTGATGCAGCACGCATCGTCGGTTTGCCGTCGGGACAATTGTCGGTTGGTAGCGTGGCCGATATTTGTCTGTTCGATCCTGAAGTGCGCTGGACGGTTGCTGCCAAAGCGTTGGCAAGCCAAGGCAAACATACGCCTTTCCTCGGCTATGAATTAGCCGGTCAAGTGAAGGCAACGATAGTTGCCGGTCACATTGCATTCCAACGATAAATATCATCGGTTCACGCATGCTTCTGGAAAATAGGATGGATCTTCATCGGCAAGGCACCCGCATGGTTGTCTTGCCGTTTGTGCGTGTCATGCTGCATTTGCTGCAAGGCTTGTGTACGAGTGCATTTATTTTTCCGCTGATTAGTCCGGTCAATCGAGATAAACGCATCAAGAAGTGGTCAGCCGAATTGCTGGCTATTTTGCGCATACAAGTGGACATTCAGGCTGATGTCGAGCAGGCGCCGCATGCCGTGATCGTGTCCAATCACGTTTCATGGTTGGATATTTTCGTCATCAATTCTTTGCAGCCATGTCGTTTTGTTGCGAAGGCGGATATACGCAGTTGGCCTGCGCTGGGCTGGCTTTGTGAAAAAGCGGGGACTATCTTTATCGCGCGCGGCAAACAGCGTGAAGTGCGGCGCGTGTATGAAGGCTTGGTTACCAGCATACAAGCAGGTGATCGCATCGCATTTTTCCCTGAAGGTACGACAGCAGCGCAAGGCACGCTATTACCTTTTCATCCCAATTTGTTTGAAGCCGCGATTGAGGCAGGTGTACCGGTGCAACCGTATGCATTGCGTTATGTTGATGCGCAGGGAAATTTCCATACTGCGGCCGATTTTATCGGTGATATGACCTTTGTCGACAGCATGCTCTTGATCATGAAGACGCACAAAATGACTGCGCAGTTGATCTTGTTGCCGACGATAGAAACTGTGGGTGTACATCGCCGTGATTTATCGCTCACAGCGCGTCAGGTGATTGCAGAAAAGCTTGGTTACTCGGACGCATCGAAGTACGTCGTTTAGCTTTTACCTGGACGTTGATGTTGCGGGCAATCGACCTGTATGGTTGTGCGGTCTTCCAGATTGATGGCCGTCAGCTTGCCACCCCATACACAGCCTGTATCCAGTCCGGCCAAATTCGGTCGCAAGGTCAATCCCAATGTAGACCAGTGCCCGAAGACGACGGAGGTATTCTCCGTTTTTCGATTCGGTACATCAAACCACGGCATCAATCCTGATGGTGTGTGATCCAGTCCTTCGACTGCCTTGAAATCCATGCTGCCATCCGGTTTGCAAAAACGTACGCGTGTCAGCGCATTGACGATGCAGCGCAAGCGATCCGCTCCTTGCAGATCATCATTCCAGAGTGTCGGCATATTGCCGTACATGTTCTGTAAAAATTCTACCCAGTTCGGACCTTGCAGCGCGGCTTCTACCTCGCGTGACAAAGACAAGGTTTGTTGTGCGGTCCATTGCGGCAGCACGCCAGCATGTACGCACAAATGCCCATCCTGTTCCAGCGCCAACGGTTGATGACGCAACCATGTAATCAATTCTTCCCTATCGTCGGCTGCCATGATGTCTGCCAGCGTGTCGCTATCGTGCGGTTTGCGCAGACCGCAGGCGACTGCCAGCAAATTCAAATCGTGATTGCCGAGCACTATGCGTGCACGATCCCTCAAGGCGCGCACCTGTCTCAGCGTGGCAAGCGATTTTGGTCCGCGATTGACTATGTCGCCAACGAAAACCAATTGTGCATTCGGTGATGCCGCATCGATCTTTTCCAACAGAGAGATTAATTGCGTGTGGCAACCTTGCAGATCGCCAATTGCGTAAGTGGTCATGAGTGAATAGTTTGAGATGAAAGTGCTCGGGAAAAACTAACAGGATGCTCGTAATTATCGCGGATATTCAATTGAATTTCTGTATTGCAGTAAAACATAGAGACAGCCATTGTTTGTAGATAATTGAAACTAGACGACAGAGTGCATGTCGAAGTAGAGCATCTTGACAGAGTGGCATCGCTTAAATATCCATTTCCGATTGGATAGAAGGGCACTTGCTCCTATAAAATGCGGTGCGAGGTATGCTGAAATGATTGGTAAGGTCATTTTGCAGATATTGCCCGATGCAGGAGTTGCTGGATTCGCTACGGACTTAATACATTATTTCAGATAAGGAAAACGACTAGACATGCTGACTCTCTCGCAAAGTATTTTCAAGGCTTATGACATACGCGGCATCATTGGTAAGACACTGGATGCAGATGTGGCCCGTAATATCGGACGCGCTTTCGGTAGTGCCGTGCGTGCCAAAGGCGAGCAAGTCGTCGTGCTGGGTCGCGATGGCCGTTTGTCCGGGCCTGAGTTGTCGACAGCATTGGCAGAAGGTATGCAATCCGTAGGCATAGATGTGGTTGATCTTGGTGTGGTTGCCACGCCTATGGTTTATTTCGGCACGCATGTGCTGGATACGCAATCCGGCATCATGGTCACCGGCAGTCACAATCCTCCTGACTACAACGGTTTTAAAATGGTGTTGGCCGGCGAGGCGATTTACGGCGATACGATACAAGCTTTGTACCAAGCCATCGTTGAGCAGAATTTTGCAGAAGGCAAGGGCAGCTATCGTACTTACGATATTGCAGCCACGTATGAGAAGCGTATCGTCAGCGACGTCAAACTCGTGCGCCCGATGAAGATAGCCATCGATTGTGGCAATGGCGTGGCAGGTGCATTTGCTGGCGATTTGTATCGCGCATTGGGTTGCGAAGTCATTGAATTATTTTGCGAAGTAGATGGCACTTTCCCTAACCATCATCCCGATCCGGCGCATCCGGAAAACCTGCAAGATCTGATCCATTGCCTGCAAACGACAGACGCGGAAATCGGCTTGGCCTTCGATGGTGATGGTGACCGTTTGGGCTTGGTGACCAAGGATGGTCAAATTATTTATCCAGATCGACAGTTAATGTTGTTTGCGCAGGACGTGTTGACGCGTCATCCGGGTGAACAAATCTTGTATGACGTCAAATGCACGCGTCATCTGGCGCCGTGGATTACTGAACGTGGTGGCAAGCCACTGATGTGGAAGACGGGTCACTCGCTGGTCAAGGCAAAAATGCGTGAAACCGGCGCACCTTTGGGTGGCGAAATGAGCGGCCACGTTTTCTTCAAGGATAGATGGTACGGTTTTGACGACGGCATGTATGCAGGGGCACGTATGCTGGAATTGTTGAGTCGTGAAAAAGATCCTTCGGCAGTATTGAATGCCTTGCCGCAATCGGTCAGCACGCCGGAATTGCAATTGCAATTGAAAGAAGGCGAAAGCTTCCCTTTGATCGCCAAAATGCAGAGTGAAGCGAAATTCCCTGGTTCAGATCAGATCATCACTATCGATGGTTTGCGCGTTGAATATCCGGATGGTTTTGGTCTGGCTCGTTCGTCGAACACCACACCGGTGATCGTGATGCGTTTTGAAGCAGAATCGCAGCAGGCTTTGCAGCATATACAGGCAGAGTTCAAGCGCGTGATACTTGCGGCCAAGCCGGATGCGGTATTGCCGTATTAAGGCAACAATTGGATTTGCCGCAATCGGTGCAATGCCGATTGCGGCTGTTGATGAAATCGTACGATCTGATGGTGGCTGGTATCAAGAATAAGCACCAGTTCCCGCGCAGGCTGCATAATACGGCTGACGTCATTTAATTTCCCTAATTTCCCCCTTTATGCAAGCAATGCTGCCCGTGTACGAACAACTGAAGGCACACTGATACGATGCGCCTGATCTATTCCATTGCCTGGTGGTTTGCCTTGCCGCTCGTCTTGCTGCGGTTGTTTGTACGTGGTCGCAAAGAGCCGGGCTATCGCCGACATATTGCGGAGCGTCTGGGCTTCTATCGCGGTGTTTCTTACGATGGTTCTGCGCCTGTACTCTGGGTGCATGCAGTTTCTGTTGGTGAAACGCGTGCAGCGCAGCCTTTGATTGATGCCTTGCTGACGGCTTATCCGACGCATGTATTGTTGTTGACGCACATGACGCCGACAGGGCGTGCGACCGGCAAGGATTTGTTCGGCAAGCAGACACGTGTGGTGCAAAGTTATCTACCGTATGACACGGGTTGGATGGTGGGGCGCTTCCTGCGTGCCTTCAAGCCGAGTCTCTGTGTATTGATGGAAACCGAAGTCTGGCCAAATGTTATGGTGCAATGTACCAAGTATCGTGTGCCGGTTGCTTTGGTAAATGCACGCTTGTCCGAACGCTCCTTGAACAAGGGTTTGAAATTTCCATCCCTGTTTGTTGAAGCTGCCGCTGCGATGTCATGCGTTGCGGCACAAACAGAAGGCGATGCTGCGCGCATACGGCAACTTGGCGCACCTTCTGTACACGTCACTGGCAGTATCAAATTTGATGTGGTGCCACCGGCAGCAATGTTGCAGCGTGGCGCCATCTTGCGTAAGCAATTCGGCGCGCGTTCGGTGCTGGCATGTGCGAATACGCGCGATGGTGAGGAAGCATTGATACTGGATGCCTTACTCGCACAGAATCGGCCGGATATTTTGTTGCTGCTCGTGCCGCGTCATCCGCAGCGTTTCGATGAAGTTGCGCAATTGGCTGAGGCGCGTGGTTTATCACTGGTCAGGCGTTCCACCATAGGCAGTGATCAATTGACTGCAGATGTTCGCGTATTCCTGGGCGATTCCATGGGTGAAATGTTTGCCTACTATGCTGCTTGCGATGTGGCTTTTGTCGGCGGCAGCTTGCTGCCTTTGGGTGGACATAATTTGATAGAAGCCAGTGCGGTCGGCAAGCCGGTGTTGATAGGCCCACATACATTTAATTTTTCTGATGCAGCTGAGAATGCCATTGCTGCCGGTGGTGCTCTACGTGTGGCGGATGCATCTGCAATGTGGGAACAGGCAATTCGTTTGCTGGATGACGACACTGCACGAACAACGATGGGTGAAAGTGCACAGCACTTCGCTCAGCAGCACGGTGGTGCAACTGCGCGTACCATGGCGTTACTCATACCGCTGATCAAGTGATGTCATACACTCGCCAGCCTACGAAGACAGGAATACAGCATGAATACAGAAAACAAGACGGAATTATCTGCCGAGCAAGCCTTGCTTGAGCCTGCGACGTCACTTGAAACGAAATATAAACGCGTCGTGGCGAAGGCTGATGGTGCTGAGGAAGAAGGCACGTTGCCGGTAGATTACCGCCGTGTTCAACATGGACATGGTCCTTGCTCTTGCTGCGGGCCGTACAGCGAATAGTGCTCTGTTTCAATATGCGCGGTCAGAAGTTTTAGTCGCCGCTAATCCCCATTGAAAATAAAACGACGCTCATCGTGACTACGGTCGACGATGAGCGTGCGGTCATATTCATTTTTGTGTATTAATGACGGTCATGGCCGCGACCGTGACCGCGATCATAGTCTCGATCGTAATGACGATGATCGTAGTGGTGATGTCTGTAGTAGCGCGGACCGTAGTAAGGGCGCGGTTGCACGTAGACAGGGCCTGGTTGTACATATACGGGCTGTGGCTGCATATAGACAGGTTGCGGTTGAACGTAAACCGGTGCTGGTGCATAGACAGGACCGATAGGTACGCCGATATTGAGATCTACATTCACGCGTGCCATCGCAGGTGCTGCGGCAAACAGCATCACCACTGTGGCAAATAATCCGGCTGAAATCGTAATATATTTTTTCATCACTAGCTCCTTGATCGATGGCTCTATTAAATGCCATAGCCGGATCGATATCTAGAGCAAATCCGTAAGGTTTGTTACGACATGTATCTGTAGCGTCTTCTTCAGGTGCTGCAGATAGACGTATTACGGATGTATATGCCGTGTGATCGGCATATACGAAAATTAATTGCCGGTTTTAGTCGCAGGGCAACTTTGTCCCAACCAGCGACCGCTGGTATTGGCAGATTCATCAACAGGAATGCCGCGCACCTGACCTTTGAATTCAGTGCGTCCGGTAAAACTCTCCGATGTTGTCAGCGTCGCTTCTGTCTTGCCTTGTCCGTTTATCTGATTGCCGGAGCAAGCAAGATCAGCCGTGTAGCGATTCTCCACGCGTATGGCATTGCGGGCTTCACAACCGGATTGGCGATGATAAAGGTAGGGCGGGATTTTTTGCTCGGCCATTTCTTTTGTGATGCAGACTTTGGAGGTGGCTGCACCATTCTGGATTTTTGGCATGTCAAAACCATATTGTTTTGCCAAGTTGCTCAAGTTCTGCATTTGATCTGGTGGAATTTGTTCAGCGAGAGAAAGTAAATCTGATGTCGCTGACATTTCCCACAATCCTGGCCGCATTGTATTTTCAGCAGCGTGTACAGAGGAAGTAAATGCTAACAACAGCGATAAGGGCAATAAAAATTTACGCATGAACTTTCCCGAAAATGTTAAATCAGATGCCCTTCTGAGTACAATTGCGGAAGGAGGTTCAAATGATCGCCGAAAGATATCGGCACATAAAAATAGAGAGCGTCATTCGAATAATTCTTAATCGATATCCCATATCGATGGGATACGAAAAAAACACGAATACGACGAGAATAGAGACAGAAACGGAGCACAAAATATGTCATTTCAATTACCACCGAATGTTACCGCGCAGCGGAAACCCATCTCTGCAACTTCCTACGAATATATCTTGCGACACAGCGAACTTGGCCAATTAGGTCAGATTCTGTTGAGCGCTTGTACATCCGGTAGCTGCAAGGTAACTAGTCTGGTGTACGGTCAACCCGGCGAGCAATTAACAGAGCAACGTCGTGCGGTGTTCGAGCCGCTGGCAAGATCGCTGGCTGAACAAATTCAGTCGACAACCAATTTCCCCAAAGCAGCGACAGGCAAAAAGGAGTCCGTCGCTGCTTAGCATGTTGATGCAATCCATCAACGGATAGCTGTCTGGACTTGCAGATTGCATAAAAAAGGGAGGCCACATAATGGTTTCCCTTTTTTGTTGCCGCGATTCCTGATTTAATTAACCCGAGCATTTACGTCACGCCACAGTTCGGCATTGTCGTTCAGCCATTGCTCCGCCAGTTCGCGCTTGCCATGTTTGTTTGGATGAAAGCGATAGCTGAAATACTGCAGCATGGGCAGTGTGTAGCGCCAGATGCTGCCATTTTTTCCAAATAGAAATTTCAATGCCGACCAGTAAGTGCTAGCTCTGAATAATGATTTGTCACGGTGCAGATTGAGCAGCGTCTGCGAGCCTGCTTCCAATATGAATAAGAGCGCAGTATAGGCGTACCAAGATACGCGTCGCATATAACCACCCCCCAATGTTTGATACAGGTCGTAAGCGACTGCCTTGTGTTCGGTTTCTTCTGCCGCATGCCAACGCCATAGCGTTTGCATTTTGGGTTCGGCACCATCGAACCAGTTGGCGTAACGCAGTGTGCCGTCGGCCAGAATGGCGGTGCAATGTTCATAAGCCGCAGTGATAGCAAGCAGGCTTAGCGGATGAAATTTGTATTTTTCGGCAATGGCAATACGACGGAGCGCCCAGTGTTGCCAGTGATTGTTCAGACCTTGTTTTTCCAGATGACTGTTGTAGAGATAGTGAATGTGGCGATGCGTGGCTTCTTGCCCGATGAATTGTCGGATAGTTACGCGTAGTGATGCATGTTCCGGCGTATCGGGCAGTAATTCCAGACCAGCACGTACTGAATCGATGAAGAACTGCTCGCCGACCGGGAAGCTCATGGACAGCGCGTTGTAATACATGCTCTTGAACGCGTCATCGTTATGCCAGTGACGCGGAAAGCCTGTAGCAAGGTCTATGTCGAGTTTGCGGATCAGCAAATTGGCAGGTGAGTTGTTCATGAGCACGCTTGTGTTTGCGATGGAATATGAGCATTATTCATCTTCTGCCGAATTTCCTCAACTCGCTTACTGCTCAGTTTTTCTCATGCCGACATCCAAGAAGCCACCAGCCCGGACAAGTGCGGAAAGCATGCGTAGATTGCCTACGCAGGATAGGGCGCAACGTACGATCGAGACTATTTTTGATGCTACTGCTCAGATTGTTGATGAGCAGGGTGAGGCTAGTCTGAGCACCAACAAGATCGCGCAGAAGGCTGGATTCTCTATTGGCACGCTGTATCAATACTTCCCCACTAAAGAGGCGATTTTGCTGGCGATGATTCATCGTGCGCGCCGGCAAGTCATGGACGACATGCAAGCCAAGCTTGCGCAAGCGGTGGCAGAACATACCGATCCGGAGCAAATCATTCGTGAGCGGATACATGGCTTGATCGAAGCTTTCGGTTCCGGCGGTGTCTTCAAGCGTTCAGTGATACGTCTGGCCTGGCGTATGGATCATCATGAAAACATCATGCAGGCCATGCGTGAAGGAGCTGAACATATCGCGCTGGCACTGAGTCAGTTGCAATCGCCTGCGTTGCGCGTGCCGACTGTGGCGACTATTTTCGTATTGACGCGTGCCGTGATGGGGACAATACGCAGTGCCTCATTGGAGAACTCGCCTTTACTCGGCACGAAAGAGTTCGAGGATGAACTGGTGCGTATGGTGTGGGGAATGTTAAAGGCTTAATCGTCAGCGATAAAAAAAAGCGGACCGAAGTCCGCTTTTTTTTATTGAAGTAAAACTGACTTACTTGCTTGGTGTGGCAACTGGCGCAGCAGCAACCGTTGTTTCTACCAAACCACCGCCCAAAGAACGGTACAAATCGATGGCATTCGTCAAACGCAGCAAGCGAGCTTGTACCAGATCCTGCTCGGCCGTGAACAACTCGCGTTGTGCATCGAGTACATCCAGCGAACTTGCAATGCCGTTCTGGAAGCGTTGATTCGCCAGTTTCAAACGTTCTGCCTGTGCTTCTTGTACGCGACGTTGCGCATCGATTTGCTCTTCGAGCAGATCACGTGCAACCAGAGCATCGGCGACTTCGCGGAAGGCACTTTGTATGCTTTTCTCGTAAGTAGCGATGGCAATGTTTTTACGTACTTCGGTCAAGGTCAGATTGGCACGATTGCGGCCTGCATCAAAAATCGGCAACACCAGTTGTGGTGCAAACGACCATGCACGCGAACCACTATCGAACAGTCCGGACAATTCATTGCTTGCGGTACCCAAACCTGCTGTCAGCGAAATGCGCGGGAAGAAAGCGGCCCGTGCTGCGCCGATATTGGCATTGGCTGCGAGCAGCGATTGTTCCGCACTGCGGATGTCAGGACGGCGCTCCAGTAAATCGGAAGGCAAGCCAGCCGGGATGTCGGTCACGATGTTTTGTGCTGACAGCGGTTGTGCTTCAGGAAAACCGACTAATGGTTGACCGACCAGCAGTGTCAATGCATTCAAGGCTTGTGCACGTTGGCGTGCCAGCGTTACTTGCGCGACGCGAGCCGATTGCAGCAGAGCTTCGTTTTGACGCAAATCCAGAGCGGATGATGCGCCGACTTCAAAACGTTGCTTTGCCAGATCGTAAGCGGTTTTACGGCTTTCCAATGTGCTTTGTGCGAGCGCTTGTTGTTCGGCGTAAGCGCGTTCAGCCAGATAGGCTTTGGCAACTTCCGATACCAAGCTGATCTGCGCTGCACGTTGTGCTTCTTCCGTTGCCAGATAGCTGGCCAGCGCGGCATCGGTCAGGCTACGTACGCGACCGAAGAAATCCAGTTCGAACGCAGCCAGACCCAGACCAACTTGATAATTGCTGGTCACAACGCTGCTACCGGTTTGCGATATCGAAGCCGGTGTGCGTGCACGTGAGCCGGTGGCTGTGCCATTCAGGTTAGGCAATAAATCTGCCCACTGAATGTTGTACTGTGCACGCGCTTCTTCAATACGCAAGGCAGCAACACGCAAATCGCGATTGTTGACGAGCGAGGCACTGATCAGTCCTTGCAAGCGCTGATCAGGGAAGAAGTTACGCCAGCCAGTTTCGTAGGCGCGTTGCTGTTTATCTGCAGCCGCCGATGCCGCCGGGTATTCAGCAGCAACAGGCGCGTCGGGACGCGTGTATTTTGGCGCCATCGAGCAAGCGCTCAATACGCTTGCTGCGAGTACGGTCAATGTCAGTTGTTTGATCATAATTCTTCATCCTCATCACGTGGCTTGTTCGCCGCAAACTTGCGACGTTGACGTTCGCTATCCTTGAAGATGGTACGAACTACCACAAAGAACACCGGTACCAGGAACACGGCGAATACCGTTGCTGTAATCATGCCGCTCATCACACCAGTACCGATCGCACGTTGGCTGGCCGAACCGGCACCGCTTGCAAGCACCAGCGGCAATACACCGAGGATGAACGCGAGCGAGGTCATGATAATAGGACGGAACCGCAGATGGACTGCTTCCAGTGTCGCTTCTATCAATCCCTTGCCTTGTGCCTGCAAGTCTTTCGCAAATTCAATAATCAGAATCGCGTTCTTCGCAGACAAACCAACCACCGCAATCATGCCGACCTTGAAGTACACGTCATTCGGCATGCCGCGCAGCGTCACACCAAGCAGTGCACCAAAGATACCGAGTGGCACCACCAACATCACCGAGAACGGAATCGAGGTGCTTTCATACAATGCAGCCAACACCAGGAATACGGCGATCAGCGACAGTGCATACAGCGCAGGAGCTTGCGAGCCGGAGGTTTTTTCTTCCAGCGACTGACCAGTCCATTCGAAACCAAAACCAGGTGGCAACTTGGCGACGAAGGCTTCCATTTCTGCCATTGCTTCACCCGTACTATGTCCAGGTGCTGCACCGCCGGAAATCTTCATTGCCGGATAGCCGTTGTAACGTATCAATTGCACAGGGCCGGTAATCCATTTCGACGTCACGAATGACGAGAATGGAACCATGGTGCCTGCCGAGCTGCGTGCATAGAGTCTGGTCAGATCTTCCGGTTGCAAACGGCTAGGCGCATCGGCCTGGACGATCACACGTTGCTGACGACCCTGATTCGGGAAGTCATTCACGTAAGCAGAACCCAGTGCAGTGGAAAGCACACTGTTGATCGTCGCGAATGGCACGCCCAAGGCATTGGCTTTATCTCTATCAATGTCCAGTTGTAACTGAGGCGCATCTTCCAAACCTTCTGGACGTACACCTGCCAGCACTTTACTTTGTGCTGCCATGCCGAGCATTTGATTGCGTGCTGCAACCAAAGCGTCATGTCCAAGGCCTGCACGATCTTGCAGACGGAAGGTGAAGCCGGTTGCATTACCCAGTTCTGGAATTGGTGGAGGATTCAGTGGATACACAATCGCATCCTTGATTCCCATGAATGCACCGAATGCTTTGCCGGCAACGGCATCAGCAGATTCGGAAGCATTACGTTTGCTCCAATCCTTCAATGGTGTAAATACCAGCGCCGCATTTTGACCGTTACCCGAGAAGCTGAAGCCGGCAATCGCAATCACGTGCTCGACTGCAGATTCTTTCAGATAATAATTTTCAATGGTCTTGATGACTTCCAGCGTACGACCGGTGCTGGCACCTGGTGGCAACTGGACGTTGGTAATGATGTAGCCTTGATCTTCATTCGGCAGGAAAGATGCGGGCAGACGTGTGTACAACACGCCGACGCCGACCAGCAACACGACGTAGATAATCATATAGCGGCCGGTCTGCTTCAGCATCTTGGCGACGAAGCCTTGATAGCCTGCAGCAGTGCTATTGAAGCGACGATTGAACCAGCCGAAGAAACCACCTTTTTCGTGGTGATGACCTTTTTCTACCGGTTTCAGCAAGGTTGCGCACAGTGCTGGTGTCAGCGTGAACGCCATCAATACCGAGAACACCATCGATGCAACCATCGACAAGGAGAACTGACGGTAAATTGCACCGACCGCACCGCCGAAGAATGCCATCGGGATGAACACCGCAATCAGCACCAACGTAATACCGATCAGCGCGCCGGTAATCTGGCCCATCGCTTTGCGAGTTGCGTCACGCGGCGACAAACCTTCTTCGCTCATGATGCGTTCGACGTTTTCCACTACCACAATCGCATCATCGACCAGAATACCGATCGCCAGCACCATACCGAACATGGTCAGCACGTTGATCGAGAAGCCGAACAACAGCAAGGTCGCAAATGTACCCAGCAATGCAACCGGTACGACGATGGTTGGGATCAATGTATAGCGGATGTTCTGCAAGAACAGATACATCACCAGGAACACCAGGATAATCGCTTCGATCAGTGTTTTAACCACTTCTTCGATAGAGATCTTGACGAACTTGGAGGTGTCGTAAGGGATGGTGTATTTCACGCCTGCCGGGAAGTACTTCGACAGTTCATCCATTTTCTTGTGTACTGCAGTTGCCGTGCCCAGCGCATTTGCGGTTGGCGATAATTGCACACCGATGAAGGACGTTGGATTGCCATCGAGACGGCCCGAGGTCGCATACGATTGGCCGCCGACTTCGATGCGGGCGACATCGCGCAGACGCACGGTCGAACCATCCTTGTTGGCGCGCAGGACGATATTGCCGAACTGCTCAGTGCTGTTCAGTTGACCATTCACCACCACGGTGGCGGAAATCTGTTGCGTGCCCGGAGCTGGCAAGTCGCCCAGCGTACCGCCAGCTACCAATGCATTTTGTGCCGTGATTGCTGTGCTGACATCGGATGGAGTCAGGTTCAGACCAACCAGTTTGGCTGGATCGATCCAGATGCGCATCGCACGTTCGGTACCGAACAACTGCGCTTGACCAACGCCAGGAACGCGCTTGACTTCATTGAGCACGTTACGCGACAGATAATCACCCAGCGCAACCGCATCCAGCTTGCCGTCGGTCGATGACAGACCGATGAACAGCAGGAAGTTACTACGCGATTTGGTTACTTGCACACCTTGTTGCGTGACCGCAGCAGGCAAACGTGCTTCCACGCGTTTCAAGCGGTTTTGTACATCAACGGCAGCCAGATCAGGATTGGTTGCTGGAGAAAACGTTACCGTGATTTGTACCTGGCCATTGGCCTGGCTTTGCGATTCGATGTATTGCAAACCATCGGCGCCGTTCATTTCCTGTTCGATCAGACTGGTGACGCTATCGTCCAGCGTTTGTGCCGTCGCGCCAGGATAGTTGGCAGTAACGACAATTTGCGGTGGTGCGATGTTCGGGTACTGCGAAACCGGGAGGCTGGTAATCGCCAGCACGCCCGCGAGCATGATGAAGATCGCCAACACCCAGGCAAAGACCGGGCGGTCAATAAAAAATTTACCCATTACAGTACTCCCTTACTTCGACTTCGGTTGTTCTGCGGTCTTGTCTGCAGGGGCGGCTTGTTCTGGCTTTGCAGCTGGCTTGGCTGCATCTGCTGCAGGAGCAGCTGGAGCGGCCGCAGGAGCTGCGCCGGCAGGTGCTGGTTTTTGCCATTGAATTGCTTTGACAGTTGCACCTGGTTGCACTTTTTGCAGACCTTCGACGATGACTTGATCGCCTTCTTTCAGACCGTCGGTAATGATCCATGAGTTGCCGCTGGAGTTGCCGGTTTTAACTGGACGCGAAACAACTTTGCCGTCGGCACCGACGACCATCACAGCGGAACCGGCAGGCGTACGCACCACAGCTTGTTGCGGCACGGTGATGGCGTTTTCATCTACCGCTTGTTCAATGCGAGCGCGTACATACATGCCAGGTAACAGCAAGCCATCCGGGTTAGGGAATTCAGCGCGCAGCGTGATGGAGCCAGAGCTTTCATCAACCGTCAGGTCGGAGAACAAAAGTTTGCCGGCACGGCTGTATTCCTGACCATCGTCAGTAACCAGAGTTACTTTGGCAGCACCTTTGCCAGCGCTCTTCAATTGACCTTGATCCATTGCGCGTTTGAGCTTCAGTACTTCGTTCGCTGACTGCGTCATGTTGACGTAGATAGGATCGATTTGCTGAACAATGGCGAGCGGTGTGGCGTCACCCTGACCAACCAGTGCACCTTCGGTTACCAGAGCACGACCAACACGGCCTGAGATAGGTGCAGTTACGTTGGCATAGCCGAGCGATAAACGTGCATTTTCACGCGCTGCCTTGGCCGAGGCCAGATCAGCGATTGCTTGCTTCTCGGTCGCGACGACATCGTCATATTCCTGTTTGCTGACGGCATTGGTTTCAACCAGTGGCTTGTAGCGTTTGGCTTTCAACTCTGCCTGCAGCAAGGTCGCTTCTGCACGTGCTACGGCAGCATCGGCGCTGTTATAAGTAGCTTGCAGTTGCGCCGGATCGATCTGGAACAAAGGTGTGCCAGCTTTGACGTCACTACCTTCGCGGAACACGCGTTTCAATACGATGCCAGGTACACGAGCACGTACTTCGGAGACGCGTATGGATTCCATACGGCCTGGCAGTTCATTGGTAACGCCCAATACACCTGGCTGAACTGTGACGACGGAAACTTCTTGTGGGGGAGGTGCTCCGGCCTGGTCTGATTTTGCACCGCAAGCAGCGAGTGCATAAATAAGGAAGAGAGCGGCGCTAAGGCGTGTCAAACGGGGAAGTGAACTCATAAACATCTCGCACGGTAAGTGGATAGTGCCGCCAGAACATCGACAGCCCGGTAAAGAAAAGGGTGAAGCAGAAAAAATGACAAAACATTCATTCTTTGCAAGATGATCTGAATGCTTTGTTTTGATGCTATGCAGTAAATCGGGTATTATACATACATTCGCGAATGTATGTATGTGTGGAAATTGCTATTTTGATGTCTTCAAGCATACATAAATATTCGAAAATTATGACAGGACTATGATTTTATGGCTCGCTCTACCAAAGAAGAGGCACTAGAGACGCGCAACCGCATCCTTGATGCTGCGGAACAAGTGTTCTTTACACGTGGCCTTGCACAATCGTCATTGGCTGATGTTGCAGTCGCAGCAGACGTGACGCGTGGCGCGATTTATTGGCATTTCAAGAACAAGGGTGATGTGTTTGAAGCCATGTGTGAGCGCGTACGCTTGCCTATGGAAATGATGATGAGCACACCAAAGGATCAATTCGTGCGGGATCCGCTGGGACATTTACGCCATACCTGGATTTATCTGCTGCGCGACGTCGTCGATAATCCGCGTTCGCGCCAAGTGCTGGATATTCTATTCCTGAAATGCGAATTGGTTGATCAGAATGATCCGATCTGGGTGCGTCAACGCGAATGCCATCGTCAGGGTTTGGAAAACATGGAGCGTATTTTGGCGGAGGCGGTTACCTTGGGGCAATTACCGGCTGATCTCGATACGCGTTTAGCTGTGCTGACTTTGCATAGTCATGTCATTGGCTTATTGAATGATTGGCTGTTTTCACCAAGCAGTTTCGATTTGAAAACTGTTGCGGAGCCCTTGATTGATGCTTGCCTCGATAGCTTGCGCAATGCACCGTCCTTGCGTTTGAAGAAAGCGTGACGATGACGCCATCTGCGGATGGCGTATTACATTCAGGGCAGCGTCAATAAAGTATTGATCTGCGCCAAGTCCTGTTCCTGCAAAGAACCTGCTGCCGATTTCAAGCGCAGGCTATTCATCAAAGTGTCGTAACGTGCTTTCGCCAGATCGCGCTGCGTAATGAATAATTGTTGCTGCGCATTCAGCACATCGATGTTGATGCGCACGCCAACCTGATAACCCAAACGATTCGATTCCAAGGCAGAACGGCTGGATACTTCTGCCGCTTGCAATGCCTTCACTTGCGCTAAGCCGCTATTCACACCCAAGTAGGCTTGCTGCGCATTTTGTGCAGCGATACGGCGTGCTGTTTCCAGATCGGAACGTGCTCTATCTTCCAGTGCAATCGCCTGGCGTACCCGACTCGTAATCGCAAAGCCGCTAAAGAGCGGAATGGACCATTGCACACCTATGGTATTGGTCGGGCCAGTGCCGTTATTCAAACCTTGTATCGTGCTGGTGCGCTGATTGGTTTCGTTGCGACTGGCAACCAGATCGACCGTCGGATAATGGCCGGCGCGATTGCGTGTGATTTCGCGCTTGGCGATTTCCAGTGCCAGTTTCTGTTGCAGTACAACGAAGTTTTGTGTTTCTGCGCTGCTGACCCAGGTATCGATTTGCGCCGGTTCCGGCGCTTTCAATTCAACGCCAGTACGCAAGATGGCTAATTCGGCTGGCGGCTTGCCTATGATTTGTTGCAGGGCTGTACGTTTAATCGCCAAATCATTTTGTGCGCCGAATTCCTGTGCGATCACCAAGTCGTAGCGTGCTTGCGCTTCGTGCGTGTCGGTGATGGTGGCAGTGCCAACTTCAAAATTACGTTTGGCCGATGCCAGTTGTTCACTGATGGCACCTTTTTGTACTTGCAGTGCAGCCAGCGTATCTTGCGCTGCCAACACATCGAAGTAAGCTTGCGACACGCGCAGGATCAAATCCTGTTGCACCACGGCGAAGGCAGCTTCGCTGGCTGCCACCGCTAGTTTGCTTTGTTCGTAATTCTGCCAGGCAGCCACGTCGAATAGCGGTTGCGATAGTGACAGTGTGTAGCCGTGCGTTTTGACATCAGGAACGTTATCGCGTTGTGCCTTTTGGTATGAGCCGCTGACGCCGATGAGCGGCAGCAAATTTGCTCGACCTTGTACGGATACTTCCTGACCTGCACTTAGATTTGCGCGTGCACTGGCGTAGACGGCATCGTTGACTAGCGCTTCCTGATAGACCTGCAACAAATTCACTGCGTGTACCGGCAGAGAGAGAAAAGCAGTTGCGATCAGCGTGACGAGCTTGGCATTGCGCATTGCGTTTCCGGGGAAGTGGGCTATCAGTGGACTAAGTTACGAAGAATAATGCGTTTGATTAGTAGGTCGGCATAGCCGGATCGACTTGCTGCGCCCATGCGTGGATGCCGCCGGTTAGATTGGTCACTTGCGTAAAACCATTAGCTTCCAGGAAGTGTGCGACCCGCATGCTGCGTGCGCCGTGATGGCAAACGCAGACGATGTGCGCATCCTTGTCCAGTTGTTCTAACTGGACAGGAATGGTGTTCATAGGAATCGAGACCGAGCCTGCAATCTGGCAGGTTTGATATTCCCATGGCTCGCGCACGTCGAGTAAAACGGGAGCAGAGTCAGGCGACTCTGCGATCAACGCTGCCAGCTCCGGCGCGGTCAAGTGTTGCATTGCGATTCCTTAGAACTTGAACTGTGATGGTGTAGCAACGTTACGCAATGGCTTCACACTTGTTTCAAACAGACCGACTGTGGTGTAGCCGATATCCGATGTACGAGTGATGATTTGCGCAGTCATGGCCGGTGCAGTACCGACGATGGCCAACAAGCGGCCGCCGATTTTGATATTGGCGAGCAAGCCTTCCGGTACGACTGGCAGCGAGCCAGAGACGACGATGACATCATAAGTTGCATCGCCACCGGTCCAGCCTTGTGCGCCATCGCCTTGTACAACGGTGACATTGCTGACGCCGTAGTCGGCCAGATTCTTTTCTGCCAGTGTTTTCAGTTCAGGTTCGATTTCAACGGATGTCACGTGGCGCGCTTTGTGCGCCAGCAATGCAGCCATATAGCCTGAGCCTGTGCCGATTTCCAACACGTTTTCATGTTTCTTGACGGCCAGTTCCTGCATGATGCGTGCTTCGAGTTTTGGCGTCAGCATGTTTTCGCCGTGTGGCAGCGGGATTTCGCTGTCGGCAAATGCGAGTGCGCGGTAGGCCAGCGGAACGAATGCTTCGCGCTTGACGACAACCAATAATTCGAGGACGTCCAGATCGAGCACATCCCAAGGACGAATTTGCTGTTCGATCATGTTGAAACGGGCTTTTTCGATGTTCATTTTGTCGACTCTAGGTAGCTAAATAAGAAAACAGGCATTTTATCAAATGGCGGGCACCGCGCCGATGTTTGACCATGGGAACAGACGCATCATTGTCTGCGCACTAGCGCAAAGCAATGAAACGAGTGGACTTAACCATTCCGGGGAGGGTGTTGTCACGACATGGCCAGTGTTTGCGACACTGTGCTGACTTGGCACGGGATGAAAGCCTTTGCCAAGGCTCCCGTAATGTAAGCGCCCACCCTGACAGCGTCAAGCCTGAGGCGCATTTGGATGCGGATTTGTGGCACTAAAAACGCTTTCTCCACACTATCCCGGTAAAATCGCGCCTTCCGCGCCATTCCATTCATTGCTTTATTGAACGAATTGTCGAATGACTAATTTATTGCGTTGTCGCTCCGATTGCGGTGCCTGCTGTACAGCACCGTCGATCTCTTCTCCGATTCCAGGCATGCCCAATGGCAAGCCGGCGGGAGTGCGCTGCGTGCAACTGGATAAGGATAATCGTTGCCTCATCTTCGGTCAGCCGGAGCGACCTGCCGTATGCGGTGGTTTGCAGCCGCAACTGGAAATGTGCGGCGCGACGCGTGAAGATGCGATGATTTATTTGACGACACTGGAACGTTTGACTGCAGCGTGAGTCGGAACGATAGCGTGCGTGATACGGCGGCTTTCAGTGCGGCAATAGCTGTGCTGGCAGGGCAAAATCAGCACAGCGGCATGCGGTCTCGTGGTAACCTTTGAACCCGCATGATCACGCTGCTTGATGTACTCGCGGCGTTAAGAAATACCGATTTATCGCATACGTTGTAACCCGTACGGCGTCACAACCGGCGGGTTTTTTATTACCTCCTCATACAGATTACATCGCCATGGATCCAATTCTCGCGCTTAAAGCCATCATCATGGGCATCGTCGAAGGCTTTACGGAGTTTTTGCCGATTTCATCGACCGGACATTTGATTCTTGCAGGCAGCCTGCTGGACTTCACCGGTCCCAAGGTTAAAGTTTTTGAAATTGCGATTCAGACTGGCGCAATGCTGGCCGTGGTTTGGGAATACCGTGCCCGCATCGCTGCGGTGTTGAGCGGTTTGCTCACCGAGCGCAAGGCGCAAAAATTTGCATTGAATATTGTGGTCGCCTTTTTGCCGGCGGCGCTGCTGGGCTTGGTCTTCGCCAGCAAGATTAAAGAGAAATTATTTGCACCAGTGCCGGTTGCGATCGCTTTCATTGTTGGCGGTTTCATCATCTTGTGGATAGAACGTCGCAACCGTAATACGACTTTTGTCGCGCGCGTTGAAACGGTGGATGACATGACAGTGCTGGATGCGCTCAAGGTTGGTTGCGCGCAGGCGTTTGCGCTGATTCCAGGTACCAGCCGTTCCGGCGCGAGCATTATCGGCGGCATGTTCTTTGGTCTGTCGCGCAAAGCGGCAACCGAGTTTTCCTTCTTCCTCGCAATCCCGACGCTGTTGGGTGCAACGGTTTATTCCGTCTACAAAGACCGTGCCTTGTTGTCGATGGCGGATATTCCTTTGTTCGGCCTTGGCGGCTTGGCAGCGTTTGTTTCGGCCTTCCTGTGCGTGCGCTGGTTGCTGCGTTATATCAGTACACATGACTTCACCTTCTTTGCGTACTACCGCATCGTGTTCGGCTTGTTTGTCTTGTTGAGTGCCTATTACGGATGGGTAGTGTGGGCAGATTAAGCAGCGTTAATGAACAGTGACCTTGGCGCGCAAGCGCTGCATATACTTGAAACCGTTTTCGGCTACTCATCCTTTCGCGGTGAGCAGGCCGAGATCGTCGATCTTGTCACGCGCGGTGGCGATGCCTTAGTGCTGATGCCAACCGGCGGCGGCAAGTCGCTGTGTTATCAAATTCCTTCCTTGCTACGCGATGGCGTTGGTGTCGTCATTTCGCCCTTGATCGCCTTGATGCAGGATCAGGTTGATGCGCTGGCCGAGGTTGGCGTACGCGCTGCCTTTTTGAACTCCACTCAAACTTTCGAAGAGTCGTCGCGCATAGAGCGACGCTTGCGCACCGGCGATCTGGATCTGCTGTACGTCGCGCCTGAGCGTCTGATGACGCCGCGTTGTCTTGACATGCTGGAAGCCAGCAAGATCGCCTTGTTCGCGATTGATGAAGCGCACTGTGTCTCGCAATGGGGGCATGATTTCCGCCCTGAATACATCAAGCTGTCGGTCTTGCATGAACGTTTTCCCAACGTGCCGCGCATTGCGCTGACCGCGACTGCCGATCATCAGACCCGTGCGGAAATTGCCCATCGCTTGCAACTCGACGATGCACGCATGTTTGTGTCTTCGTTCGATAGACCGAACATCCGTTATCAGATCGTCGAGAAGGCTAACGGGCGCAAGCAGGTGCTGGATTTTATTGAAAGCGAACATGCTGGCGATGCCGGCATCGTGTACTGCCTGTCGCGCAAGAAGGTCGAAGAGACTGCTGAATTCTTGAGTGAAAACGGCATCACCGCTTTGCCGTATCACGCCGGTATGGACTTTGCCACACGCAGTAAAAATCAGGCGCGCTTTCTACGTGAAGAAAGCATCGTGATGGTCGCGACCATCGCGTTCGGTATGGGTATAGATAAACCGGATGTACGCTTCGTTGCGCATCTGGATTTGCCGAAAAGCATAGAAGGCTATTATCAGGAAACCGGTCGTGCCGGTCGCGATGGTGCATCGGCAAATGCGTGGATGGCTTACGGTTTGCAGGACGTGGTGCAGCAGCGTCGCATGATCGATGAGTCGGAAGCGGATGAAACTTTCAAACGTGTGCAGAGCGTCAAACTCGATGCGATGTTGGGTTTGTGCGAGACGCTGTATTGCCGTCGTCAGCGCTTGCTGACTTACTTCGGTCAGTCATCAACGCCTTGCGGCAATTGCGATACCTGTCTCAATCCGCCGCGTTCATTCGATGCGACGGTCGCGGTGCAGAAGTTGCTATCGACCATCTATCGCGTAGATCAACGTTTCGGTGCGATGCACGTGCTGGATGTATTGCGTGGTGTGGATTCCGACAAGATCAAGCAATGGCAGCACGAACAGGTTTCTACTTTCGGTATAGGCTCAGATCGTAGTGAAGCGGAATGGCGCGCAATTCTGCGGCAATCGATAGCCTTGGGTTTGGTCAGCGTTGATCACGAATCGTATGGCGCACTCAAGTTGACCGAAGCTGCGCGTCCGGTCTTGAAGGGCGGCGAGAAAGTACAACTGCGCGAATATCAAAAACCGGTCAAATCCAAACGTGCAACCAGCAAGCCGAAAGGATTTGTTGAAACCGATTTGTCGGCGGCCGAGCAGGCGATCTTCGAGAAGTTGCGCTGGTGGCGTATGGAGACTGCACGCAAACACAATGTGCCAGCCTATGTCATTTTCCACGATGCGACGATGCGCGAGATTGCCAAGGCACAGCCTGGTTCGCTGGATGATTTACGCGGCGTCAGTGGTGTTGGTGAGAAGAAGCTGGAGACTTACGGTGCAGATATTGTGGCCTTAATCGCTGAGATGGATTAAGGCCGCTTGAAGATTAAATACGAAAAGTAAATGCGCAGTTAAAAAACGCGAATTTACTTTTTCTCGAACACCAAATCCCACACGCCGTGTCCTAACTTCAATCCGCGATTCTCGAATTTCGTCACTGGGCGATAGTCGGGACGCGGCGCATAGCCTTCAGCCGTATTTTGCAAGCTAGGCTCTCCGCCCAATACTTCCAACATCTGTTCAGCGTATTCCTGCCAATCAGTGGCGCAATGCAGATAACCACCTTTTTTGATACGTGAGGACAGCAAGGCCACCAGCGGCGGCTGGATCAGACGGCGCTTGTTGTGGCGCGCCTTGTGCCATGGATCAGGGAAGAACACGTGCACACCCGCCAAAGATTCTGGCGCGATCATATTCGTCAGCACTTCAAAAGCATCATGCTGAATCACGCGCAGATTGCTTAAGCTTTGCTCGCCGATCAATTTGAGCAAACTGCCAACGCCTGGTGTGTGTACTTCCACACCGATGAAATTTTTCTCAGGCATGCCGGCTGCGATTTTTGCCGTGGTTTCGCCCATGCCGAAGCCGATTTCGAAAATCGTCGGTGCGCTGCGACCAAATGCCTGATCTATATCCAGCGGTGCTTTGACATACGGAATGAAGAATTGCGGTCCGAGTTCTTCAATCGCACGGCCTTGTGCTGTCGACAAGCGGCCTGCGCGCGTGACGAAGCTGCGGATACGATGTTCAGTCGGATCGTAAAAAAGTGGCTTGTTCTGTCCGTCTTCGGATTTGTTATCGGTCATGCTGAAGTGTTCTGTAAATGCTGCGAACTGAGCGCAGTGTTGCCAAGGAAAAGTGCCATGATGTCATCATGGCTGGAGCGGGTAGAGGGGATCGAACCCTCGTCTAAAGCTTGGGAAGCTTTCGTTCTGCCACTGAACTACACCCGCGTGTAGCCGCATTTTACGCGGGTTTGTCTGGTGCTTGGGAATCAGCGGCGTGACAGATGCAATGGCAGAGAAGAAATATAAAGCTATTGCGCCATCAGACTTGCCATGCACCGTTGCTATACACCACCTCATCGTCCAGATAGACGGCTTGCGTTACGGCAAAGACGTCCACGTGATAGCGAGCGGTCGCTCTTCTGATTTGAGGTTTGTTGTAGACGCCGTGCTTGGCTCCTAATGACAGATGGATGCCGCACATGCGCTCGTAAGTGCCAATGTCATCAACCATGCGTTCTTGTGAAAACGCGCGGTTCATACCAAAGCCCAGTTCTCTCAACCATACTTCGCCTTCATCGGCGCGGATGTTGGCAAGCACCTGGTCGAATTCCGGTGTCGAATTAATCACGTCGGTGACACGACCTTTGCTGATGACCAAAGTGATGGGTTGCTCGGGTTTGTTGACGCGGAATGAAGTGTCGCCAAAGACAAAAATTCGTACGCGACCGTTGACTGCTTCCAGGTCCTGCGCTTCGGTAAACACTTCACCGATGGGGAATTGACCACCGACGTTGTTCATCTCGCTGTAATCGCCAATGTTCAGTTTGGCCGGCTCGAAGGGCGATGCAAAAACCAGACGTTCGCCACCGCTATCGACGACACCGAAGCCAGCTTTATCTATACGCGCTTTCAGCGCTTGACCGACGCCGCGGTAATAGGCGGGGTCGTAGGCGAGCGCTTCGATGTAATGCAGGGCTTGTGCGCCAGGCATGCGCGACAGGTGCGGATGCTCTATTACTTTGAGTGAACGCTTGAAGAGTTCTATGCGTATGCGGAAAGCTTCAAGACGGAAGCTGGTCGATTGGATCAAGATCACCAAATCGTTCGCTTCCAGTTTTGCAAAAGCGGCAAGTATGGAATCTGGCGAGACTGCATCGAAGTCGATGAACGTCGCATTCGGCAGGCAGCGTCGGTAAGCCTCGGTAAGGGCGACGGCGAGATGGCACTGCGCATCCGATACCACTACGGCAGCATGCGCAGGTGTGTGTGCGATCGCAATGGAGAGAATGTCATGAAGATGTTGTTCCGCAGTATCGACCGCCTCTGTGGTGATCAGGTTGGCAGATTCTTCGTGCGCGATTGGGCTATTCATCAATTTACAGTGTTGGGACTAAGGGATATCGCATTACAAGATGTAGCCTGTAAGGTCGTGCCATTACTTGCTGAACTGACATGTTGGTCGGTGACCAAGATGGGACGTTATCAGGAAAGGCTGAAGAGCACATAACAAATAGTTTGGTATTTGTTATGTGCGCCTTGAATCTGTTTGTGCATCGATACGATGGCGAATGTTACACCATGTGGTGTGGCACGTACCCTGGCGTCAGCGACGTTGTGTCCGTAGAAACTGCGCCAGTGCATGGTAAGCCGGCAGCGAGGTTGGATCGTTGGCAGCATTGCCTGCTATCGGGAAGGATGCATAGCGTGCGATCACCATTTCAGCTTTTGGATCAATATAGATGGTTTGTCCATGCACGCCGCGGGCGGTGTAAGCGCCATCTTCATTGTGCGTGACCCACCACATATTGCGGTAGCTCCAGCCAGGTAACAGTTTGTAGTTCGCCTTGGCAAAGGCTTCCTTGTCACCGCCGTGGCGTATGTCGTCTATGACTGCTTTCGGTACGATCTGTTGTCCATTGAACTTGCCGTTGTTACGCATCATTTCGCCAAAACGTGCCAGATCGCGCAAGCCGGTATTCAAGCCGCCACCGGCAAATGGCGTACCTATCGAATCGACGGTGAAGTAGGCATCTTGTTCAGCACCGAGGCGACGCCAGATACGTTCGGACAACAGATCGGCGACATTGCGGCCGGTCACACGTGCGATGACCCAGCCCAATACATCAGTATTGACTGTCTTATAGCCGAAGGCCTCACCGTGTTTTCCTTGTGGTTGAACTGTCTGGAGAAATTCAAAATAGCTGCGCGGACCTGTGTAGTCCTTGGGTTTGGGCAAAGGATTGCCGGCTTGTGCATGCGCCCAGACTTCGGCGTTCGGATCTGCATAGTCTTCGCTGTATTTGAGCGCGGTAGTCATGTCCAGCACTTGGCGTATGGTCGCGTTGCCAAAGGCCGACTTGGCTAGTTCGGGTACGTAGTCGGCGACTTGTTTGTTCGCATCGAGACGACCTTCTGCGACTAGCATGGCACCTAGCGTGCCGATGACTGATTTGGTGACGGACATGGCACCGTGCTGACCATCCGGTTTCAATACGCCGAAATAGCGTTCATATACAACGCGACCGCGATGCAGAACCACGATGCCGTCGGTGTAATTGGCTGCCAGCGATTCTTCCCATGTCATAGCTTGCGTGGCGCCCAGCGGCACGAAACGCAATTTATCGATGTCGGTGCGTATGGCACGAGGTAGCGGAACTGGATCGCCCAAACCACGCGAGACGTTGACCGTCGGCATCAATTGGCGGAAGTTGGAGACGCTCCAGCGCATGGCAGGGAAGCGGAAATAGCTGCCATCGTCAAAGCGCAGTATGCGGTCAGGCGGTGGTGGCGAGCCAACCATCCAACCCAGCTTGGCGGGATCGCTGGCTGCAGCGTCAGGGAAGGTAGTCATGTCGGCCGCCGATGCGATTGATGTCAATCCGCAAGCGATAACAGCGCTGTGTAAGCAGGTGCTGCGTATATGTCGCAGTATGTTTTTCAGCTTCATCTCAACCTTTCGATTCAATCGGGTTTGTATTTCGTACTCTGTCAGTCTAATCCTGATGTAGAGCAATTTTTCTTTGCAGCGAGATGCGCGAGCGTTCCACTATGTATACATACCTGTTGTATGAGATGGCTATCAAGCATGATCGTACATGCTTTCTTCTTGTTCGACGGATGTGCTGACCAATGCACCTTGATTTGAGTAAAACGGTTGGGGCAAAGACTTTCATCTATTTTTACTATTCGATTTCCAGTCCATCTGTTGTGCTTTATCTACATTAGGCATTAATTCTTTCAAATTTTTTTACGAAAGAGATAAAGCATTGATTTGTATAACTAAGGATTTTTTATAGAAATTGATACGCCTTTTTTTGGTGCGAAAAAACAGCATTTCTTGCATCAAGCTTTCATCTTCATCACAAGCAAGCTTGCAACTTCCCCTCCAAATTTCTTCACTTTGCTTTCATTAAAATTAGTAAAAATATCCTTTATTGACAATGACTTAGCGCGCTATCAGCATCGCAAAAACGGTGTGCGCAAAGACTTTAAATCACATTTTTAGCGCACCGTTTTTATCGTGTGATGCGAAAGAGAACGTAACACCCATACGTCTCCTGGCGAGAACAAAGTGGCGCTTTTCACCGAGAGTTCTGCTGCGCTCAATCATGTGTTGTGCGTCAATTTTTATTAAAAAATTAGGATGATGGAGACCATATATGAAGCTTAAGTTGAAGCCCTTGCAGGCGGCGTTTTTTGTCATGTTTTCACTTCCTTCCTTGATGTTGTCCAGTGCGGCCATGGCTGACTCTGATACCGACGCGCGCATCAAGGCTTTGGAACAACAAGTGCAGATGTTGTCGGCGAAGTTGGGACAGGTAGCGGAAACACAAACGGCAGCGAAAAAAGAAATGACCATGTCGCCTGAAGTGAGCAAGCGGGCGAATACCTTCTTTGATGCGATCAAGGATGTGGAGTTTTACGGTGACTTGAATCTCTCGGTAGATTCCAGCACCAAAGGTTTGAAAAAATCCTATCCCAACGGGACGGCACCGGTTGGCAACGTCGGCTGGCAACCGGATATCTCAACCAATATTTCGTATGTAGGTGTACGCGGATCGCATGCGCTTGATGAGAACACCAAGGTGGTCTATCAACTGGAAACGCAATTGGATATTTCTGCGACTGCTGGTACAGGTGCTTCCACCAGTGCGCAGAGTGATCAGGTCAAGGGTGCGCTGACCTCGCGTAACAGTTACCTCGGTATTGCCAATTCCACCTGGGGTGCATTCAAGGTTGGTAAAACCGATGCGCCATACAAATCGTCTACCAGCCGCATGAATCCATTCTCCGGCATGATAGGTGACTATTCAGCCATCATGGGTAATACCGGCGGTGATAATCGCGTCGAGTTTGGTACGCGTCTGGATCATGCGCTCTGGTATGAATCACCGAATATCAATGGCTTCCGTGTCAATGCATTGGTTTCGCCGGGACAGAACCGCGGGTTTGAAAACAATATTCAAGCCAGTGGCGAATCCGATTGTACTGGCGGCAATGTTCCAGGTAGTGGTGGCAATGGCACCATCGTTGACTGTAGCGACGGCAGCTATGGCAGCGCATACAGTGCGAGTGTCTCCTATGAAAAGGGTCCTTTGTACCTCGTCGGTGCGTATGAGTTGCATCAGCGCGTCAACCGCAGTGGCGATCAAGGTGGGGACGTCAACGATGTGGGCAATGAATATGCTTACAAAGTAGGTGCGCAATACACCTTCCCAACCAAAACAACGGTCAGCGCCATTTTCGAGGCGATGCGTCGCAATATTCCAGCGTATTTAATTGAGCAAAACGAGCGTTCGCGTAACGGTAGTTGGTTAGCCGTGACGCAGGAACTTTCTGAGAAAGACAGTGTGTCTCTGGGTTGGGCACATGCAGGAAAAACGCCAGGCGATCCAGGACAGCACAACACGCCAGTGCTGGGTGTGCTCGGTACGCCGAATGCGAATAATGCGGCGAATATGTATACGCTGGCTTACAAGCGTCAGGTCGACAAGCAATTCAGTTGGTATGCAAACTATGCAGCCACCATCAATAGTGCGTATGCCCACTATGATCTGGGAGCGGGTGGCCGTGGCGTGACAACTGATTGTCACGATGGGAATAGCGTTGCGAATGGTGCGCCAAATTGTTATGCGGGCGGTCATTTGCAAGGTATCTCTTTAGGGATGAACTACAAGTTCTAATTGCTGTCGAAAGAAGGAGTTGTCTCTTGATACGGTAATCCCTGATGGGGTTACCGTTTTTTTATTTATGATTTATTGAATGAGACAGATGTTGTAATGGTCTGATATTCAGACTGCTTGTGTGGCAAGTATGTCTGTATGTTCCATAGGGATTTGTTTCGTCGCGGGCGCAGGACATTCCACCACGATCAGGCAACCTTTCCCTGATGATGGCGTCTCGATGCGTATGCTCCCGTTAAGGCCGTATACCACTTCCCGTGCGATGGCTAAGCCAAGGCCGCTGCCGGAGATCGCTGCGAAAGCGGCGCTGCGATAAAAACGTTCGAATACCAATTCTCGCTCTTTGGTTGGAATGCCGGGGCCATTGTCTTCCACCTCGATAATCGATAGCGCATCCTGTTGTCGGCAACGTACCGTCACGATGGAGCCTATGGGTGAATAGCGCAGCGCGTTATCCACCAGATTGGCGATCATTTCTCCTATCAACAAGGAGTCGCCATAGACGTGGACTGTTTCCAGTTCAAAACCGAGATCGACCATGCGCGGTGTAGCCAGATGCACCCATTCTGTCGAGCGTTCACGTATGACATCTGAAATATTGACCAGCGTTTGCACTGAGGTTTCTCGTCCACCAGGTACGGATGAAAGCAACGCAAGCATTTGATGCACCAAGTGCGCAAGACGCTCAATCGCGTGAATACTTTGTGTAATGCGTTGCTCATGTATTTGGCTGTTGGTTTCGTCACGCAGCAATTCAAGCTGAGTTTGTACGCCGGCTAGTGGTGTGCGTAATTGATGCGCTGCATTGGCGACAAAGCGTTGCTGTCCTTCGGCAGAAGCATCCAGACGTTGCAACAGGCTATTGAATTCCTGCACCAGAGGTTTGATTTCAGTCGGAACGAGATTTTCATCCAGTGCCTCCAGATTGTGATGCTGCATGCCGTGCAAGGCCTTGCGTATCTTGTCTAATGGAACCAGTGCTTGGTTGGTGCTGTACCAGACGTTAATCGTGCTCACGATGATCAAGACCAGCAAGGATACGATGGTTGCGATGGTTGTATTAAACGCAAGCAACTGCCGCTTCTTGGTTGTCTCTGCTGTGAGGAAAATGAATTGTTGCCCGTCTATATTGTGCGGTATGGCACTGACCCTTACATCGTGGTCGAGATACACGGCGTTGTAGAGTAGGGGTTTGGTGAGCTTGTGCGCAGGATCAGGCAAAGGCAGACCTTGGTCGCCGGCTATGAATTGTTCACCAGGTCCGAGTACAAGATAGTAAATGTTGTCGTGGCTGTCAGTGCGCAGTATGTCTTCTGCCGCCTGCGGGAAAGTGAACTGCGCTTTGCCATTCACAATCTGCAAAGATGGAATCAATGAACGCGTGGCATCTGATAGATCGATGTCGTATGCCTTGACGGCAGGTCGCTGCACCAGGAAATAGAGTAGCGGTATCAACAGTAAGAGCGACAAGCCGAGAGTAAGCGACAAGCGCTTGATGAGCGCTTTACGTAGGCTGCCGTACTGCATAGTTCTCTTCCAGCATATAGCCAATACCGCGTACGGTACGAATGATGATGCCACCTGCTTCAAGCTTGGTGCGCAGGCGTGATACATAGACTTCGACCGCCTTGCCACTCATGTCCTGTTCCCAATTGCAGAGTGCTCTTGTAATGCGTTCCTTGCTGACGACGCGCTCCACATTGTCGAGAAGAAAAAGCAGTATGGCCCATTCGCGCAAGGGCAGATCCAAAGGTTTTCCATCCAGCCATGCTCTATGCGCACCTTCATCCAGTACCAAGGGGCCGTGTATGCGTTGCTGACTGATGCGACCATGCATGCGGCGTTCCAGTGCAGTCACGCGAGCAAACAGTTCTTCACTTGCAAACGGTTTAGTCAGGTAATCATCGGCACCAAGATTGAGACCGCGCACTTTTTCATTGAGGGCATCGCGTGCAGTCAACACGAGGACGGGCGTGCGGCAATTGTCGGCACGCAGTTTCTTCAGAAATTCAAAACCATCGATGCCTGGCAAGCCGACATCCAGCAGTATCAGATCGAATACTTCGCTAGCAAGAGCCGGTGCAGCAAGTTCGGCACTCGCAACGGAATCTACGTTATGACCGGAAGTGCGCATTAATTGGCTAATGCCATCTGCCAATAAGGGATCGTCTTCAATGATGAGGATACGCATAATCGGTATGCTGAAAATCAGTGCAGTTGCAAGGAGGGGCAGGAAGTTATATCAAGAATGGAGGCAGCGTTGTTACGGTACAAAAATGGTTTTTGATGGTAACACCATGTACTGCAACTAGGGCTACAGATTTTGTGCGAGCAGCAGTTTTGTGATGTTAAGAAAGAGTGAATTTTATTGTTATTCTGAATAGGCTAAGCAGGAGCCATCATAATTTTTTATTCGTCGTGATCAGCGCAGAGTGTGGCTATATGTCTTTGCAGTAGTGCTACGAACTTGCTCGCTAGACATCTTTCCTTTCTATCCTTATGCTGTCGTGCATGACAGACATGCTAGCCTGTAGCGGGCTGCCGTTATGTCGATTAGAAGTCACACCTCACCAGGATGTAATCGTTTCCTATGCGTATTCTGATCGTCGAAGATGATGCCGTACTTGCTGCTGCACTGACGCGTGCCTTGAGTCAGGCGGGTTATACCGTTGATTACGTCGATAACGGTGAGGATGCACATAGCGCATTGAGTAACGATGCGTATGCGCTGGTCTTGCTGGATATCGCCTTGCCCAAGATGGATGGCTTAACCGTTCTGCGTCGTTTGCGTGAACGCAAGTCGCGCGTGCCAGTTCTTATTCTGACCGCGCGCGATACGCTGGATGATCGCGTTGCCGGCCTCGATCTGGGTGCCGATGATTACATGACCAAGCCTTTCGATCTGCCGGAATTTGAAGCGCGTGTACGTGCGCTGATACGCCGCGGTCAGTTCGATGCCGGGAAGAGTTTGACGCATGGTGGTTTGCGTTTCGATCTGGAGGCGCATCGCCTGTTTCATAACGATCAGCCGGTAGAACTGTCGGTGCGCGAGCTGGCTGTGTTTGAAGTCTTGCTGTCGCGCCAGGGACAGGTCGTCACCAAGGAGCAGATGATAGATAGACTGTTCGGCTGGGGTGACGATGGCGGCAGCAATGCGATTGAAGTCTATGTACATCGCATGCGCAAAAAGCTGGAACCCTACAACATCAATATCCGTACCGTACGCGGCATGGGTTATCTCCTGGAAAAATCCGGTGAAATCGAACGCCAGGAAATCTGATTCCAATCCAACCTTGCGCAGCAGATTGCTGCGTCTGGTACTAGTCCCACTTTCGCTAATACTGCTGATCGATATCGTCGGCAGTTATTTTGTCGTGCGTCATGTCGCCAACGATGTATACGATGTTGAGCTAAATGAGATCGCACGCGAAATGCTCTTGCACGTCACGCGCGAGAACGGCCGACTAGGATTTGATTTATCTCCCGATGCCGAGCGCACGCTCTTGCTCGACAAGGAAGATCAGATCTATTACGCGATACGCACAGTCGATGGAAAACTCATCGCCGGCGATCCTACATTGCCGATACATAAAACCATCAAGAGCGGCAAGGAAACGGCCTATTACGATGGCGTGCTGCAAGAAGGCCAAGCTGTGCGTATTGCACTCTTGCGTGGCAAACCTTTGCTGCAACCGCCAGAGGAAGTGGTGATGATTCAGATCGCCGAGACGCAGATCAAGCGTGATCGTCACGAGCGCGAACTGCTGATGCAATTGATACTGCCGCAGGTCTTGTTGATTTTGATTGCCGGTATTTTGATCTGGCGTGGTGTGGCGCATGGCTTGGCACCACTGCGCAAATTGCAGCAGGAGGTCGGCATGCGTTCGCATCTGGATCTCAGTCCCATCGCCGCTGATAACGTACCAGGTGAAGTCGAGCCTTTGGTTGGCGCGGTGAACGATTTGATGACACGTGTCGATGGTGTACTTGGTTTTCAGGGGCGCTTCATTGCCGATACCGCGCATCAGTTACGTACGCCAGTCGCCGGTTTGAAGGCGCACATAGAACTCGCCTTGCGTGAAACCGATCCAGCGCAAGTCAAACGAGCTTTGGGCCATCTTTATACGAGCGCAGAACGTTTGTCGCGTCTGGTGTCGCAACTGCTCTCGCTGGCGCGTAATGAACCAAATAATGTGGCCGCCAATTTCGCGCCTTTCGATTTGAATCAACTCGCCTTGCGCACCGCGCAGGAATGGGTGCCGCTGGCTTACAAGAAGCAGATCGATCTGGGTTTCGAAACTGCCGAACAAGCTGTGTTGTTGAATGGCGAAGCAGCACGCGTGACGGAGATGATCAACAACCTGGTTGATAACGCAATCCGCTATACGCCGCCTGGTGGTCGTGTGACGGTACGTGTGCATACGGATGAACATGGTGCGCATTTGGTGGTCAGCGATGACGGTACACGGATTCCTGTCGATGAGCGTCAGCGCATTTTCGAACGCTTCCATCGCTTGCTTGGTTCGCATGAAGAGGGTAGCGGCCTCGGGCTGGCGATCGTGCATGAGATCGCCACCTTGCATAAGGCGACGATTACTTTGGAAGACGATGTCGATGGCGTGGGCAATACTTTTACTGTCTCTTTTCCCGTCTCGCACGCGAGCGTTTAACTCACTTTTATAGTCGTTGTAAGAATTCTGTAATATTCGCGAAAGCTGAATGTAATGTTCGCGAAAGTACAGCGTAAGCGCTGATCTTTACTATGGAATGGCTTTCACAATAACCATAGAAGGAGACAGAAATGCTTGCAACGTTAAGCGATTCAACCATGTGGGTGGCGCTCTTCCAGATCGTCATCATCAATATTCTTCTGAGCGGCGACAACGCCGTCATCATTGCACTTGCGTGCCGTAATCTCGAACCCAAGCAACAAAGAAATGCCTTTCTGATCGGTACCGTTGCCATCGTCATCTTGATGACGATACTGACCGCTTTTGCTGCCTATTTGATGACCATTCCTTACGTGGAAGTGGTCGGCGCGATCCTGTTGCTATGGATAGGTATCAAATTGCTGTTGCCTGAGGAAGAAAATGGCGACATCAACTCCAGTGAAAATTTTTGGGGCGCAGTCAAAACCATCATCATCGCCGACATCGTCATGAGTCTGGACAACGTGCTCGGCATGGCCGGTGCAGCGAATGGTCATATGGGCTTGCTGTTCGTCGGTATGGTCATCACGATTCCACTGATTCTGTTTGGCAGCGCGATGCTGATGCGCTTGATGGAACGCTTTCCTATCATCGTCACGCTTGGCGCCGGTTTGCTCGGCTATGTCGCTGGCGAAATGGCTGTGGAAGATCCAGCTCTCAAAGGTTTTATCGCCAATGCTCATTATCTGGAAATAGCACTTCCACTACTGGGCGTCCTGATTGTGATCGGCTGCGGGAAGTTCCTTGCGTCCAAACATGCAGTCGCAGTGCCTAGCGAAGGTTAAGCCTTTCCATTTCGGCAGATAAAAGGAGACTGAAAATGACTAACGTACTGGTTCCTATCAATGACAGTGGTGATATCGATTGCGCAGTGAAACATGTGATCGAACGCTATCGCACACAACCTGTGACGCTGTTCTTGTTGAATGTACAAACGCCGATTTCCAAATTCATTACACGCTTCATCAGCCGCAAGCAGATTGCCGAATTCCATCAAGAAAACGGCATGGAGATCTTGAAGCCGATGATGGACAAGCTGGATGCAGCCGGTGTGCCGCATCAGGAGCGCATTGTGGTCGGGCACAAAGCAGAGAGCATCGTGCAGTTTGCGCGTGAGCATCACTGCGATCAGATTGTGGTGCCCAAGCATAGAAGCGTATTTGAAAATATCGGTATGGGTTCTGTGGGCAGTCAGTTGCGTCAGTTGATAGGTGCAGAAGGAAGCTGCGATATCAGCGAAGTGTACTAATCCGATGTGCGTTGCCTTCTAATGGCAGCGCAGGAAACGAGTGTGTATCGGACTCAGTCCTCAAGCTGAGTCTCTTGGGTCTGACCTTGGTCGGACCCTTTTTTATGTGTGTTGGCAAGTGCCGCACATGACGACTATTCCCTTGCAAGTGCAGAAAAGCGACGTTTTTTTCTTAGGCATGATGCTCGATTCAGCCATCGATATAATGCTGAAGAGAATTTTTCTACCTGATCGCTTTGCGCCATATTCCTGGCGCTGCTCAACTAACTTGTAAAAACAATGACATATAAACGTTCAAAGTCGTGGCGCTTGCTTACCTTGCTTGCGCTTGCCGCCTTGATGAGTGGTTGCAGCAGCCTGGTGCAGTACAACATCAACGCACCTTTAGAGACTTACAAGCCCGATTACGGTTACAGCATTGATTCCGTCAATATTGAGCCGGGTGCCAGCAAGATGTTCGTGGTGGTGATGTTTTCCGGTGGCGGTGCGCGGTCGGCGGCATTAGGCTATGGCGTGTTGGAAGAATTGGCGCGTAATAAATTTGTACAGGATGGAAAGAAGAAACGCTTGTTCGACGAAGTAGATCTAGTCTACGGCGTGTCGGGTGGTTCCATTCTGGCTGCGTATTACGGTTTGCACGGTGAAGGCGTACTGAAGAATTTCAATGATCGTTTTCTGAATCTGGATTTTCAGGACAAGATCGTCAGTCGCATCATTTCTTTCTCGAATCAGTGGCGTCTGACTTCGCCGCGTTTCGGTCGCTCCGATCTGCTGGAAGAACAACTGGATGAAGTTTTGTTCAATAAGGCAACCTTTGACGATTTGGTGAATAAGCGCAAAGGGCCGTTCGTGATCATCAGCGCGACCGATATGTCGTCGGGTGGCCGCTTTGATTTCATACAGGAATCCTTCGATTTTCTTTGTTCCGACTTGAGCAAGTTCCCGATTGCACGTGCGGTCGCTGCATCGAGCGCAGTGCCGCTGGTGTTTTCTCCTGTGACCTTATGGAATTACGCCGGCAGCTGTAATTTTACTGTGCCGGATGCAGTGCAGGCTGCCGCATCCAATAAGGCGAAAACAAGAAGTGCTGCATCCTCACGCGCACGTACGGAGGAGCTATTCAGCTATCTTGATCGCAGCAAGCGTCCGTATATTCATTTGCTGGATGGCGGCTTGTCTGACAACCTCAGCATACGCAGCATCCTTGATATGGAAGCGTTGATTGGTAGCGACAAGGTAAGCAAGGACTTCCGTTTGACGGAAATGAACAAGCTGGTCGTGATCGTCGTCAATGCACAGAATGATCCTGAGCATACGATTGATCAAAGTCCTGATGTACCTGGCTTTAGAGATGTAATTCGTGCGATTGGTGACATCCCGATTGCGCGTTATACGCAAGAGTCTGAACGTGCGATGCAAGCGTCTATCGAGCGTTGGCAAGAGATGGCGAAAGCCAAGGCAAAGGCGAGAAATTCGCCGGAACCATCTGTCTATTACGTCAATATTGCACTGAAGAATATCGTCGATGCAGACGAAAGGGAAACCTTGCTTAATGTACCGACCTCCTTGTATCTTCCTAAAAAGACCATCAGGGAATTGAGGTCGGCGGCAACGACATTGATGCAGAATTCATCTGAGTTCCGTAGATTGTTGAAAGATATTTCCGCTGAACGCAGCGATTGAAGTTCATACTTATTCCGATTCGATTAAGAGCAGAGGGCGTATGAGCAAGGATGATGAATTGCAAAAAGCGATTCTGAACAATATTCCCGACCAGGCATGGCTGAAGGATAAAGACTCTCGCTATATTCTGGTCAACGATGCGTTTATCGCTGCTTGTCGCTTGCCTGAAAGCGAGATTCTGAATAAAACACCGTTGGATGTCTGGCCTGCCGATTGGGGGCGTGAGTACATCGATACCGATAAACGTGTGATGGAGCAGGGTGAGCGTCTGCGCTATGAGGAATGGCGTTATACCGAAGACGGTACGTTGCGCTGGTACGACACGATCAAGACGCCGATTCGTAATGAACAGGGCGAAGTGATAGGTACTACCGGCATCTCTCGCGATATCACCGACAGAAAGTTGGCCGAGGAAGATTTGCTGGAATCACGTAGTCAATTGCGTGAACTATCGGCCTATCTGCAATCGGTACGCGAAGAGGAGCGCACACGTATTTCGCGCGAGTTGCATGACGAGTTGGGGCAATCCCTGACTGCGATCCGCATAGGCTTGAGCGTGATCGAAACGCGACGCGAGATGCAGGATGATGAGTGGTTGCAGAATGTACATGCGCTCAAGAAAATTGCCGATTCGACGGTGGAGTCGGTACAACGCATCGCAGCTGATTTACGTCCGCTGATTCTGGATGAACTGGGTTTGCCATCGGCGATTGACTGGCTGCTGGAATCGTTTGCCAAACGTAATCCAATTACTTACGAGTTGAGCTTGCCATCGACGCCCTTGGCTTTCAGTCGCGATATCAGCACGGCGATTTTTCGCATACTGCAAGAATCGTTGACTAACGTCAGTCGGCATAGTCGCGCCACTTCAGTCGTTGTGGCGCTCAAGGAAACGAAAGGCGTTGTCACATTGAAGGTGACTGACAATGGACAAGGCTTCGATCACGTTAGTTCGCGCGAAGATAGCCTGGGCTTGATCGGCATGCGCGAGCGCGCATTCATGCTTGGCGGAAAATTGAAAATTCAGAGTAGGCTAGGTTCAGGTACCAGCATAGAGGTACGTATTCCCAAGGTAGCAGCCAGCGATTCAGGAGACGGAAAATGATACAAATACTGATCGCCGATGACCACGCCATCATTCGAGATGGCTTGAAGCAAATTATCTCTTTCGTATCGAATATGGCGGTAGCGGGCGAAGCGTCTGATGGCGAAGAAGTTTTACAAAAGATCAGAACGCTCAAGATCGATGTGCTGGTGCTGGATATGTCCATGCCGGGCAAGAGTGGTATCGCCTTGATACAGCAGATCAATGCGGTCAAACCTGATTTGCCGATACTGGTGTTGAGCATGCATCAAGAGAGCCAGTACGCAGTGCAGGCGATGCGTGCCGGTGCATCTGGTTACATCACGAAAAACACCGCTTCCAGCCAGTTGATCGAAGGCATACGCAAGGTGGCGGAGGGCGGTACTTTTGTTTCGCCAGAGATTTCAGCCAAGCTGATCAAGCAATTGCACAAGCCGGAACAGGATTTGCCGCATACCAAGCTGACGGCACGCGAATTTCAGATATTCAACATGCTGGTCGAAGGCAATTCGGTCAACGATATTGCCAAAATATTGTCACTTAGCAATAAAACCATCAGTACCCACAAAGCGGCTGTTTTACAGAAAATGGAAGCCGCTACCACGGCCAATCTGGTGTATTACGCCTTAAAACACGGCTTGATCAATGAGGGATACGATTGAGCTGTGAGCAGGATGAAATCATCTAGGAAAATCCCTAGATGCGAATCAGGTAATCCCGATTCCCACCTGAGCAATTGATCCCTATGCTCATCTTCCATGAACCCGATTCCTGGAGAAATGATGAGAACCACCCGCCCAGTCAGTTATGCCGAAAATGGCATGGTCGCCACCGCCCACTATCTGGCGACCGGGGCAGCACTAGATGTGTTGAAAGAGGGCGGCACCGCAGTCGATGCTGCAATCTGCGCAGCCGCCACCATGAGTGTCGTGTTGCCGCACATGATAGGCATAGGCGGTGATGCATTCTGGATGATCCACGATGCCAAATCGAATACGCTGTCGTCGCTGAACGGTAGCGGCACCTGCGGTCAAAACATTACGCTTGACGATTACAAGGGCATGGATGCGATCCCGCATCGTGGTCCGCGTGCTGCGATCACTGTACCCGGCGCAGTGGATAGCTGGGGCCTCGCCCATGCACGTTTCGGTACCATGCCTTTAACCCGTTTGCTGGCACCGGCGATACGCTATGCACGTGAAGGCGTGGCGGTCACACAAGATATCAGCCGTTGGATTAGCGATGATGCCGATGTGTTCCGTCAAGATCCTGGTTCGGCTGGAATTTTCCTGAAGAACGGCAATGCTTATCAACCGGGTGAACGCCTGCAGCAGCCTGCATTGGGCGATACGCTGGAAGGCATTGCGAAAAACGGCACACGCCATTTTTACGAACACACCGCACACTCCATCGTCAATTATCTGAAGAGCCAAGGCGGCTTGCTGACGTTGGACGATTTCCATCAATACCGCGCCAAGTGGGTGCAACCGATCTCGACGACTTATCGCGGTTTTCAAGCGTATCAGGTACCGCCCCCATCGCAAGGTATAGCCGGCTTGATGATTTTGAATTTCCTCAACGGTATCGATTTGTCTGGTCTGGATGAAAATTCGCCTGAGTATTACAACGCGATGATTCAGGCAATCAAATGGGCATTCAATAAACGCGATCAGTATCTGACTGATCCTGAATTTTCCGATATTCCGATTGAAGAATTGCTTGACCCTAAGCTGGCGAATGCCGAGCGTGCAGAGTGGCTGGCCGATACCAAACGTACACATGAAAATCGCCCAGGCGGTAGCGACACCACCTTCATCAGCATCGCCGACAAATACGGTAACGCAGTTGGTCTGGTGCAAAGCTTGTACTTCGACTTTGGCGCCTGCGTGACCGATCCTGTCTCTGGCGTGCTGATGCAAAACCGTGGCAGCTTCTTCTCGCTGCAACCGGATCACCCGAATGTATTGAAGGCAGGCAAGCAAAGCGCATCGACGCTGATGTCCGGCATGTTGTTCAAGGATGGCAAGCCTTACATGGTCTATGGCACGCAAGGCGGCGAAGTACAACCGCAGACGCAGACTTCGGTCGCGACGCGTGTGGTTGATTTCGGCCTGAATGTGCAAGAAGCCATTGACGCACCACGCGTCTTGTACGGACGTTCGTGGGGCGATACATCGAACAAGTTGTTGTTGGAATCTGCAGCACCGGAAGCAACGTTTGATGCCTTGCGTGAGCAAGGACATCCGGTGGAAGCGGCGCAGTGGCCGTTCCCGCGTATGGGTACTGCGCAGGCAATTCGTTTGCCAGGGCCGTGGTCAGAGTTCTTTGAAGGCGGAGCAGATCCGCGTGGCGAAGGAATTGCATTAGGTTTTTAGTTGTTTCATCCAGAGGAGATGGTTATGGAGATGGACCTGTTAATACACAATGTGCGTGTGTGGGATGACAAACCACTGATGGACATTGGTATCAAAAATGGAAAGATCGTCGCAATAGAAGAAGGCATTAAAGCCTCAGCGACAGATGCAATCGATGCAGAAGGCCGAGCTGTTATTCCTGGCTTGGTCGAGCCGCATATGCATTTGGAAAAAGCATTCCTGCATAGACGTTTACCGCCTGTTCTCGGCACGCTGGAAGAAGCGATCCGCGTCACCGGCATCCTGAAGAGCAAACAGGAACGCAAGGACGTACTGGATCGTTCACGCCAAGTGCTGGATATGGCTGTGAAAAACGGTACGGTCGCCTTGCGCGCCCATCCTGACGTTGATTTGATTCAAGGTCTGATCGGTGTGGAAACAGTGCTTGAGCTGCGCGATGAATACAAGGATCTGATGGATATTCAGATCGTTGCATTCCCGCAGGAAGGCATCATCAAATCGCCCGGTACTATCGATTTGATGGAAAAATCGATGAACATGGGTGCTGACGTCGTCGGCGGCTGTCCATACAACGAATTGACTTGGGAAGACACCAAGCGTCATATCGACATCGTGTTCGAGATGGCGCAAAAATATGATGCGCCTATTGATCTTCACGCAGATTTTTCTGATGATGCGAGCGATCAGCGCTTTGCTTCGACAGCTTACGTTGCGCAAAAAACGATCGATACTGGCTATCAAGGCAGAGTCTCACTCGGCCATGTCACCAGTCTCGGCTCGCTCGATCCGGATGAATTGAAACCAGTGATCGAATTGCTGCGCAAGGCCGATATCAGCATCGTCACTTTGCCTGCTACTGATCTGTATCTGGGTGGTCGTAATGATGCAAAGAATCGCCGTCGCGGTTTGACGCCGGTACGCGCTCTGAATGAAGCGGGCGTCAACGTTGCCTACTCATCCAACAATATACGCAATGCCTTCACACCATTCGGTAAAGCGGACATGCTGGTCATCGGCAATATGCTGGCGCACGCTATTTCCTTTGGTACGCCTGCGCATCAGGCAGCGGTTCTGGATATGGGCACCATCAATGCCGCACGCTCCATCGGTATCGGTGACAACTACGGCCTTGCGGTTGGCAAGCAGGCCGATCTGGTGATTCTGGATACCTATCAGGTAGCCGATGCCTTGCTCGATATTCCTGCTCGTTCCTGGGTGATTAAACGCGGAAAAATAACCGTGGTCACTCAGCATAAAAGCACGATACATCGTCACGGTTGTTGTGGCGCACACGATCATGGTGCAAAGGACCATGTGTGCGAAACAGCCAGCGCCAAATAATAAATATTTAATTAAACCATCAGGAGACAAGCATGAAAAAGCCACCACACGCAGTTGTAGCATCCTTACTCGCAGTCACCACCGTACTCATGGCGCAACTGCCTTGGCACTTGCCAGTCTGGGCAATCTTTATCAGCTGGGCAGGCACTTTTGCCATGGGCGGTCCGACTGCGGCTAATTTGAAACGTATCTGGCCGACACTTCCAATTGGTTCCATCACCGGTTTTCTGGTTGTTACCGGTTTTGGTATCGCTTCGAAAAATCTTTCCGGTAACAGTCTGCTCATCGCAGAATGTGTGATTCTGTTCTGCTTGAACGCAGGCATGATCATGCTGGCACGCTTCCCTGCGATTAGTTTTGTACCAGGTATGTTCTTCGGTTTCGCGTCCTTCTTCGCCACGATGTTTGGCGGCTTTGGTCCGGTTCCTAAAGATCCTTTGTCCGCACTTGGTGTCGTGCTTGTGATGAGCTTCCTTGGTCCTATCTATGCCTGGATCACAGCGAACTTCTCGCATCGTCACGTGCCACTGGAAAATACTTTCCCTACGGCTTCGAATACCAAGGCCGATAACCACGCACATCAAAAAGCCTAAATCTCCCTTTAAACACCGCCAAGCTCACTTAGCTTAGCGGTGTTTTTTTTCGTCTTTACGAAATCAAGATAGAGGATTTTTTAGCGCGAATACGTATTCGTATCTCGCTACGTATTTTCTCTTGCTGGACAAGTTCACATACGTTGCACGGCGCAGTGTTGGTGTGCGCCTTGTCACACGAATTTTTACGGAGACAAAATGAAAAACAAAATTTTCCACGATATGACGAGAAGAGATTTCTTATCTGCTTCAGGCGCAATGGCTTTGGGTTCGATGACACCGCTATCGATGGCTTTGGAAGCCAGGCCAAAAAGTGTGTTGGCTACATCAACCAAAGGCATGGTGACCAGCCCGCACGAGCTAGCTACTAATGCTGGTCTGGATGTATTGAAGTCGGGCGGTAATGCGATTGAAGCAGCGATTGCGATTGCTGCATGTCTGAGTGTGACTTATCCGCACTTCGCCAGCTTTGGCGGTGATGCTTTCATGATCATCAGCGATCGCAATGGCAAGGTCAGAACCTTGTCTGGCATTGGTCAGGCACCAATGGTATTACCGCAGTACAGCGGTACGATTCCGGTGCGTGGTCCCGGCTCGATGCTGACGACGGCAGCCAATGTGGACACCTTGGGCAAAGCCTTCGATATCAGCAACAAGGAACTGGCCGGTAGCAAGAGCTGGGCAGAATTGTTGAAGCCGGCCATCGGTTTTGCACGTAACGGCTTTCCGGTATCGCCATCAGAACGGTTCTGGATGGATTTCCGCCAAAAGGAAATGGCCGATCTGCCCGGCGTGCGCAGCAACTTCATGATCACCGGCAAAGTGCCGGAAGAAGGGCAGCTCTTCAAGCAGCCGCAATTGGCCGATACATTGGAAGTGTTGGCAGTACGTGGCTATCGCGATTTTTATGATGGCAAATTGGCCGAGAAAATTGCCAAAGGTTTGAAAGATGCTGGCTCCCCATTGACGGCATCCGATCTGGCAAGAACGCAGGCGCGTATAGAGCCGCCGTTACGCGTTGCGTATCGCGATGGCATCTTGCTGGCGAATCAACCACCGACGCAAGGCATTACGACGCTGGAAATCATGGGCATACTCGATCGTTTTGATTTGAAGAATATTCCAGAGGGCAGTGCGGACTATTATCACGTCGTAGTCGAAGCGGTGAAGCGCGCGTTTATCGATCGCAATCAGTATGTGGCTGATCCGGAATTCGTGAAGGTACCTTCAGAAAAATTACTGTCCAAAGCCCATCTCGATCAACTCGCTGGTGGCATACAAATGAAACAGGCATTGCCATGGCCGCATGTCTTCAAGAATGGTGACACGGTATATATCGGTGCGACTGACGCACAAGGCAATTCGGTCTCGATGTTGCAGACGGTTTATTTCGATTGGGGTAGTGGTGTGATGGCGGGTGATACCGGCATTTTGTGGCATAACCGCGGCGCTTCATTCAGTCTGAAGCCGGATCATCCGAATGTGTTGCAACCGGGTAAGCGTCCATTCCATACACTTAATCCTGGTATGTATCTAAAGAACGATAAACCACATATTTTGTATGGCACGCAGGGTGCAGATGGGCAGCCACAAACCTTGGCGACTATCCTGACCAGAATGATTGATTACAACATGGATCCGTTGACGGCATTGTCGAAACCGCGCTTCTTGCTAGGGAAAACTTTTTCAGATACGCGAGACTCTTTGAAACTGGAGAAGGATGCGGGCGAGCAAGTGTTTCAAGAGCTGGCACGACGTGGACATGAAATGAGTGTCATTCCGGCACAAAGCCCTTTATCCGGTCATCCGGGAGCAATTGTGATCGATCAAAAGACGGGGACTTTTTCAGGCGCGCATGATCCGAGGAGCGATGGCAGAGCTTTAGGCGTGTAAATACAAATACAGCAGAAAAAAACTTGCCCGGTCAGTATCCGGTCTGACCAGGCAATAAAAAAAGACAGGCAAGCCTGTCTTTTTTAGTTACTGCGAATTACTTAGCAGCTGGGGCTGCAGCTGGAGCAGCAGTGGCTGCTTTAGCTTTTTTAGCTTTTTTGTGTTTCTTAGCGTGTGCTTTAGCCTTAGGTGCTTTAGCTTCTGTTTTTGCTGCCATTGGCGCAGCAGCTGGGGCAGCAGTAGGTGCTGGAGCAGCAGCTTGTGCAAAAACGGTGGAGGCAAACAGACCGGCAACCAGGGCAGCGATTAATTTATTCATTTGAGTGCTCTCTAAAGTTTAGGAAATAGTGCGAACCGTATTTTCGGTTCGTACGTACATAACGCCAGCCAAATAATGCGGTTGACGCATTTCTGCAAATATTTTGAAATCATTTTTAGGGCTGAAACCTAAGCCTGGCGTGAAGATTTCGTTAAGATTGCCTTTCTGTTTTCCGAACAATCCCATCCTTGGGCGCTCCCGGCGACTACTGCATTTACAGTATTTACTTGCTTTTGGGACATTGATATTCTCGCCGCCATTAACTGCCCATCTCTTATGTCATGTCACACGATCAGGTGTTGCTTTGATTTAGTGCGTAACGTGCCAGTTCAACTGCCGTGTGTAGGGAGAGTTTCGCCATCAGATTTTGCTTGTGCTTGCGGACAGTAAATACGCTGAGTGCCAGTGCATCGGCAATTTCTTGTGTTGATTTTCCTGAAGCAATCAGTTTTAGTATCTGTTGTTCGCGTGGTGTGACTGCTTGATCTGTGTCTTGTAGAAAATGATCGATGGAGCCGAGTAATTTGCTGACGTAGCGCTTGTTGCTGAGTACGGTTGGAATCGCCTCCAGTAATTCGCTACTGTCTTCGAGTTTAAGCAGGTAACCATCTGCGCCGGCAGCAAAGGCTTGTCGCACACTGACATGATCCGTCGATCCGGTCAGGATCAGAATTTTGATATGAGGATGTTGTTGCTTGATGCGCGCTGTCAATGCAATGCCATGACAACCGGGTATGTCGAGATCGAGCAACAAAAAGTCAGCCTGCGTTTGCAACAGCAATTGCTCTACCAGTGCACCGTTGCCGGTATCTGCAACAACATCGATATCAGGCACTTGCACCAGCAAGGATCTCAATCCCTCCCGGATCAGTGTGTGATCTTCTGCGATTACGATTTTTGTCATGATGTGAATGCTGGGCAACTGTAACAACAGGCAATTGCCGACGGTGATTAAGTTGTTGCATGGAAATAATGGTTAGATATTACACTGCGAAGGTAGCTCTATCCATCACCGTGCTTCTAAAAAGAGACGCGCATGAATAATCATCACGCCGCATCTGCGGTCGATAAACGCATATTCAATGAACTGATCAATATCCTGTATAGGCAGGCCACGCCTATTTTTTTCGGCAATGTTGCAGTGGTTGTATTGTCGGTTTATCTGCTGTGGAGCGAACTTGATCGCGCGATGTTGCTCACATGGGCTGCTGCGATTTTCAGTCTGACTGCCATCCGTATCGTGATTGTGCGTCGTGATTTACGCGTGTCGCAGCCAGAAGAGATGGCGCATAGACGTGCATGGAAATATGCATTGTTATCTGGTTTGTCTGGTTGTTTGTGGGGTTCGGTCGGTATTTTTTTCTTCTCGCCAGACAGCACGGTAGTGACCGTGTTTATCTGCATCCTTTTGTCCGGTATGACGGGCGGATCGGTCGCATCGCAATCTTCTTTTCCTCCGGCGTATTACGCGTTTGCCTTGCCGACGGTGTTGCCGTTCGCGTTGCACTCTTTTATCTATGGCGGCGCATTATTTTCGGTTCTGGGCGTGTTGTCGCTGTTTTTGCTGGGCGTTAATCTGGCTTATAGCCGCAACTTCCATCGCACTGTGCGCGAAGCAGTTTCCCTGCGTTTCGAGAACATAGAGCTGATCGCGCAATTGCGGCAAGAGAAGGAGCGTGCCGAATCGGCCAGTCGTTCCAAGTCACAATTCCTCGCAGCCGCCAGTCATGATTTACGTCAGCCTACACATGCACTTGGTTTGTATATAGCAACCTTGCGTGCATTCTGTAATGCGCCAGCTATACGCACTGAAGACGTCGGTAATATTGCGACGAAGTTGCAAGCGGCATTAAAGGGCTTGGTGCAATTGCTGGATGTCTTGTTGGATATCTCCAAACTGGATGCTGGTGCGGTCAAGGTGAAGCGCGAAGTATTCGATTTGCAGGAATTGCTGGAGACCATAGATCAGCAATTTTCTGCCGTTGCAGCAGAGCAGAAGTTACGCTTCATCGTCAGACCGACATCGCTGCTGATTCAGACGGATCGTGTATTACTGCATAGCATTCTGGCCAATTTTGTTTCCAATGCATTGCGCTATACCGAGAGCGGGAAAATTCTGGTGGGTGCACGCAGGCGCGGCAATTTTGTCGAAGTGCAGGTGCTCGATACCGGTATCGGTATTGCAGAGGGACAGTCACAACTCATCTTTGGTGAGTTCTATCAGATCGGAAATGCTGCGCGCAGACGTGAGCATGGCTTGGGTTTGGGCTTGGCTATCGTCAAGCGCACGGCTGATTTGCTGGGTGTGCGTATAGGCTTGCGTTCTGTTTTAGGTAAAGGTTCGGTATTTTCTGTCTGGCTGCCGCTGGTTCATGGCACACAGTCAGTCGTTGAAGAAAAGACGATAGCGCAAGCATCTGGCGCAGCATCAAAAAACATTTTGGTGATAGACGATGATGCCAGCGTGCTGGATAGCATGCGTTTATTGTTATCGTCGTGGGGGCATCAAGTATTTGCCGTCTCTTCATTGGAGCAGGCACTGCAGACGGTCGAACAACATCGATCCCAGGGACGACCACTATTTGATCTGATTTTGAGTGATTTCCGTCTGGCGGAAAACATTAGCGGGATCGATGTCGTGCAAGCTGTTCGACAAGCGGCTGGTTACGATATTCCCGCAGTGGTGATAACCGGCGATACCTCGGTGGAGAGTATCAATCGGATTGCACAAGCACATTTACGGATACTGCATAAACCCCTGGAGCCGGAGTTGTTGTATAACTTGTTGCGAGATTCACACTAATTTCTCGCGCAGTTTGATCATTTACGTCGTTAGACAGGCTTTTCTGCCTTGTCTGTGCTAAAAGTTCGTTTAAGCTCTCATGGTCTTGATTTGGTAGTAGAGAAATTCTTCACACAAAGAAATTTTTCCATAAAACTATTAAAGCACCAGAGCATCTAAAAGATGCTTGCTACCAACGTAGTAGCTGACGGGACCTCGAATGAGACCTAAAACACCAGACCGCTTGCGGCTTGCCACACTAGTGACGATAGGTGTGTGTGCCACCGTTATCGTTACTATGCTGGCCTTATTGGTACTGGTCGATCATTTCGCTGCAACATACGCGAAGCAACAGGCGCAAGAACGTCTCCAGCAATTATCGTGGCAGATGCGTGACTCCCTCGATCGTGGCATTGCGCGGGTGGTTGACCATACGCAGGTCATTGCCAATCTGGCGACGGTACGAGACTCGGACAATGCTGCCGATATCCAAAGAGTCTTCGACAACATACACAGAAATTTTTCCAACTACGCCTGGATAGGTTTGACCGATACCAAAGGCATGGTGATCGCTGCCTCGGACGGTTTGCTGGACGGTGTTGATGTCAGTCAGCGTCCCTGGTTCATGGGCGGACAAAAGCAGCTGTTTATCGGCGACTACCATCCTTCCACCTTGCTGGAAAACAAACTGCCCAATACGGATGAGCGTTGGCGTTTTGTGGATGTGGCCTTACCAATCACGCACAGCAATGGTATGTATCGCGGTGTGCTTGGCATACATTTGAGTTGGGACTGGGCGCGTAGTATTGCGAACGAATTGCTGGTGCCGACAGATCGACAATACATGGTCGAAGTGATCGTTGTACGAAATGACGGCATGGTGATACTCGGGCCAGATTATCTGGAAGAAAGCACCATCAATACGCGCAGCGTAGCCTTGTCTCGTACCGGTCGCACGGGAGCTATTGCCGAGAAATGGCCAGATGGACAGCGTTATCTGACCGGCTATTCGCAGACGGGTGGACGTGCTGCTTATTCATCGCTGAAATGGTCAGTATTGATACGCCAGCCGGAAGAGATAGCCTTGGCGGCTTTCCGTGATTTGCAAAAGCAGATTCTATTGGTTGGTGGCCTGGTTGGTTTACTACTGGCACTGGTCGCCGTTGGATTGGCGCGAGGACTGGCCAAACCACTGGATGATTTGAGCGCAGCGATAGTGCGACGTCGAGATGATGATTTCGAGCAAATTCCCATCATCCCCAACTACCACGAAGTGCATCTGCTTTCTGTCACGCTGGCAGATATGGTGGAGCGTGAGCGGCAGCACGTGAAAAGGCTGCACACCTTGAATGAAAATCTGGAGCATCTGGTGCAGGAGCGTACCAGAGAGATAGAAAAAAAAGCGGGAGCACTGGAAGAGGCCTTGGCGCAGCAACTGATTATTCAAGAACGGCTGAGAGATAGCGAAGCAGAATTACGCGCGACCTTGCAGAACGCGAACGATGCTTTTATCGCGATGGATCAAAATGGCATCATCGTCGACTGGAATGAACAGGCGGAGCACCTTTTAGGCTGGACGCGTCGTGAGGCGATAGGGCAAAACCTGTCGGAAATGGTGGTGCCACCGGCAATGCGCGAAGACTATGCGCAAGACTTACAACATTTCATCGCCACGGGCGAAAGCAATATCATCAATCAGCGGATAGAAGTGACGGCATTGCGCCGTGATGGCGTTGAGTTCCCGATTGAGCTGGCAGTTGCTTGCGTGCCACGCCGCGATGGTTATTTGTTTATCGCCTTCCTGCATGACATTACAGAGAGAAAATTGCTGCAGGCATCGTTGATGGGTATGGCATTAAAAGATGCGCTGACCGATTTGCCTAATCGTCGCGCGCTGATGCAAAAACTGCCGGAGTCAATTGCACGTGCAGCACGCTTGGGCAAACCGCTGGCAGTGCTCTTCCTTGATCTTGATGGTTTCAAGGGGATCAACGACGGCTACGGACATGAGGCGGGAGATGAACTCTTGCGTACGATTGGACAACGTTTGTCAGGCGCTGTGCGCACCACTGATACGGTGGCGCGACTGGCAGGCGATGAGTTTGTCATCGTGCTGGAAATGATCAATGGCGATGCAGATGCGATTGAAGTTGCGGACAAAATATTGCAGACGCTGCAGCAACCATTTACATTGACGGCGGCGACTGTATCGATATCGGCCAGCATAGGCATCGCCATGCATTGGCCTGAAGACAGCACCACTGCCGAGCAATTGATCACGCTGGCAGATGGTGCGATGTATGTAGCGAAAAAGAATGGAAAGAATCGTGCAGTCGCAGTCTAGCGATTAGCAGTGCTGTAAAAATTATTCTATCGTTCCCCATGCATTGGGTTCTTTGCGCGCATCCAGTCGGCGTCGATAACTACGTCCTCCCAACCACAAGCTCAATGCGACCACTGTAAAAAACAGTTGTCCGCTTGCGAGTGACAGTGGTGAATGCGATAAGACTGGCGCAATCACGCCGGCGACCAGCGCACCCAGTATCATCATGACAAATGACTGGCACGAAGCAACGATGCCGCGAATATTCGGGAACAGATCCAGCACCAGTAACGTTGCGCCAGGTGCCACCATAGACATGCCGAAGGTGTAGAAAAATAAGGGTAGAACCGACCACGGCAACGTCGGTGGCAGCATGGTGTGATAGCTCACATTGAATACAGCTGCACCGACCAAAAAGGCAAATCCGATCAGCACTTGTCGCGAGGTGGGAATATTGCCAGCCAAGCGATTGGCCGTCAGTGCACCGCAGAAAATTCCTGACACCATAGGAATGAACTGCCAGCCGAACTGTTCGGGGCCCAGGCCAAGATGCTGAACCAGGAATACAGGTGCAGCAGCGACATACAAAAACATGCCGGCAAAATTAAACGCAACCGCTCCCGCCTTCAAATGAAACAGTGGCGAGCGAAAGACACGCTTGTAACTGTGATACAGAAAGTGCGGATTAAAGGGCTGACGCTTCTCTAGCGGTAGCGATTCCGGCAAGCGTTTGTAGCAATAGAAAAGCAGCAATATCGCATACACGAACAAGGCGAGAAAGATGGCGCGCCAATTCGAATGCTGGACTATCCAGCCGCCGAGAATAGGAGCAATGGCCGGTGAGATGGAAAAAATCATCGTTACCAGCGACAGCAAACGTTCGGCCGCGGCACCGGCATACAGATCGCGAATAATCGCGCGCCCGATCACCACACCTGCACCCGCAGAGATGCCTTGTAACATACGGAAGATCCACAGATATTCGATGCTGTGTACGGCCGCGCAAGCGAGCGTTGCAACAGCAAAGACCGCGAGTGAAACCAGAATGATATTGCGTCTGCCAAAAGCGTCTGACAAGGCACCATGCCACAGTATCATCACGGCAAACGAGAGTAGATAAGCGGTTAGCGTTTGCTGAACTTCCAGCGCAGTGGCACCAAGCGTTGCTTGAATATTAGGGAATGCCGGCAAATAAGCGTCGATGGAAAAAGGCCCGAGCATGGACAAGGCCGCCAGCATCACCGCCAGCGCAGTGCTGTTGATGACGATGGCGGTGACAGGACGCGCGGGTGTTTCTGGTGTGTGAGACATCGGTATTACTCTTTTCTACTTGAACAAATCGTGAGGCCGATGTGTGGTGTTGATTGTCAGGAGCGACGTGTTTAGATGCCGCCCATGCAAAGGTATTTAATTTCCAGATATTCTTCTATGCCGTACTTGGAGCCTTCGCGGCCGAGACCGGATTGCTTGACGCCGCCGAACGGCGCGACTTCATTGGAGATCAAACCGGTATTGATGCCGACCATACCGTATTCCAGTTTTTCTGCGACGCGCCAGACACGGCCGATATCGCGCGAATAGAAATAACTGGCAAGACCGAAATCGGTATTGTTGGCAGCGGCGACTACTTCGTCCTCGGTTTTAAACTTGATGACGGCAGCGACCGGGCCAAAGGTTTCTTCATGCATGATCAACATGTCATTGCTGATATTCGATAAGACGGTCGGTTCATAAAAATAACCGCCGAGTGCATGTGGCTTGCCGCCGGTAATGACCTGCGCGCCTTTTTTCACTGCGTCGCTGACATGCTGTTCGACTTTCTTGATCGCTTGCTCATCGATCAGCGGGCCTTGCAACACGCCTTGCTCGAAACCATTGCCAACCTTGATCTGTGCGGCACCTGCACCCAGTTTTTGTACGAAGGCATCGTAAATCGATTCATGCACATAGAAGCGATTGGTGCAGACGCAAGTTTGACCGGCATTGCGATACTTGGATTGCAGTGCACCTGCGACTGCTGCATCCAGATCTGCATCGTCAAACACGATGAAGGGCGCGTGACCACCGAGTTCCAGGCCGATTTTTTTGACGGTAGGTGCGCATTGTTCCATCAGGATGCGACCAACCGGTGTTGAGCCGGTGAACGAGACGTGACGCACGATAGCACTGGAGCAAAGTACTTTGCCGACTGCAATTGATTTATCTGCATCTGCCGTGATGACGTTGATGACACCGGCAGGAATGCCGGCACGATGCGCCAGTTCTGCAATCGCCAGTGCAGACAGCGGGGTTTGTTCAGCTGGTTTGATGACGATGGTGCAACCGGCGGCAACGGCAGGTCCAACTTTGCGTGTGATCATTGCAATCGGGAAATTCCACGGCGTAATCGATGCGCATACGCCTATAGGCTGTTTGAGCGTGACAGTACGCTTGTCGCTCCAGGTCGAGGCCATCACATCGCCGCTGACACGTTTGGCTTCTTCGGCAAACCATTCGATGAAGCTGGCGCCGTAAATGACTTCGCCTTTGGATTCAATCAGCGGCTTGCCTTGTTCTGCGGTCATGAGAGCCGCCAGATCATCTGCATTGGCGATGATGAGGTCAAACCACTTACGCATGACGATAGAGCGCTCCTTGCCGGTTTTAGCAGCCCAGGCAGGGAAGGCGAGATGTGCGGCCTGGATGGCGGCTTCTGTTTCTTCTGCGCCCATGTTCGGCACGCTGCCTATGGTGCTGCCATTCGCCGGATTCGTAACCTTGAAGCTGCCCGTTGCCTTGACCCATTTACCATCGATATAAGCTGCATCGCGCAATAGTGTTGCGTCTTTCAATTGGAAATGGTGATGGACGGTATCTAACATGGCATGCTCCTGCGTTGCAAAAGGAAAAGCATAGCCCAATCGCAGTGACTGCGCTGAGAGAGGCTGGAAACGTGGTGATGTAGTGATGTCGTGGAGAAATCGATGTCAGGAATAATCGATGTTTTTCTTCATCTCACGTACAAAGTCGGCGAGTCGACGACCGCTGACACTGGAATAGCAATCGACTATGTGCAGCGTACTGATGCGATCCAGACGGAAGGAGCGGAAGTCGCTACGCGTCTCGCACCAGGCAGCGATGGACCAGCCACCACCCCAAAAGTACAAAGCCAGCGGCCAGATTGTGCGGCAGGTCGCTTGCTGTTTGGCATCGACGTAATCCAGCAACAGCTTGTTTTGCTTGCCTATTGCCTGTCGTATGGTTTCCAGTCTTTCGCCATGCAAAGGATCGATATGGAAATCGGGCGCAAACAAAGGTGTTGCTTCGACGAAGTCACGTTTCTCGCGCGGCAGTGCAAGCGTGATTTTCGCCAATGCTGCGGCACTGGATGCAGCCAGTTGCGGTCCGCCCCAGGCTTGCACCATGCGCATGCCGGTGACCATCGCTTCGATTTCATCGGTGGAAAACATCAGCGGTTGCAGATCGTAGCCCGCCTTGACGCGATAACCAACACCGGCTTCGCCTTCGATGGGAACACCGGATAGCGACAGGTCACGGATGTCGCGATAAATCGTGCGTTCCGATACGGCTAACCATTCGGACAATTGATGTGCCGTGGTGAGTCGACGACCGCGCAAATACTGCGCGATCTGAAACAGGCGTTCAGCGCGACGCATGGCAGATGATTAAATACAGTGACAGCATCTTGCGCTCCAAATATGAGATTGGATGGTGATCCAGAATGAGGTTTGCCGCCTCATTCTGACAAATGCACACCTCACCGTCCAGTTCACGTTTATGCAGGTTTAATGTTGTGCGTGCAGTCCAACCAAATTGCCTTCGGTATCGATAAAGTGTGCGATGAAGCCGATATCGTCCGGCAGCTCCGTTTTTGGCAAGTAAATTTTTCCGCCAGCTGGTGCAATGCGCGTCAGTACTGTATCGATAGACGGACTGGCATCCAGATAAATCATGGTGCCGTTGCTGCTGGGTTGGGAGTACTCGCTATGGGTGACGCTGCCGCAGGTTGTGCCACTAGGGTCGGTGAATATGGCCATCTTCATCAGCTCTGCATTGCCTTCTTCGATGCGGAGGGTGGTGTCGAACAGGGCTTCATAAAAACGTGTGGCGCGACCGAAGTCGGTGGAGGGAATTTCAAACCAGTTAATTTTTGTTTGCATGATGTCCTCGAAGGAAATGCCAAATGGCAAGACGCATCATGCGGGAGTGCTCCTGACAGCATTATGTCAGGAGACTTCAGGAAGTTTGCTTACTCTTTGGAATCAGTCTTGGGTATGGCTTGTTCGCGGCGATTGAAGCCGGCCACCATGTCAAAGCGGAATAGACGACATTCGATCGCACCGTTGAAGAAAGGCGTTTTGCGCGCTTCTTTCAGACGCAGCAATTTCGGCAGTCCGAGATCAGCTGTGAACAAAAAGACTTTCCAGCCGGCGAAGCGTTGCTTGAGTGTGGTGCCGAGGGCGCTGAAGAATTCCTTCGCCATCTCATCGCCTTCTATCGTGCTGTCGCCACGCAAGCCTATCCGTTCGCCGTATGGCGGGTTGGTCAGCAGGATGCCAGGTGTTTCACTTGGCGCTTTGACTTCTTGCGCTTCAATTTGCTTGAGCGGGACTTCGAATCGAATTCCGGCTTTGTTCAAATTGTTGCGTGTCATGGCGACCATATCGCCGGAAATATCACTGCCGAAAATAGTAGGTGTCTCTGGCAAGACATTTGGTTTGACGCTGGCTTTGATTGCAGCCCATTCATCCTTGCTAAAGCCTGCAAATTTCTCGAATGCGAAGTTGCGATGCAAGCCTGGTGGAATACCTGCCACCATTTGTGCTGCTTCTGCCAAGATGGTGCCGGAGCCACACATAGGATCGAACAAGGTCATGCCTGGCTTCCAGCCGGTAGTGCGCAACAGACCAGCTGCCAGATTTTCACGCAAAGGTGCATCGCCGGTTTCCATGCGCCAGCCGCGTTTGAATAATGCTTCACCTGAGGTGTCGAGATACAAGGTGAACGTACGTGCATCGAGAAAACCGACGACGCGCATATCAGGCATTTTTGTATCAACGGATGGGCGTCTGTCGTAGATGTCACGGAAACGATCGCAGATGGCGTCCTTGATTTTCAGAGTGGTGAATTCCAGACTCCGCAGTGGGGATTTGATTGCGGTCACATCGATGCGGATGGTGTGATCGACTTCAAACCAGTCTTCCCATGCTTGTGCCAGTGTCAGATCGTAAATGTCGTTTTCGGTGGTGTAGCTGGCGTGCGCCATGCGCATCAGCACGCGCGATGCAATGCGCGAATGCAAATTGATGCGATACGCATCCTGCAAAGTGCCGGAGCAATGTACGCCGCCAGGAACTTGTGTATGTACCTTGAGCGTGTTGCCACTGCCAGGTGTTGCTGCGATCTCGTTGAGTTCTTCAGCTAGTGCAATTTCCAGGCCGCGCGGGCATGGGCAAAAATAGGAGTGTGATGATGACATGGGGGACCTTTTATCCGTTATGAAAATAGACGCGCGACCACATCGAGATGATGTGTCGCACGTACCGTGTGGTACTACTTTTTTACTACTGTCTAGCTGTACTTATTTTTGGAAAGCGCGTTCGACGAAGTCCAACCTGTCTTGACCCCAGAACGCTTCGCCATCGACGACATACCATGGCGCGCCGAATACGCTGGCTGCCATTGCATCGTTGGTGAATTGATCGTATTCGTTTTGTACGCTGGTTGTTTCTGACGATTTCATTAATGCGTTGCCATCGTAGCCTGCGGCATTCGCCAATGCGGCCAAGGTATCTGCATCCATGATGTTTTTATCATCGGCCCAGAACGCGTGCATGATGGCGCTAGTCAGTGCCAGTGCCGCATCGGTACCGTGTGCGAGCTTGGTGGCGATGATCAGTTTGGCAGCAGGATCGCCGGATACCGGTGAAAACTTCGGTTGCGGATTCAGTGGCAGATTAAGGTGAGCGCTCCAGCGCTTTAGTTCGAGCAGTCGATATGCTTGACGTTGCGGTGGCCGTTTTGCCAATGGCAAACCGCCAGAGACGCTGAACACTTTTTGCAAATCGATAGGTTTCATCTCGATTTGTACGTCGTATTGTTTTGCCAGTGCGATCAGACGTGCATGTCCAAAGTAAGCCCACGGTGATTGGGGCGCAAAATAATATTCGCAAATCTTTGCCATGGAAAACTCCGGAAATAATTAAAACGGTTTGACCACGACCAGGATCACGATTGCCAGCAGCAAAACCACCGGCACTTCATTGAACCAGCGGAACCATGTATGGCTGCGCTTATTGGTGCCGAGCTCGAATTTTTTCAAAAGTGAATTGCAGGCGTGATGGTAGCCGATAGCCAAAATGACAAACACCAGCTTCACATGCAACCACATACTGCCAGGGCCTTGGCCGAAGCCGTAAAACAGCAAGGCGACGCCGAACAGCACGGCAGGTACTGCGAGAATAGACGTGAAGCGATACAGCTTGCGCGCCATTAACAGCAGGCGTGTAGTTGCTGTGGCATCGGTTTCCATTGCCAGATTGACGAAGATACGCGGCAAGTAAAACAAGCCGGCGAACCACGAGATGACGAACACGATGTGCAGTGATTTAATCCAAAGCATATTATTTCCCTGCTAGTGCGTGAATGGCGTCCGATACGTACTTTGCCGTGGTGAAACAGTAATTTAGCGGGGCATTGCCTTGCAAGGCAACACTCCTGTGCACGGCACTAGACACGCACTTCCCCATGCCCAAAGACTACGTATTTCAAGGACGTTAATCCATCCAGGCCGACTGGTCCGCGTGCATGTAATTTGTCGTTCGAGATGCCGATTTCTGCACCCAAACCGTACTCAAAACCATCAGCAAAGCGGGTCGACGCATTGATCATGACGGATGCCGAATCAACTTCACGCAGGAAACGCATTGCACGTGTGTAATCCTCAGTGACGATGGAGTCCGTGTGCTGCGACGAGTAGGTATTGATGTGATCGATAGCTTCATCCATGCCGTCAACGATTTTGACGGAGAGTATGGCTGCCAGATATTCTTCGCTCCAGTCCTGCTCGGTCACTACGGTCAAATGCGGATAACCTTGCAAAATGGCGCGGGCTTCATCATCAGCACGCAATTCCACTTCCTTCGTTGCATACAATTTAGCCAGCTCTGGCAAAACCGCAGGCGCAATTGAACGCGCGACCAACAATGTTTCCATCGTGTTGCAAGTGCCGTAACGATGGCATTTTGCGTTGAATGAAATATCCAGCGCTTTTTTCAGGTCAGCATTGCTGTCGATGTAGACGTGGCAGATACCATCCAGATGCTTGATCATCGGCACCTTGGATTCTTTCATCAAGCGCTCGATCAAACCTTTGCCGCCGCGTGGCACGATGACGTCCACATATTCAGGCATCGTAATCAATTCACCGACTGCTGCTCTATCCGTGGTTTCCACGATTTGTACGGCATCAGCAGGCAAGCCGGCACCGGCCAAACCTTCGCTGACGATTTTTGCCAGCGCCTGATTACAATGGATTGCTTCGGAGCCACCGCGCAGAATGGTTGCGTTGCCACTCTTGATGCACAAGCCTGCCGCATCAACGGTGACGTTAGGGCGGGCTTCATAAATGATGCCGATGACGCCCAGCGGTACGCGCATCTGGCCGACCTGGATGCCGGTCGGACGGTATTTCATGTTCGAGATTTCGCCGATAGGGTCGGGCAGGGCGACGATTTGCTCCAGACCTTCTGCCATGGTGGCGATGGCTTTATCGGACAAGGTCAGACGATCGAGCAGGGCGGGTGCCAAGCCGCTGGCACGCGCTGCTTCCAGATCTTGATGATTGGCTGCGCGCAGCGCATCTGCATCGCGACGAATCGCGGCTGCGATCAATAACAATGCCTGATTCTTTGCCGCAGTATCGGCTTTGGCCATGGCGCGCGATGCTTTGCGTGCACGTAGCCCAACTTCTTTCATGTATTGCTTGATATCCATTTTGCTAAGGAATGGTTGGTGTGTCGGTTAATGAATTGATAGTTTCTAAAACTACAGTCTGGAATTATCTGGAGCGCTTGCTGCCGATGCAAACATGTATATGGTGCGCCTTGTGCAAGAGCCAAGGCTCTATTGCTGGCTAACCGCGCGCAATCTTCAATCCTAGTTGCAGCATGGCATCCCATGCATCGCCGGAGAACTTCTTCGCGCGTAAACCTTTCACCATCTTATCGATTTGTGCGGCTTCTTGCAGCGCGCCTTCCAAGGTCGACAATTTCAGTCTACGTAGGGCTGGTTCGATCAGACGTTCGCGTGGGCCCCAGATGCGATATTCTTTTGTCAATTGGCCAAGTGGCTTGCCTTGCGCGACGCCTGATTTCAGCTTTAGCAAGGTGCGAATTTCTTCTGCTACGGCCCACAGTACCAGCGGCAAGGCTTCACCTTCGCCTTTCAAGCCTTCCAGCATGCGGACCAGACGCGCAGTATCGCCACTCAGCATTGCTTCATTCAGCTTGAATACATCGTAGCGCGCGACGTTCAGCACGGCGTCATGGATCTGCTCGAAACTTAAAGGGCCTTCTGGGTAGAGCAGGGCCAGTTTCTGGATTTCCTGATGCGCGGCCAGCAAATTGCCTTCTACTCTATCGGCAATGAAATCCAGACATTCGCGGTTAGCACTTTGGCGCTGTGCTGCGAGGCGAATACCTAGCCATGCTGGTAATTGCGCGCGCTCGACCAATGGAATATCGATGTACACGCTGGCTTGCTGCAGGCTGGCGACCCAGGCTGCTTTCTGTGTTGCCCAATCAAGTTTCGGCAATGTGATCAAGGTGACATTGTCCGGACTGAGCGATGCCGCGTAATCCTGCAGCGCTTTGCCGCCATCCTTGCCTGGCTTGCCGGTGGGGATGCGCAACTCGATCAGTTTCTTGTCGCCAAATAATGATTGCGATTGATTGGCTGCCAGCAATTCGCCCCATTTGAAGCTGCGATCGACAAGCAATACTTCGCGTTCGGAAAAACCTTGTGTACGTGCAGTTTTACGTATCTTGTCGGCGGCTTCCAGTGCCAGCAGATGCTCGTCGCTCGTGATGACATACAAGCCGGCGAGCGGCTTGGTCAAATGCGTGTCGAGAGCATCTATGCGCAGTTGCATTATTTTTCTGCAGGACCGTTGTCCACCAGCTTGACGCCAGCCAGACGACGCAGAATCTGCTGTACTGCATCTGATTGCATATCTCGATATAGCGTAACTTCTTCAGCTTCTTTTGCCAGAGCTTGTGATTCGTTGTAGCTCATATCGCGTTTCAATGTGATCAGGGTTGGCTCCAGCAGTATCAGGCCCTTGCTGTCGAGGACACGGAAGGTGACGTTGTAATACAGCATGTATTCGCGCACACGACCCTGGCTATTCAGGGATAAGATGACCTTATTCCGGACCTCACTCATGAGGTCGAGTGTGACTTCAGCTTCTTTTTGCGATGTTTTGAGTTCAAGTTCACCACTGCCGCGTATATAGCGGCGTAGCATCGCTCCCAGCGAGGCGTTTGCCGAGTAATTGGCTGCATCGGGTGGCGTAACAAAAATCGACTTGAACGGCAAGTTCTCACCAAGCACCGAGCCGCGCAGCTTGAAGCCGCAGGCAGACAGCATGACAGTCGAGGCCAGTGCAGTAAAAATAAGGCGGCGATTTTTTAACATGAGTAATCCTGCGTCGGTTGATACTTCAAATCAGACAACGATACTGACCAGTTTTCCCGGCACCACGATGATTTTTTTCGGTGTGCCTTCGATGAATTTCTGTACGCTTTCATTTGCCAACGCCGCTGCTTCGATCATAGCCTTGTCAGCATCCTTGGCAACGATGATGCTGCCGCGCAGCTTGCCGTTAACCTGAATCATCATTTCGATTTCGGCTTGTTCCAGCGCGCTTTCATCAACTTGTGGCCATGCGGCATCGAGGATGTCGCCGAACAATGTGGCGTAGCCAAGTTCTTGCCACAGTGCGTGCGTGATGTGTGGTGCGACCGGATTCAGCACGCGCAGGAAGATAGATAAGCCTTCTGTGACGACTGCACTCGACGCCGCAGAATCATCCAGCTTGGCACCTTCCAATGTATTCAGCATTTTCATGCTGGCAGACACGACCGTGTTGTACTGAATGCGTTTGAAATCGTTGTCTGCTTGCTGCAGGATCTTGTGCAGTTCGCGGCGCAGCGTCTTGTGAACTTCAGTATAGTCGCGTGCTCCGGGCACAATAGGTGTGGCCAGAGCGGTGCTAATGCGTGCCGACTGATTGTAGGCGTAAGCCCAGACCCGACGCAGGAAGCGGTTTGCGCCTTCTACGCCTGCGCCCGACCATTCCAATGTTTGTTCCGGTGACGAGGCGAACATCGTGAACAGACGCGCAGTATCTGCGCCGTACTGATCGATTTGCGCTTGTGGGTCAATGCCGTTGTTCTTCGACTTCGACATTTTTTCTGTACCGCCGATTTCTACCCGCTGACGGTCGCTGGCCAGGATCGCAGATACAGGGCGCCCCTTGTCGTCGAGTTCCAGTTGCACATCGGCCGGGTTGTACCAAGTCTTTTTGCCATTGGCTTCTTCACGATAGTAGGTTTCGTTCAGAACCATGCCCTGCGTCAGCAGATTGGTAAATGGCTCATCAAATTTGATGAGGCCAAAATCGCGCATGACCTTGGTCCAGAAGCGTGCGTACAGCAAATGCAAGACCGCGTGTTCGATACCTCCGATGTACTGGTCCATAGGCATCCAGTAATCGTTGCGGCTGTCGACCATCGCGTCGTTGCTGTTAGGCGAGCAATAGCGCATGTAGTACCACGACGAATCAACGAAGGTATCCATCGTGTCGGTTTCGCGACGCGCAGGTTTGCCGCATTTCGGACAATCGCATTTGAGGAAGGCTTCGTGCTTGTTCAGCGGATTGCCGCTGCCGTCCGGCACACAATCTTCCGGCAAGACGACCGGCAAATCTTTTTCAGGTACAGGTACCGCACCGCAATCAGCGCAGTTGATCATTGGGATCGGTGTACCCCAATAACGTTGGCGCGAAATGCCCCAGTCGCGCAGGCGATAGGTGATTTTCTTTTCGCCCAGACCGAGCTCAGCCAGATCGGCCGCGATGGCATCAACCGCTTGCTGATAATTCAAACCATCGTATTTGCCGGAATTGATGCAGCGACCATTTTCCTTGTCGCCGTACCAGTCGTGCCAGCTCACTTCTGAAAAAGTTTTGCCTTCTACGTCGATGACTGGGTGAATAGGCAGTACGTATTTTTGTGCAAACGCGAAATCGCGTTCGTCATGTGCTGGCACGCCCATCACGGCACCATCGCCGTAAGTGATCAGTACGTAGTTGCCGACCCAGACTTCAACCAGTTGGTGCGTCAATGGATGTTTGACGAACAAGCCGGTAGGCATGCCTTTCTTTTCCATCGTTGCCATATCGGCTTCGATGACGCTGCCGAGTTTGCATTCGGCAATGAAGTCGGCCAGTTCGGGATTGTTTTTTGCTGCGAAAGTCGCCAGCGCATGTTCCGGTGCTACTGCGCAGAAAGTCACGCCTTTAATCGTGTCGGCACGGGTGGTGAAAACCCACAACTTGCCGTCATTGATCAGCTTGCCGTCTTCTTCGATATCGTGCGGGAAAGCAAAACGTACACCTGTCGATTTGCCTATCCAGTTGGCTTGCATGGTGCGCACGCGTTCTGGCCAGCCTGGCAATTTGTTATCGACGTGGTCGAGTAGTTCTTCTGCGTAATCGGTGATGCGCGCGTAGTACATCGGGATTTCGCGCTTTTCGATCAGCGCGCCGGAGCGCCAGCCGCGACCGTCGATGACTTGTTCATTTGCCAGTACCGTTTGATCGATAGGATCCCAGTTCACGGTACCGGTTTTTTTGTAGATGATGCCTTTCTCGAGCATCTTCAGGAACATCCACTGGTTCCATTTGTAATACTCAGGCTTGCATGCGGTCATTTCGCGCGACCAGTCGATGGCCAAGCCCATGGACGCCATTTGCGTCTTCATGTAGTCGATGTTGGCGTAAGTCCATTGCGCTGGTGGCACATTGTTCGCCATCGCTGCGTTTTCCGCCGGCATGCCGAACGCGTCCCAGCCCATAGGCATCAACACGTTGTAGCCATTCATCCGCAGGTAGCGGTACATCACGTCATTGATGGTGTAGTTGCGCACATGCCCCATGTGCAGCTTGCCGGATGGGTACGGCAGCATAGAGCAAGCATAGAATTTCTTCTTGTCGTTGCCGTTTTTATCCTTGGCGTGTTCGACGGCCTTGTAAGCGTCGATTGCCTGCCAGTGGTCGTGCGCCGATTTTTCTACTTCGGCGGGGCTGTATTTATCTTGCATGACGGATGGAGCCAAAAGTGAATGTGAACCCGTGATTATACTGGTTCGTCCACTCAGATGGCGCGTCAGAGGCGAGGCAATTAGGGCGGAAGTTCAGGCTAGTTTGAGTTCGAGCGCCGGATTTTCGCCGTAATCGGCGTAGCGCTCGTTAATACCTTCGATGCAGAAGCTTAATTCTTCGAGGAGGTCAGGGACGTTTTTGCGCAATATTTCTGCCTGATCTATGACGATTTGCAGCTTTTCGTTCGGTTTGAGGAGAAATTTTGTCATGTTCTCTTCATCACGCAGATAACTGAGGCAATCGACCCAAGCATCCATATTCTCGCCGTAGAAATCCGGGAAACCGAATGCAGTCTTGCATGCGCTATGAAAGGATTGTTGATCGGTGATGGTCTCACCGTTTAAATGAACGACGGCCATGGATCTTATTTCTTGGAGGATTGCGGCGCTTCGGTCACAAAGCCCAGTTTGGTTACGCCATTGGTTTGTGCGGCAGCCATGACTTGCGCAATGACTTCGTAACGTGTGCCTTTGTCGGCGCGCAGTTGTACTTGTGGCTGTGGCTGCTGTTTCGCAGCGATCGCGAGTTTTGCAGTCAGTTCGTCTTGCGATACCGGATCGTTGTTCCAGAAGATGGCGCCTTCGCCATTGATGGAGAGCGAAATGGTCGTCGGTTCGGCCGGAGCAGGTGCAGATTGTGCACTAGGCAGATCGAGCTTGATCGCATGCGTGAATAAAGGTGCGGTGATGATGAAAATCACCAGCAGTACCAGCATCACATCCACCATAGGCGTGACGTTGATATCCGCCATGGGTGCTGAGTGCTGATTGTCGTTGAATCCGCCGAATGACATTTTCTCTCCCGAGTAGCGTGCGTAAGGCTTACTTGCCGACGCGTGCGCCGGTGGTCAAGTAGGCATGCAAATCGTGCGCAAAGGCGTCCAGCTCAGCCAATGTGACACGATTGACGCGGGTAAAGGCGTTATAGGCCAGCACCGCAGGAATTGCGACGGCCAGACCAAGCGCGGTCATGATCAGCGCTTCACCAACTGGTCCTGCGACCTTGTCGATCTGTATGGTGCCGGAGGCAGATACCGCGACCAGCGCATGATAAATGCCCCAGACGGTGCCGAACAGGCCGATGAATGGTGCGGTCGAGCCGACGGATGCGAGCAGCGTCAGACCGGTTTCCAGTCTGGATGAAACGCGATTGATTTCCTGACGCAAGGTGCGGGTAATCAATTCGCCGGGATCAGTATTGGCGTTGAGTGAATTAGCATGCGGTTTGATATTGGCGGCTTCGACGCTTTGCGCTGCCAGTGGCGTGTAGACGTTTTCGCTATCGACAACTTTGATGGTCGCAATTGCGTCGGTCAGCGTAGGTGCTTGCCAGAAGCCTTCCAGTGCAGCGGCGCTTTTGCGGATGCGCCATGAACTCCATGCTTTGGACAGGATGTAATACCAGCTGAGTATCGACATGATCAGCAGTACATAAGCGACGGCGTGCGAGACGGCATCGCCTTGTGCCCAGTAATGCGCCAGTCCCAAGCCCTGATCCGCTGCAGTTGAGTTCATATTATCGATCCGAGTAAATCAGTTTGATTGGGGTGTGCAGCGTTCAGTTCAACGCAAGCCGAGTACATCTTGCATATCGTACAAGCCGGTTTTCTTGTCAGCCAAGAAACGGACGGCGCGCAAGCTGCCGTGTGCATAACTGACGCGGCTGGATGATTTGTGCGAAATCTCGATGCGTTCACCATCACCAGCAAACAATACGGTGTGGTCGCCGATGATGTCGCCGCCGCGTACGGTGGCAAAGCCGATGGACGATGGATCACGTGCGCCGGTCACGCCTTCGCGTGCCCACACTGCGACATCGTTGAGTTCCTTGCCGAGCGCGCCGGCGATGACTTCACCCATTTTGATCGCGGTACCGGATGGCGCATCGACCTTGTGACGGTGATGTGCTTCGATGATTTCGATGTCATAGCCTTCGGAGAAATTCTTCGCAGCCATTTCCAGCAATTTCATCGTGACGTTGACGCCTACACTCATATTCGGTGCAAACATGATGGCAGTTTTTTTAGCTGCTGCGGCGATCGCTGCCTTGCCGGCTGCATCGAAACCGGTGGTGCCGATGATCATCTTGATATTGTGCGCGGCGCAGTATTCCACATGCTCCAGCGTACCTTCAGGACGTGTAAAGTCGATCAAGAAGTCGGAATTAGCCAAGCCTTGGGCGAAGTCGGATGAGATTAATACGCCGGATGGTTTGCCGAGGAAGGCAGCAGCGTCTGTGCCGATAGCCGGTGAGCTGGCAATATCCAGCGCGCCAGACAGTGTTGCATCCTGTGCGCTCAGTATGGTTTCGATCAACATGTGGCCCATACGGCCAGATGCACCTGCTACTGCGATTTTCAATTGAGTCATGCGTAAATTCAGTTAATTATTTGTTGGCTTCTTTGGCTTTGTCGGCAATGCGCGCAATGTAGTCTTTTTCAGTCGGCAGATCGCCGCCACCTTCGAAGGACGATACCACTTTGTCCTTGAAGAAAACGGTGACGCGGCTGGTGGTGATTTCGCCATTACCTTTTTGCATGCGGAAAGCATAATCCCAGCGTTCAGCGTGGAAGATATCGGTCAGCAGCGGTGTGCCGAGCAAGAAGATGACTTGATCCTGCGTCATGCCTTCTTTCAACTGCGCGACCATTTCTTGCGAGACGAAGTTGCCTTGCTGGATGTCAGGACGGTAAGGCGAGAAAATGCCGAGGAAGCGTTTCTCTTTCTTGGTTTGCACGCCGGTGGTGGCCGCGGCTTGCGGGGCTACAGGCGTTGCAGTTGGCTTTGCGTCGGCTGTAGTAGCAGGCGCAGTGGATGCGGTTTTTTCTTCTGCAGCTTTAACCTGCTGTGGAGCGGCAGCCGGTTTGGCAGCGGCGGCAACGGGTGCAGGCTCGTCCATCAGCGGGTTTTTCGATGCGCAACCTGTGAGTACGGTTGCCAATAAAAGGCAAAAAGTACCAGCGATGGCTGGGGCACGATTAGAATAGCGGGGCAGCATTTGCATAAGGAATCTCAAGGGATTGAGCAATTGTACGAAAACGCTATATGATAAGGCAGATATCCTCAATATGAACAAGAACATGCCCAACAATCCATCCGAGTTAAAAGCCAGCGGTCTGAAAGCGACGCTGCCACGTCTGAAAATCCTCGATATTTTCCAAAATGCCGAGGTGCGCCACCTGAGCGCGGAAGACGTCTACAAGATGTTGCTGAACGATAATCTAGATGTCGGTCTGGCAACGGTTTATCGCGTTTTGACGCAATTCGAGCAAGCAGGCTTGCTGCAACGCAATCACTTTGAAACCGGCAAAGCCGTTTTTGAATTGAACGAAGGCTCCCACCATGACCATCTGGTGTGCCTGGATTGCGGCAAAGTCGAAGAGTTTTTCGATGCGGAAATTGAAAAACGCCAAGTTCGGATCGCCGAAGAACATGGTTTTGAAATTGCTGATCATGCGCTGGCTTTGTACGGCCACTGCAAGAGCTGCCAAAAAACCAAAAAATAAGCTGCGGCACTGGTTATAAAAAAGCCATGCACCTGTAACGGGGCATGGCTTTTTGCATTCTGCTTGCTGAAATTAGTTGTTGTGGCTGAGTGCGTTCGACAGTAATTTTGCCGTGATATCCACAATCGGAATTACCCGCTCATACGCCATGCGTGTCGGTCCGATCACGCCCAATGTGCCGACTACCTTGCCGTTCACGGTGTAAGGTGAGGTAACGACGCTCATCTGATCCATAGGCACCAGATTTGATTCACCACCGATGAAAATTTGTACGCCGGTCGCCTTGTTGGAGACATCCAGCAACTGCATCAGGCTGGTTTTTTGTTCAAATAGATCAAACAGTTTGCGCAGCGACACCATATTCGATGAAAGATCCGACACGCTGAGCAAATTGCGCTCGCCGGAAATCACGACATCGTCGCTATTGTCATTCATCGCATCGCTGCCCGCTTCGACTGCTGCTTGCATCAAACGCGTCATATCGTCGCGCAAAGCTTTCAATTCACCTTGCAAACGTATCCGTACGTCGTCGAAACTCAATCCGCCGTAATTTTGATTAATGTAATTCGCCGCGTGGATTAATTGCGTTGGTGAATAATCGACATCTGTTAGCAGCAGGCGGTTTTGCACATCGCCGGTAGGGCCGACGATGACGAGCAATATGCGTTTTTCTGACAGGCGCAGAAAGTCAATTTGCTGAAATACCGATTCGCGCCGTGGTGTCATCACTATGCCGGCGAACTCGGAGAGCGACGACAGAATTTGCGCTGCGTTGGAAATGATTTTTTGTGAGGAACCGGTTTGCAGTGAATTTTGCAATTTCGATTCGAGCGCGCTTTCATCGATGGATTGCACCGTCAGCAAGGTATCGACAAAGACGCGGTAGCCGCGTGGCGTTGGTACGCGACCGGCGGAGGTGTGCGGACTGGCAACGAATCCCATTTCTTCCAGATCCGCCATGATGTTGCGTATCGTCGCAGGCGATAAATCGAGACCCGATATCTTGGAAAGCTCGCGCGAGCCGACAGGCTGGCCGTCCGCAATATAGCGTTCGACTAGAGCTTTCAGCAGGGTTTGTGCGCGGTTATCGAGTTGCATAGTGTTGCTATTGTAATGAGTGGCCATGCCGGGCGGCAAGCGTACGGGCTTTCGTGTAAAAAATACGACGGATGATCATCATCCAGTTTTGCGACTTAGCCCGTCTGGTTGCTTGTCATTATGCGCGCTTTAGCCACGCGTCGAGCTCATATAAGTTTGTGCAGCTTGCGTCGGGCACGATATGTTCAGGCAGGGTGCGTCCCAAGCGATTCATCCATACCGCTTGCAAGCCGGCATTTTGTGCGCCTTGAATGTCCAGCGTAGGATCGTCGCCGACGTAAATTGCTTCGTGCGGCGCAACTGAAAGTGCCTCGCATGCTGCATGAAAAATCTCAGCGCCTGGTTTTGCGCTGCCGAATTGATGGGCGGCGATCGAGGTCTGGAAGTACTGCGACAGACCTATCGTCTCCAGATCAGCAAAGCCGTTGGAAACGGAACCGATGGCAAAGCGTTCGCGCAAACTGCTTAAACCCGGCACGACATCGTCAAAAGGTGTGACGGCATTGCGTGCCACAGAAAAAACAGCCATCGCCTGATCGACCAAATCTTTGTTTTCGCTGGTCAGATGGCAAGCGCGCGTCAATGCAGCATGGCGCAAAGCCCACACATTGAATTGATATTGCGGATCGGTCGGCAGCAATTCCATGCGCAATTCGCGTAATTCTTCATTGCTGAAGCGCTGGGTCACGCCGGGAATATGGATGTTCAGCCAGTCGTACAAAATGGCTTCGGCTTTGACCAAAGTTGGCGCTAAATGCCATAAGGTGTCGTCCAGATCGAACAGGACCGCCTTAATGGGTGTATGTGTTGAATGCGGAGTTGCTTGGGACTTCATACGTGTTGCACTTTCAAATTAATTGTTAACAGGCGCAGGTGCAAGACAAGGGTAAATTATGGTCTAATCTGCAGCATGTCGCTTACACCAAACTCATCTCCTGCTCCCAGCTTTAATACGATCGCAATCGTCGGCAAACACATGGCCGGCGGAATTGCGCAATCGTTGACTGATATCGCCGATTGTCTGGGCAAGACTGGACGCAAAGTCGTTTTCGAAGCGGAAACCGCGCTTAATTTCGGCTTGAGCGCTTATGAATCAATGACCTTGCATGAGATCGGCGAATGCGCTGATGCCGCTATTGTAGTCGGCGGTGATGGCACGATGCTGGGTATTGCAAGGCAGTTAGCACCTTACGATGTGCCGCTGATCGGCGTCAATCAAGGACGTCTTGGTTTCATGACCGATATTTCGCTCGATCAGATGATGCCTTTGCTGCAGGAAATGCTGAACGGCAAAGTCAGATCCGAACAACGCAGCTTGCTGAAAGGCTCCATTGAGCGCGAAGGCGAGGCGATGTACAACACGCTGGCGTTCAATGACGTCGTGCTGTCGCGCGGTTCAGGTGCTGGCATGGTTGAGTTGCGCGTCGAAGTCGATGGCCACTTCATGTACAACCAACGTTCGGATGGCTTGATCGTGGCTACGCCGACCGGTTCTAGCGCGTATGCCTTGTCCGCTGGCGGGCCGATTCTGCATCCTAGTTTGCGCGGCATTGAGTTGGTGCCAATTGCACCGCATGCCTTGTCCAATCGTCCTATCGTGGTGCCGGATACCAGCGAAATCGTGATTGAAGTCATGGGCGGTCGTAATGCCAGCGTCAACTTCGATATGCAGTCGGTTGCCAGATTGTTGAAGCACGACAGAATTATCGTGAAGCGTTCCGAACATACGATTACCTTCCTGCATCCGGAAGGCTGGAATTATTACGATACCTTGCGTGAAAAGCTGCACTGGAATGAATATCCATCGGTAGAAGGCCGGTTAAAATAACCTCACGCTGCAGCAGGTTTTGCCTGCGCAACGTTGATTCATCATTCAAACCTAATCGTTTTTGTCACATCTGTTTATAGCAGCGCCGTGGCAAAACGAACGACCTGGAACGCACTATTCACATGCTGCGCACGCTCTCCATCCGCGATTTCGTGATTGTCGATGCTATCGAACTTGAGTTCTCGCCCGGCTTCTCAGTTTTTACTGGGGAGACAGGTGCGGGCAAGTCCATCTTGATCGACGCCTTGGCACTTGCCTTGGGCGGTCGTGGCGATGCCAGCGTCGTGCGCGAAGGCGCAGCCAAGGCTGACATTACTGCGGAGTTTTCTGCCAGTACCGAGTTGGATGCATGGTTGGCCGAAAACGAATTCAGCAATGAAGACGGCGGTGCCTTGCTGCGTCGCGTAATAGACAACGCTGGTCGCTCCAAAGCCTTCATCAACGGCATTGCTGCTACCGCTACGCAACTGCGCGATTTGGGTGAAAAACTGGTCGATATCCATGGTCAGCATGCACATCAATCTCTGCTGAAAACCGACGCGCAACGCGTGTTGCTGGATAACCAGGCTGGTTTGCAGGATGAAGTAAAAGCTGTGGCCGCTGCGTATAAAACGTGGCGCGCACTCGCCAAGCAGCGTGAAGAATTCGAAACCAATGCCAAGAATGTTTTGCTGGAGCGTGAGCGTCTGGAATGGCAAGTTGGCGAGTTGGAGAAACTCGCAGCTAAGCCGGGCGAATGGGCTGACATCAGCAATGAACACAGTCGCTTGTCACATGCGGCCAGCCTGATCGAAGGCGCGCAAGAAGCTTTGGATTTAATCTCCGATGCTGATACACCGATGCTGTCGCAACTGTCATCGCTCAATACACGTATCGGTAAATTGGTTGATCTGGATGGCGGCTTGCAGCCAGTGCTGGATGCGCTGGAACCTGCGCGTATTCAATTGCAGGAAGCGGTGTATGCGCTCAATGATTACTTGAGTCGGGTCGAACTTGATCCTGCGCGTTTGCGCGAAGTTGAAATACGTCTGGAAAACATACATTCCACCTCACGTAAATTCCGCGTTGCGCCGGATGATTTGCCACAAGAACTGGAAACGCTGTCTGCGCAGTTGAAGCAATTGGCCGATGCCAGCGATCTGGATGCCTTGCGTGTGCAGGAAGAAAAACTGAAAGCGGCATACACCAGCGCTGCGCAAAAATTATCGAAAGCACGCGCCAAGGCTGCCAAGGCTTTGGGCGATGCAGTAACAGCCGCAATGCAGGAACTCAGCATGACCGGCGGCAAATTTGCGATAGCCTTGCAGCCGTGCGAACCAGCTTCCTATGGTTTGGAACAAATCGAATTCATGGTGGCAGCACATGCCGGTACCACGCCACGGCCGCTGGCCAAGGTGGCGTCGGGCGGCGAGTTGGCGCGTATTGCTCTGGCGATTTCTGTCATTACCTCCAGTGCGACAGCAACACCTACACTGATTTTCGATGAGGTTGATAGCGGCATAGGCGGTGGTGTGGCTGAAGTAGTGGGACGCTTGTTGCGTCGCCTCGGACAAGATCGCCAGGTATTGTGCGTCACGCATTTGCCGCAAGTTGCCAGCCAGGCCAATCAACACTTCCAGGTCAGCAAGCAAAGCAATCACGGAAAAACTGTGTCCTCTATCGATGCACTCGATGCTAATGCACGCGTGGAAGAAATCGCCCGTATGCTGGGTGGACTGGAAATCACGGCGACTACACGGTCCCACGCACGGGAATTGCTGGCGACCTAAGCAACGACGTTTGCTACTCTTCATACGGCGCGTTTGTATCACCCCATAAGATCAATAAGATTGAGAACTCATGTCCTTTAGAACTGAACCACCGTATACCCACGGCACCATACCGAAAACCGCGGTTGTGCTGGTCAACCTTGGTACTCCCGATGCACCAACGACATCTGCGGTGCGGCGTTACCTGAAGCAGTTTCTGTCCGATCCGCGTGTGGTGGAAGTTCCTCGCGCAATCTGGTGGTTTATTCTTCATTTCCTCATCCTGCCGTTTCGCTCTGGGCAATCCGCCAAAAAATACGCATCGATCTGGAGTAATGAGGGTTCGCCCTTGAAGGTGCATACCGAAAAACAAGCCAAGCTGCTGGGCGGTTATTTGGGCGAGCGCGGCCACAAGGTCAAAGTTGTCTACGCCATGCGCTATGGCCAGCCATCGGTGGCTAGCGTATTGCAGCAATTGAAGGCAGATGGTTGCGACCGAATTCTGGTGTTGCCTGCGTATCCGCAATATTCCGGCACGACGACCGCTTCCATTTTCGATGCTGTATTCAGCCATTACGCACAAGAGCGCAATGTGCCGGAGCTACGCTTCGTCAAGCATTACCACGATCACGACGGCTATATCCGTGCCTTGCGCAAGTCAGTGCTTGCTCACTGGGATATGGCCGGCCGGCCGGATAAATTGGTGATGAGCTTCCATGGCGTGCCGAAACGTACACTGACGCTGGGCGATCCCTATCATTGTGAATGCCATAAAACGGCGCGCTTGCTGGCGAAAGAGTTGGGGCTGACGCCGGATCAATATCTGGTGACCTTCCAATCGCGCTTCGGCAAGGCAGAATGGCTGCAGCCATACACCGCGCCCACTTTACGCAAACTGGCAAAAGAGGGCATCAACCGTGTCGATGTCATTTGTCCAGGATTTATCGGCGACTGCTTGGAAACCCTGGAAGAAATCGCGATGGAAGCACGTCACGACTTTATGAGCGCCGGCGGCAAGGACTTCAATTACATCCCATGCCTGAATGAAGACGACGCCTGGATTAAGGCAATGGCGGAAATTACGGAGTTGCACTTGATAGGCTGGCCGACTATTGTTCCGTCTTCGCAGCGTGAAGAGCAGGAGCAGGAGGCGCGACTCTCGCTGGAAGAGGCAAAACGTCTGGGCGCAGCCCAATAAAGCTCAAATTAGGCAGAAAAACAGTGGTTTTTATTGCAAAACCTTGAATTTTTGCAATTAAGCAGCATTTATGGAAGGTAAGAGCGTATCTGGCGCTTTTCCTTTCAAAGCGCTCATGTTGCGCGCATTGTTTTACAATGCGACATAACAAATGACTGCAGCCGCAACGGCGGTATAGGCCACAATCGATAGGGAAATGACTGGCAGTTTCATGATGTTTTCTATCGTCAGGGATGATGTCGTGAAAAATGGCGTCTTCACCCCTATAGCCTAGTTCGTGTGGAAAAAAATACCATCCCATGAACAGATGATTTTTTGTAACTAAGACCACACTGCAGCGTTTATCATCGCGTTTCGCGAATTAATTGGGAAGTCCGCCAGAATACCCCTTGAAATAGTGTGGGATAACCCCATGTGCACTGTCGCATTGGCATTTTTTGTCATAACTCATTGATTGTTGGAGATTTTTTCATGCAAGACCAAGATAAATACGCTGAGCAAGCAGCGTCGATCGACGAGCCGGTAACGGCTGAGGCGGCACCTGCTACTACTCCTACCCTGGAGGAGCAGCTCGCGGCGTCCCAATTGCTCGTACAAGAATTGCAGGACTCATTCTTGCGTGCCAAAGCCGAAGTAGAGAATTTCCGTCGCCGTGCGCAGGAAGATGTTACCCGTGCGCACAAATTTGCGATTGAAGGCTTTGCCGAGATGCTGGTTCCGGTAAAAGACAGCCTGGAAATGGCGTTGCAAGTAGAAACACCTTCCGTTGATTCACTGAAGGAAGGCGTGGAAATGACCTTGAAACAGCTGAGCGCTGCTTTCGAGAAGAATCGTTTGTTGGAAATTAAACCGCAACAAGGCGACAAACTGGACCCGATGAAACATCAGGCCATTTCCGTCGTCCCTGCCGATCAGGAAGCCAATACGATCGTCAGTACGCTGCAAAAAGGATATCTGATTGCAGATCGCTTGTTACGTCCGGCGCTGGTAACGGTTGCACAAGAAAAATAACTTGAAAGCACCTGTTTACGCCACATATTGACGTTAACAAATTTTGTATTTAACAGTTTCGCATCACAGACATTAAGGGAAAGACCATCATGGGCAAAATAATTGGTATTGATTTAGGTACGACCAACTCCTGCGTAGCAATCATGGAAGGTGGCAAGCCGAAAGTTATCGAAAACTCGGAAGGCGCACGTACTACGCCATCCGTTATTGCATATCAGGAAGACGGCGAAATTCTGGTTGGTGCACCGGCTAAACGTCAGGCAGTTACCAATCCAAAAAACACACTGTACGCAGTCAAGCGTTTGATCGGCCGTAAATTCGACGAAAAAGAAGTGCAGAAAGATATCGGCATGATGCCGTATCAAATCGTCAAAGCCGACAACGGCGACGCATGGATTTCCGTGCGCGACAAGAAGCTGGCTGCACAGCAAATTTCCGCAGAAATCCTGCGCAAAATGAAAAAAACCGCTGAAGACTATCTCGGCGAAGAAGTGACCGAAGCGGTCATCACCGTTCCTGCGTACTTCAACGATGCACAACGTCAAGCAACCAAAGACGCTGGCCGTATCGCTGGCCTGGACGTCAAGCGCATCATCAACGAGCCGACTGCGGCAGCGTTGGCGTTTGGTCTCGACAAAGGCGGCAAGGGTGATCGCAAGATCGCTGTGTACGATTTGGGCGGCGGTACTTTCGATATCTCGATCATTGAGATCGCAGACGTTGATGGCGAAATGCAATTTGAAGTGTTGTCGACCAATGGTGACACCTTCCTCGGTGGTGAAGATTTCGATCAACGCATCATCGACTACATCATCGACGAATTCAAAAAGATCAACGGTCTCGATCTGTCGAAAGACGCGATTGCGTTGCAACGTATCAAGGCTTCGGCAGAACGCGCGAAGATTGAATTGTCGTCGTCGCAACAAACTGAAATCAACGAACCGTATATCGCGATGGCGAACGGTGCACCTGTGCATTTGAACATGAAGATCACACGTGCAAAACTGGAATCGTTGGTTGAAGAACTGATCAGCAAAACCATTGCACCACTGAGCATCGCAATCAAGGATGCAGGCGTCAAAGTGTCTGACATCGACGACATCATTCTGGTCGGCGGTATGACCCGTATGCCTAAGGTGCAAGAGAAAGTAAAAGAATTCTTCGGCAAAGAACCACGCAAAGACGTCAACCCAGATGAAGCGGTTGCAGTCGGCGCAGCGATTCAAGGTTCGGTCTTGTCCGGTGATCGTAAAGATCTGTTGTTGCTCGACGTTACTCCGTTGTCCCTCGGTATTGAAACCCTGGGTGGCGTGATGACGAAGATGATTCAAAAGAACACCACGATCCCGACCAAGTTCAGCCAAGTGTTCTCGACCGCTGATGACAATCAGCCTGCGGTAACGATCAAAGTGTTCCAGGGCGAACGCGAGATGGCAGTTGGTAACAAAGCTTTGGGCGAATTCAATTTGGAAGGTATTCCACCATCAGCACGCGGTACGCCACAGATTGAAGTGACCTTCGACATCGATGCCAACGGTATTTTGCACGTCGGCGCGAAAGACAAGGCAACCGGCAAGGAAAACAAGATCACCATCAAGGCAAACTCTGGTTTGACCGAAGAAGAAATTCAAAAGATGGTGCAGGACGCCGAAGCCAATGCAGAAGAAGACAAACGTCTGAAAGAAGTTGCAGAAGCGCACAACCAAGGCGACGCGTTGGTGCATTCGACCCGCAAATCGTTGGCTGAATACGGCGACAAGCTGGAAGCCGGCGAGAAGGAAAAAATCGAAGCAGCGATTGCTGAGCTGGAAGAAGCATTGAAAGGTAGCGACAAAGCTGCCATCGATGAAAAATCCGCAGCCTTGTCAGCTGCTGCACAAAAACTCGGCGAAAAGATGTATGCCGATATGCAAGCACAACAAGCAGCAGGCGCTGCCGGTGCTGATGCAGGTGCGGGCGATGCTGGTCACGCTGGTCAAGCAGATGCGAAAGCACAGCATGACGACGTGGTTGATGCTGACTTCAAGGAAGTCAAAGACAAGTAATTTTGATTGGTCAAGCGGCTGGATTTATTAATGCAAAAGCTGCTTGGCACTTCAAATTACTGTTTTGAAGTGCTTTGTAATTTTCGTTAATTTGTCTGTGCCATGCAGACTCGCCGGGTCGAATGGTTCTCAAAAAACCGTCGACTCGGCGTTTTAGTTTAGATAGAACAAGGCGCCTACAAAATGGCAAAACGTGATTTTTACGAAATCCTCGGGCTGGGAAAAAATGCCACCGATGATGAAATCAAGAAGGCATATCGCAAGCTTGCAATGAAGCACCACCCGGATCGCAATCCGGATAGCAAGGGCGCGGAAGACAAGTTCAAGGAAGCTAAAGAAGCTTACGAGATGCTGTCCGACCCGCAAAAGCGCGATGCTTATGACCGTTATGGTCACGCCGGTGTCGATCCGAATATGGGTGGGGGCGGAGGTGGCGGTGGTTTTGCCGATGCCTTCGGCGATATCTTCGGCGACATCTTTGGTCAAGCTGGTGGTGGTCGCGGCGGTCGCAGCGGACCGCAGGTTTATCGCGGTGCCGATTTACGCTACAACCTCGAAATTACGCTGGAACAGGCGGCACACGGTTACGACACGACGATACGCGTTCCTTCATGGGATAGCTGCGAGACTTGTGACGGTAGCGGTGCCAAGCCGGGTACTTCGCCTATCAACTGCACCACGTGCGGCGGACATGGCCAGGTTCGTATGCAGCAAGGTTTCTTCAGCGTGCTGCAAACCTGCCCGAAATGTCACGGTAGCGGCAAGATCAATCCATCGCCTTGTGCTGCATGTAGCGGCGCAGGCAAGATCAAACGCAACAAGACGCTGGAAGTCAAAATCCCATCCGGGATTGATGACGGCATGCGGATTCGTTCGTCCGGTAACGGCGAGCCAGGTATGAACGGTGGTCCACCGGGCGATCTGTATGTGGAAATTCGCATCAAGCAACACGCGATGTTCCAGCGCGATGGCGACGATTTGCACTGCGAGATTCCAATTTCGTTTGCAAAAGCGGCATTGGGCGGCGAAATCGAAGTGCCAACCTTGAGCGGCAAGGCATCGTTCACGATTCCAGAAGGTACGCAGTCGGGCAAGACTTTCCGTTTGCGTAGCAAAGGCATCAAGGGCGTGCGTTCAGGCTATGCCGGTGATCTGTTCTGCCACGTGATTGTGGAAACACCAGTCACGCTGACAGAGCGTCAAAAGGAATTGTTGCGCGAGTTTGAGCAACTGACGGTAGAGGGCGGTTCCAAGCATAGCCCGCAGACCAAGTCGTGGAAAGACAAGGTCAAGGAATTCTTCGAGTAAGAATTTACCTTGCCCAGTAAATGCCGGTCGATTTTTCGACCGGCATTTTTTTTGGTTGCTCGCCAGCCTGCAAGGTTCTATGCTGGCTTCACAACAACCATTGGAGACACCATGAAACCGTTTAAAGCAATCGGCGGCATGCTGGCTGTGTGCTGCGCTCTGTTCTTTGCCCATACCGCAACGGCGGTCGAACTGGCCGGTGTAAAGCTCGATGACAGCGTGAAGGTCGCCAATCAGGATCTCAGGCTCAATGGTGCCGGCATACGTATCAAAGTGATCTTCAAGGTCTATGTCGCCGGCCTCTATCTGGCAGACAAGAAAACCACTACAGCCGATGTGTTGGCTGCGCCGGGTGCGCGGCGCGTCCACATTGTGATGTTGCGTGATGTTGGTAGTGAGGAGTTCGGCAAGGCTTTCACCAGCGGTATAGATCAAAATACTGATGCAAATGAGCGTGCTGCCTTGTCTGCACCTATGGCGAAATTCAACGCAATGTTTAGCTCCGTGTCTCAACTGAAAGAAGGTGATGTGCTAAACGTGGATTGGTTGCCCGGTAGTGGCATGACGGTGCAGTTGAACGGTAAGCGCATTCTTGAGCCGATAAACGATGCGGCGTTCTATAACGCGGTACTGCGTATCTGGCTGGGTGCAAAACCGGTCGACGATAAACTCAAACGGCAATTGCTCGGAGAGCAGTAAGTTGCTACATAACTCACAGAGCCTAGATAGTTAAAGCCGCTGACTGATTTGGTCAGCGGCTTTTTTATTGCCCATGCCTGCGTAATGCAGTCCATCCCTGGTCGATAATTCCAGATAAAATGGCAGCCACCGCTGATACGCCGTTTGTGTATTGAACTGGCAGCATGATTGATAAAAATGACAGAAAAAAAGAAAGAACCACTCGCGCTGGAGCAACTGTTCCAGAAAAACCGCAATTGGGCAGCAGCCATGGTGGCGCAGGATGCAGAATTCTTTGCAAAACTTGCCGCGCAGCAATCGCCTGAATATTTGTGGATAGGTTGTTCCGATAGTCGTGTTCCAGCAAATGAAATTGTCGATTTGCAGCCGGGCGAGTTATTCGTTCACCGTAATATCGCCAACGTGGTGGCGCACTCGGATTTGAATTGCTTATCGGTTCTGCAGTTTGCTATCGACGTGCTCGGCGTCAAGCATGTGATCGTATGCGGTCACTATGGCTGTTCCGGTGTACATGCGGCGATGACGCGTCGTCGCGTTGGTTTGGCAGATAACTGGTTGCGTCATGTGCAGGATGTGCACCAAAAGCATGGCCGCTATCTGCGCGATACCTTACCGACGCAGGCACAGCATGATCGCTTGTGTGAGTTGAATGTGATCGAGCAGGTCGCCAATGTATGTCGTACCACCATCGTGCAGGACGCATGGGAGCGTGGCCAGGAATTGACGATACATGGCTGGGTGTATGGCTTGAAGGATGGCTTGCTCAGCGATCTCGGCGTGACTATTGATTGCCCGGATGCTGCAGATGAAAAACTGAAGAATAGTTTTGCGCGGTATGAACAAGTGGAAGAACGTGTTGATCCAAGTGCCGATTGAGACTATCGCAATACGGCGTGAATAGAAAAATTTCACTACAAATCACTAGCGTCAGCCCGGAGGCGATATGAAATGGGAAGGTAATCGCGAAAGCGACAACGTTGAAGACAGGCGCGGTAGTGGCGGCGGTGGCTTCGGCGGTCGCTCTATTGGTATCGGCACCATCGTCATCGCATTGCTGGGTTCTTATTTTCTCGGCATCAATCCAGCGACGATTATCAGTCTGTTGAGTGGTGGTCCAGGTCAATTGCAATCACAGCAGGCACCGGCGCAACGTCCTCCGGCTGATGATCAAACGGCGAAGTTTGTTTCAACGGTATTGGCTGATACGGAAGATACCTGGGGTCCTATTTTCCGCGAGAGCGGCGGGACTTACGTGAGGCCGAAACTGGTGCTGTTTTCCGGTCAGACGCCTACAGCGTGCGGCACTGGCGATACAGCCGCAGGCCCTTTTTATTGCCCTGGCGACCAGAAGGTATATATCGATCTGGAGTTCTTCCAAACCATGCGTGATCGCTTCCGCGTATCCAGCAACTTTGCGCAAGCTTATGTGATTGCACATGAGGTTGGGCATCATGTGCAGCACATCAGCGGCATCATGGATAAAGTGGAACAGGCAAAACGCGGTGGATCGCAAAAGCAGGCGAATGCCTTGTCAGTCAAAGTCGAGTTGCAGGCAGATTGCTTTGCCGGTGTCTGGGCGTACCACGCCAATCAGGCGCGCAGCATATTGGAAAACGGCGATGTGGAAAGCGCATTGAAGGCAGCCAGTGCGATTGGCGATGATGCCTTGCAGCGGCAATCGCAAGGTGTGGTGGTGCCGGATTCATTTACACATGGCACGTCTGCACAACGTGTGCGTTGGTTCCAGCGTGGCATACAGCGCGGCGACTTAAATGATTGCAATACCTTTGCGGCCAGAGAGCTTTAATTACACTATTTGATTACAATCGCGCACTTGCCAAAGTGAGTTGGCAGTTTGCGTCGATTTTGCAGGAGAGAATAAATGGAAGATTCCGAATTGGCAGTACTACGTGTCGAGATCGACAAGATCGATGCACAAATGGTGGAGTTGTTAGCTAAACGCTTCAACATTACGAATCAGGTGGGTGCACTGAAGGCGCAGAAGAAGTTAAGCGCAATAGATCCAGAGCGCGAAGCGCGACAGGCGCAACGCTATACCGAGCTGGCAAATGAATTCGGCGTGAAGCCGCAAGTGGTGCAGAATTTGTTTCGTGGCATCATCGACGAAGTTGTCGTCAATCATCGCGCGATTGCCATGCAAACGGCGTTTCAGTAAAAAACTAAAATGCAGCAACGACTCAGATTCGTTGCTGCATAAAATCACGCCAGTCATTTCAGTGATAGTTGCAATGTTAGGTTTAACGCTGCAACTATCTCATCAGACCTTATCGCTTCAGAAGCAATGTTCCGGTGCAGGGAAGGAGCCATCCTTGACTGCTGCAATATAGGCGCGTGTTGCGCCTTCTATGCTGGTCTGGCCTTCCATGAAGTTGCGGACGAAGCGGGCTTTCTTGCCAGGGAAGACGTTGATGTAGTCATGCAGCACCAGCACTTGTCCTGAGCAATCAGGGCCTGCACCGATACCGATAGTCGGCATGGCAACCAGTTCAGTGACTTCCTTGCCCAGTGATGCAGGAATCGCTTCCAGCAATAACATGGAGGCACCGGCAGCTTGCAGTGCCAGCGCGTCGCTTTTCAATTGTTCTGCCGCTTCTGCGGTCTTGCCTTGTACTTTGTAACCACCAAACTGATGCACAAACTGCGGCGTCAAGCCCAGATGCACCATGACCGGGATCGCACGTTCAGTCAGAAAACGAACAGTGTCTGCCATCCAGGCACCGCCTTCAAGTTTGACCATTTGTGCGCCGGCTTGCACCAGCTTGACTGCATTCTTGAAGGCTTCTTCTTTCGTTGCATAGGAGCCGAATGGCATGTCGGACATGACGAATGCAGTCTTGGAGCCGCGTGCTACGCAAGCGGTGTGATAGGCGACATCTTCTATCGTCACCGGCAAGGTTGAATTATGACCTTGGCACACCATACCGAGCGAATCGCCTATCAGGATCATCTCTACGCCGCAGGTATCCATCATCGACGCGAAGCTTGCATCGTAGGCGGTCAGCATGGTGATCTTCTCGCCGCGTTCTTTCATCGCGAGCAGGGATGGGACGGTTACTGCTTTGGTACGTGCTTCTTGCAAATAGCTGGACATACTTATTCTCCACGGCTAAAAAATTCGCGTTTTCCACGCATGTTGGCAATGCGTGTCAGTAACAGCGCAAAGTCTTCATCATTATCAATCGGGTTCAAATGTTCGGTATTGACGATCAGTAGCGGAGCCGTATCGTATTCATAAAAAATACGGCTATAGCTTTCGCACAGGCGATGCATATAGTTTTCAGAAATGCCGGCTTCCATCGGAATGCCGCGCTTTCTGATGCGATCGATCAGGGTTTGCGGTTCTGCCTGCAGATAGATCACCAGATCAGGTAAAGGCGCTTGCGGACGCAGGTGATCATAGAGTTGCTGATACAGCGCTAATTCATCGTCGCTCAGCGTCAGGCGTGCAAAGATAGGGTCTTTGTCCAGCAGGAAATCGGACACGATACGGGTATCGAACAAATCTGGTTGCGCCAGGTCGCGTAATTGATTCATGCGTTGCAGCAGGAAAAACATTTGCGTCGGCAAGGCGTAACGTGCCGCGTCGCGATAAAACTTTTCGAGGAAAGGGTTCTCTTCCGGCAACTCCAGCAATGTTTGTGCGCCAAGTTTTTCTGCGAGCTTGCGTGCAAGTGTCGTCTTGCCAGCACCAATGGCACCTTCTACCACGACATATTTGTATTTTTCAAAATCCATAATGATGGCTTATTGTCCGTTTCTGTTAGCGGTGTTGCGATGGCATTGCACGCAGCGTCATGTGCGGAAGATGAAATAAACCGCACCGACTAAACACAGTGCTGCCCATACATAATCCAGCTTGAACGGCTGCCCCATAAAAACGATGGCAAATGGCACGAACACCGTGAGTGTAATCGCTTCCTGCATAATTTTCAGTTGAGCCAAACTGAACTGTGTATAGCCGATGCGATTGGCAGGCACTTGCAGTAAATATTCGAACAGCGCGATACCCCAGCTGATCAGCGCGGCTATCCACCAAGGCTTGGACGCAAGCCCTTTCAAATGGCCATACCAGGCGATGGTCATGAACACGTTCGATAGCGTCAATAAGCCGATTGTTTGAACGATTACAGGAATCTGCATGGCGGCCTCGTGAAGTGAATATTCATTCTGGGGAGTGGGTAATGCTGGATGTTTGAGTTGATTGCAGAAGCTGTTAAGCAATCTTCCGTATCGCTTGATCTGCGACTGCAGGCACGAATTGATGTGCTGCACCTAGTCCGGGAATGATGATGAAGGGATCGATTTGCAGCAATGGTATCAGTACGAATGCGCGTGCTGTCATGCGCGGGTGCGGCACGGATAAGGTAGGTGTAGCAATGATCTCATCGCCATACAACAACACATCAAGATCGAGTGTACGTGGTGCATTGAAGTAAGGACGTTCACGTCCGAACGTTTGTTCCAGTGCCAGCAATGCCTGCAACAATTCTTCGGCAGACAGGCTGGTGGTCACACGTGCAACGGCATTGATGTAATCGTCGCCGCTGGAATCGATAGGTGCTGTACGGAAGAGGGAAGACTGCCCGGTCACGCGTGTGGTGGGCAGTTGATCCAGTTCAGTCAATGCACGCAGAACATGGCCCTCGGCATCACCCAGATTCGAGCCGATGCCAATGTAAGCGGTGATCTGCGGTTTGCTCATTCCGGTGCGGTTGGATTGGTTTTGCGTGAACGGCTACGGCGACGTGGACGTTTTTTTGCCGGGACTTCGCTTGCGCTTGCAGCGGGTTTTTTTGCCAACAGTGCTTCGCGGCTTGGGCCGTCTGCTTCCATGAATGCAGTCCACCATTCGCCAATTTCGCTATCGATTTCACCAGACGCACAACGCAGCAACAGGAAATCGTAGCCGGCGCGCATGCGCAGATGTTCGAGCAGTTTGTATGGCGATTTACCGACACGACGTTCGAAGCGCGGTTGCATCGCCCAGATATCGCGCATATCGGATGCGATCTTGCGTTGCAATGCGAGCTTGTCAGTTTGTGTATTCAAGACATCGTCGGCTGCCAGATGCAGAGCTGGAATCGGATATTCGCCAGCCGCTTGATAGGCCGTCCATTTTTCCAATACTTGATGCCACAAAAGTGAAGCGAACAGGAAGCCGGGAGAAACCGGTTTGCCTTGCTTGACGCGTTCGTCGGTGCTGGCTAATGCCAAGCGTACGAATTTTTCACCCAGCGGTTGTTCCAGTACGACGTCGAGTAAAGGCAGCAAGCCGTGGTGCAAACCTTCCTTGCGCAATTGTTGCAAACAGGCGAGTGCGGAACCGCTCATCAGCAGTTTCAACATTTCATCGAATACGCGTGCTGCAGGTACGTTGTTGATCAACGGTGCCATCACGCTGATCGGTGCACTGGTGGCTGGATCGATGGTGAAGTTGAGCTTGGCAGCGAAGCGTACGACGCGCAGCAGACGTACCGGATCTTCGCGGTAACGTGCTTCCGGTACGCCGATGATGCGCAGTGTCTTATTGCGGATATCGGCCATGCCACCGTGATAGTCCAGCACGGTTTGTGTGGCCGGATCGTAGTACATCGCATTGATGGTGAAGTCGCGGCGCAGCGCATCTTCATGTTGTTCGCCGAAGGTGTTGTCGCGCAGTACGCGACCGTGTTCATCCTTGGGTGCTGCATCGGTCGAGGTACCGCGGAAGGTGGTGACTTCCAGCAAATCCTGACCGAACATGACGTGTACGATTTGAAAACGTTTGCCGATGATGAAGGCGCGGCGGAACAGGCGTTTGACTTGTTCCGGCGTCGCATTGGTTGCGATATCGAAATCTTTAGGTTTGACACCCAGCAGCAGATCGCGCACGGCGCCACCGACTAAAAAGGCTTTGTATCCTGCCTGCTGCAAAGTGCTGGTGACACGTATCGCATTGGAAGAAACCAATTGCGGATCGATGCCGTGCTCTTTTGCAGTCAGTACCACCGGTTGGGTGTGGTCACCTGTTTTTTGTTTTGTGCCGAGGATACGACGGATAAGCTTTTTAATCATTGAATAGATTGATGATCGGCCAGCCCTGCGCTTGAGCGTGCGCAGTCAGCAAGGCGTTGGGGTTGGTTGCAATCGGATGAGTGACGATGGACAACAAGGGAATATCGTTTTGCGAGTCGCTATAAAAATAGCTGCGTTCGAAATCCTTCAAGGAAAGGCCGCGCGCGGCCAGCCACGCATTGGTATGTGTGATTTTACCTGCGCCTGAGGTTGGGATGCCAACTAGTTTTCCGGTCAGATTGCCGTCCGGCTTGAGTTCCGGTTCGGCGGCGATCAAATGTTCGACGCCGAGCGCTTGCGCAATCGGTGCCGTAATAAAGCGATTAGTCGCCGTGACGATGGCAATCAGATCGCCGGCGTCTTGATGTTTTTTCAATAGATCGCGTGCTGGCGGCAGGATAACCGGATCAATAACTTCTTTCATGAAGGCTTGATGCCAGTCGTCCAGTTGCGTACGCGGGAATTGTGCGAGTGTGCCGAGCACGAACTCCTGGTATTCGGTGGGATTCAAGGTGCCATTCTGGTACTGCACAAAGAATTCAGCATTACGCTCAGCATAAGCTGCCTGGTCTACTGCACCGGTACGAGAGAGAAATTGTCCCCATTCGTAATCGGAGTCGATCGGGAGCAGCGTGTGGTCGAGGTCGAATAAAGCCAGGTTTGTCATGAATTTGATTCGGAATTTGCGTCATTTTCCCGTTGCAACAGTTCGCGCAGCAAGGGGAGGGTAATTGGTCGTTTTGTTTCCAGTGAGTACTGATCGAGTGCGTCCAGCATCGCCGATAAAGAGCGCATATCGCGCGCAAAATGCGTAATGAGGTAGGGTAACACGCCCGGCGACAGTGTCAGCCCGCGCGCGGTGGCCGTGTGCGTCAAGGCAGCAATCTTTTCTTCATCGCTCAAGCCGTGTACCTGATAGATCAAGCCCCAGCCGAAGCGGGTGCGTAAATCTTCGCGCACGGTAAGGGTGGCGGGTGCGGCGTTGCCGGCGGCGATCAGGCAGCCGCCTTGTTCGCGTACCTGGTTAAAGAGCGCAAAGGCGGCAATTTGTGTGTCAGGCGTCAGTTTGTGGCTATCGTCGATCAGGTAGAGCGTGGTCGCCGTGTCGTACAGGAAGTCATCAGTCGTGGCATCGCCGGCGATATAGCGGGCTTGCGGCGTTTCAGCCATGGCGCGCAGCAGATGCGTTTTGCCGGCACCGGCATCGCCCCATATATAGACGAAGCGCTCGTCCAGCCCATTTGGGCTACCTTGCGACAGGCGTTGCAGCAACTGAGCCAATTCTTCATTGGCTCCGACTACAAACGATTCCAGCGTCTGTGGTTTTTCGGCGGGTAAATCGAGTAACAACTGCCTCATGCTTGTTTCGTCATATTTATTTGTGAAAAAGGCAATGCTCGTATTTGGCAAGAAAGGCTCGAATAAAGCCGTTTCATGGCAAACACAGAGACATATCCCTGTTTATTTTGCTGGTTCGGTAAAGAAAGTGACATCAAATGAGGGAGGAGGGGGATCGATTTGATAAAATACCGCTTAGCCCGAATTATAGAGCCTGAATCATCCTGTTTTGGAAGCGCGCATATTTTGATTTTGCTCGCGATGACTCCCGCTCATTGCGATCCTGATCCGCTTCGTCCTCCAAAACAATGATCCACAGGTCAGCCATCCGGCCACAACCGTCTATTTTACTGCCTCTGCTGCCAATCACATCATGAGTTCCACTTCTAATATTTCACTTTCCTATCGCGACGCTGGTGTTGACATCGATGCGGGCGATGCCCTGGTCGAAGCGATCAAGCCATTTGCCAAGCGCACCATGCGCGAAGGCGTAATGGGCGGCCTCGGCGGTTTCGGTGCCATGTTCGAAATCAGCAAGAAGTACAAAGAGCCGGTGCTGGTATCCGGTACCGATGGCGTCGGCACCAAGCTGAAGCTGGCATTTGAATTGAATCGTCACGACACGGTCGGTATCGATCTGGTCGCGATGAGCGTCAACGACATTCTGGTACAAGGCGCAGAGCCTTTGTTCTTCCTCGATTACTTCGCTTGCGGCAAGCTCGATGTAGCGATCGCAACAGACGTGATCAAAGGCGTGGCCAAAGGCTGCGAGCAAGCAGGTTGCGCGTTGATTGGTGGCGAAACTGCTGAAATGCCTAGCATGTACCCAGCTGGCGAATACGATCTGGCCGGCTTCGCAGTCGGTGCAGTCGAAAAATCGAAAATCATCGATGGCACCAAAATCGCTCCGGGCGACGTCGTCCTGGGTCTGGCTTCGTCGGGTGCGCACTCCAACGGTTATTCGCTGGTACGCAAGATCATCTCGGTCGCGAATCCAGACTTGAATGCTGATTTCCACGGTCGCAAACTGGCTGACGTGTTGATGGAACCTACCCGCATTTACGTCAAACCGTTGCTGGCACTGATGGCAGCTATGGAAGTCAAAGGCATGGTCCACATCACTGGCGGTGGCTTGGTGGAAAACATTCCACGCGTATTGCAGCCGCATTTGACCGCTGTGCTGGAAAGCAGCGCATGGGATATGCCGCCATTGTTCAAATGGTTGCAACAACACGGTGGTGTGGCTGACGCAGAAATGCATCGCGTCTTCAACTGCGGTATTGGTATGACCGTGATCGTGGCGAAAGAAAATGCAGATGCAGCGATGGCGCAATTGAAAGCTGCTGGCGAAACCGTCATGCGCATCGGTGAAATCCGCGAGCGTGCAGAAGGTCAGGCGCAAACCATCGTTCTGTAATTCTTGTGCTGTAAAAGCACACGTAATAAATTAAAAAGGCTGCAACACATAGTGTTGCAGCCTTTTTCTTTGTCCGGATGAATTCGGTTTAATGTTGTTTGTTATTGCCTTCGTCTTGCGCCAGCGTTTGTAGCGGCGCTGGCGTTGCGGTCGTAGTGTCGATACCGAATTTGGCAGGGGGCAAGATACGCAGTGGCTGGCTCTTCTGCGCCTGACTGGAGAGCACATTGCTGCTGGCATCCGGTGCTGCATTCCACACCGGATCATCTATGCTTTCAAACACTGATTTCAATTGCTTGCCCCAGGTGCTGCGTATCATCTGGAAGTACTGATTGTTTTCATCAATGGTAACGAAGCGGGTGACAGCCAGTGTGTCCGTTTCATAAATCAGCAAATCGAGTGGTAGACCGACCGAGATATTCGAGCGCAAGGTTGAGTCCATTGAAATCAATGCGCACTTCGCCGCTTCATCCAGTGGCGTATCGGTGCTGACGATGCGGTCAATGATGGGTTTGCCGTATTTCGATTCACCGATCTGAAAATATGTATTCTCATCGTGTGATTCGATGAAGTTACCGGCGGAATACATCTGGAACAAACGACAACGTTCGCCCTTGATCTGCCCGCCAAAAATCATGCTGGCATTGAAGTCGATGCCGAATTGCTCCAAAGTAGCTGCATCGCGATCATGTACGACGCGGATGGCTTCGCCGACGACTTGTGCCGCTTCATACATGGACGACACGTTCCAGATACTTTTTCCGCTGGCTGTTGTGTGTTCAGCAATGATTTGACGCACGGATTGCGAAATCGACAAGTTCCCCGCTGTCATCAAGACAATCAAGCGGTCGCCCGGTATCTCGAAGATGTTCATCTTGCGGAAGGTGCCGACGTGATCTACGCCGGCATTGGTGCGCGAATCAGAGAGAAAAACCAGCCCGGCATCCAGGCGCATCGCAACACAATAAGTCATGGTGATGAAGGAAAAAGCAAAACGCGAATTTTACAGGAAGAGGGAATGTTCTTCATTTCTTCCACTATTGCGACAACATCGGTACTACCTTGACGCTGACATCCAGTGACTCTTCGCCACCACCGCGTCGCACACCGCTGACTGGTGCGGCTGAATCGTAATCGCGTGCGACAGCCAGACGGCAATGCGCATCGCTGGCATATCCGGCATGTGTGACGTCTATGCTGACCCAGCCGGTGAAGTCATTTTCTTCTACCCAAACATCAACCCATGCATGACTTTCTGCATGGCCAGTGCTGCCGGAATCGATATAGCCGGATACATAGCGCGTGGGTATGCATCGGGTGTGACAGCAGGCAATGAATAAATGCGCATGATCTTGGCATACGCCCTGGCCCAGTTGTAGTGCATCGTTGGCGGTGGTGGTCACACCGGTTGCACCGCTTTGGTACATCACTGCACCACAAATTGCTTCGGCCAGTTGCAACAAATCGCTGCTGCTGTTGCCGCGCAAATGTTGTGCGGCAAATGCGCGGATATGTTCACTAGGTTCAGTCAGACGCGTCGTCACGGTGAAAACCAGCGGCGATAAAGCACCGTTTTCCAGCAGACGGCCACGATCAAGTGGCGTGATATCGACTTCGCCGGCGACCACAATGCGGACTACATCATGTTTGCCGGTAATCGTCAGCATGTGACATAGATTGCCGAAGGCATCGGCGAACGCATGCCGTTGGCCTGAAGTATCGATATGCCAGGACAAGAGGTGTTGGTGTGATTCAACGCGCGGCGTCAGGCGCAATTGCTGGATGGTGTATGCCAGTGGCGATGTGTATCGATACAGGGTTTCATGGCGGATAGCGAGTCGCATCTAGGCCGCCAATGGAACGAGGAATTCGCGGCTGATGCGATTTCCGAGTTCATAAATGTGTTCAAAGAATTCTGTCAGATAGTCGTGCAAACCTTCTTTCAGAATGTCGTTGATGGAGGCAAATTTCAGCTCGGCGTGCAGCTTGCCAGCGAAGCGCAGCGTGTCGTTGTGCGTGTCATCAGTGACCATGCGCAGATTACGTACGACTTCTGTCAGACAGGCTAGTAGCGAGCGCGGCATGTCGGCGTGCAGCATCAACAGATCGGCAACGCGTGCCGGTGTGATCGCATCACGATAGACCTTGCGGTAAATCTCAAAGGCGGAGACAGAGCGCAGAATGGCGGCCCAATAGTAAAAGTCGAGCTGGTTTTCATTCCGCAGTTTTTCGCGCGATTGCGTAGCGGCGCCATGAAACTTGACGTCGAGTATGCGTGCGGTGTTGTCGGCCCGTTCGAGGAAGGTGCCGAGTCGGATGAAATAGAGTGCTTCGTCCTGCAACATGGTGCCGAAGGTGACACCGCGCGACAGGTGTGAGCGATGTTTGACCCATTCAAAAAATTGGCTGGGATCGTGTTCAAACTCACTTTCATTGAGCTGATTGTGCATCTCCAGCCAGGTAGTGTTGTGGGTTTCCCAGACTTCAGTGGTGAGCGTGCCACGTACGGCGCGCGCATTCTCACGTGCGGCGCGCAGACAGGATGCAATTGACGATGCATGCGTGGTATCGCGTACCAAGAAGTGCAGCACATTATCTGGCGTCACTTTCGGATGTTTTTGATCGTAGGCATCCTGCAATTCAGAGATACCTAGTGTCGCGCGCCAGCCTTGTTCGGCAGCGTGTGCAGATTGTGGCAACAAGGCGGTCTGAACATTCACATCCAGCATGCGGGCGGTATTCTCGGCGCGCTCGGTATAGCGCGCCATCCAGAACAGGTGATCGGCTGTGCGACTGAGCATCTTAGTTCTCCAGTATCCAGGTATCTTTTGTGCCACCGCCTTGGGAGGAGTTGACTACCAGCGAGCCTTCTTTCAGCGCAACGCGCGTCAGGCCGCCCGGCACCATGGAGATGGTTTTGCCGGACAGGACAAAAGGCCGCAAATCGATATGGCGTGGTGCCACGCCGGAATCGACAAAGGTCGGGCAGGCGGACAGGGCTAGCGTTGGTTGTGCGATATAGCCATCTGGACGCGCGATGATGCGCTGGCGGAAATCCTCGATCTCGGCCTTGGTCGACGCTGGACCGACCAGCATGCCGTAGCCACCGGCACCGTGTACTTCCTTGACTACCAACTCTGCCAGATTCGCTAGTACATACGACAACTCATCCTTTTTGCGGCACTGATAAGTCGGGACATTGTTGAGGATGGGTTCTTCCGACAGATAGAAACGAATCATGTCCGGTACGAATGGATAGATCGACTTATCGTCCGCCACGCCGGTACCAATCGCATTGGCCAGCGTGACGCGACCGGAACGATAGACGGACAGCAAGCCCGGCACGCCCAAGGTGGAATCGGCGCGGAAGGCGAGCGGGTCCATGTAATCGTCGTCGATGCGGCGATAGATGACGTCAACACGCTTGGGGCCGCGCGTGGTGCGCATATAGACGGCATTGTCGTTGACGAACAGATCCTGACCTTCGACCAGCTCCACGCCCATTTGCTGCGCGAGGAAGGCGTGTTCAAAGTAAGCCGAGTTGTACATGCCGGGCGTCATGACGACCACGGTAGGATCGGTCACGCCGATAGGTGCGACCGAGCGCAGATTGTCGAGCAGCATGTCCGGGTAATGCGCGACGGGTGCAATCTGATGGCGTGCGAACAGGTCGGGGAACAGGCGCATCATCATCTTGCGGTCTTCCAGCATGTAGGACACGCCGGACGGTACGCGCAGATTGTCTTCCAATACGTAAAACTCGCCTTGACCGGCGCGCACGATATCGACGCCGGCAATATGCGCGTAAATGTCGGATGCGACCGAGATCCCCTGCATTTCCGGACGATATTGCGCATTTCGGAAGATTTGCTCAGGTGGCACGATGCCGGCCTTGACGATGTTCTGGTCGTGGTAAATGTCGTGGATGAACATATTCAGCGTGCGTACCCGCTGTACCAGTCCCGCCTCCATGTGCGCCCATTCCTGCGCGGTGATCATGCGCGGAATGATGTCGAAGGGGATAACGCGCTCGGTACCTGCCTCATTGCCGTAGACGGCAAAGGTAATGCCGACGCGGCGGAAGATCAGGTCAGCTTCGGCACGCTTGCGGGCGACAGTCTTGGGAGACTGTGTCGCCAGCCAGGCTTCGAATTCACGATAGTGGTCACGGACATTGGTCGTACCGTCGATATACATCTCGTCGAAAAATTTTCGCATGGCATCGCTCTGTCTTGGTTTTCATGGAGATGATAACCAGCTCTATCAAGAAATATGCCAGATCGAGAAAGAGCCGCTTATGGCGATCGCAGATGCTTGATTAAGGCCTCGGTTCTTTGGTCGGGTGCCTTCGTCAACAGACTGACGATAATAATCGCACAAAATCCGGCCGGAACGCCAAACACGCCAGCCGAGATAGGCGCGATATGAAACCATTGCTCCGCAGCCGAGCCGCCCAGAGCAGGTAGTGTGTGGATCATGTAGTAGATACAAACGGCAAAACCGATCAGCATCCCGGCGATGGCACCTTGCTGATTGGCACGTTTCCAGAATACGCCTAATGCCAGCGCCGGGAATAGCGCTGATCCTGCCAATGAGAAGGCCGCACCGACCAGCGACAGAATATCGCCTGGCTTCAATGAGGCAACATAAGCGGCGACCAGCGCGACCATCAAGAGCAGCAGTTTGGAAACGGTGACACGTTTTTGCGTCGATGCTTTTGGATCGACGGTCTTGTAATAAATATCGTGCGACAAGGCATTGGAGATGGTGAGCAGCAAACCATCGGCGGTAGACAATGCGGCCGCCAGACCACCGGCTGCGATCAGGCCGGAGATGACGTAAGGCAAACCGGCGATCTCGGGCGTAGCAAGGACGACAATATCAACGTCCATCACAATCTCGGCTAACTGCACTATGCCATCGCGATTGACGTCATTGATGCTGACGAGCGGATGCAGTTTGTCTATGCTGGCCCAGTACGAGACCCATTCCGGTAATTTGGAAAAATCACTGCCAACCAGAGAGCTGTAAATATCATATTTGACCAATACCGCCAGCGCCGGGATGGTGATGTACAACGCCATGATGAAGAACAGCGTCCAGGCCACTGAGTGGCGCGCTTCCTTGACTGTTGGCGTGGTGTAGTAACGCACCAGCACATGCGGTAGCGCAGCAGTTCCCAGCATCAGACAAAACACCAGCGCCAGGAAATTGTTGCGCTTGATATTCGATGCTTCTTCAGTGTCACCAGGGAAAGGCTCAGTATGCCGGGTCGGTGGTTTAGCTAATTCGAGATTGAGTATGCGTTCTTCCTTCCATACGCGTTCGGCTTCATCCGCATCTTTGGGATAGGCCGCTAGCTCACGTCCGGTTTGTTTTATTTCCTGTAACGCGGCATTGCCGAGCTTGAGCGCTTCCAGATTGTGCTGAATTTCTGCGCGACCGTTTTCCCACGATTCCGGCAGCGATGACAGTCTGTCGTCCAGATCGTAGGCGCGCTGTCTGAAGATGGCGCGTACTTCTTTTTCCTTGGGATCGTTGATCAATACATTTTCACGTTCGCTCAATTGCGCGATCGCTGAACCATAAGCGATAGGCGGTATCGGCATATTGGTGTGCTTCATCGACAGCCATACGACTGGGATCATGTAGGCAATGATCAGGATGATGTATTGCGCAACTTGCGTCCACGTCACCGCGCGCATGCCGCCGAGGAAGGAGCACACCAAGATACTGGCCAGGCCGAGAAAAATGCCGACCGAAAAATCAACGCCGGTAAAGCGTGAAGTAATCAGACCAACGCCATAAATTTGCGCGATCACATACGTGAAGGAAACGATGATGGTGGCGATCACCGCGATGATGCGCACGACGTTATCGCTGTACTGGCCGGTATAGCGAGCCGCGAGGTAATCCGGAATCGTGTACTGGCCGAATTTTCTGAGGAAGGGCGCAATCAATAAGGCGACCAGTACGAAGCCACCGGTCCATCCCATGATGTAAGCCAAGCCATCAAAGCCCCACAAATACAAACCACCCGCGAGACTGATGAAACTGGCGGCAGATATCCAGTCGGCAGCAGTCGCCATGCCATTGAAAAATGCCGGGACGCGACGACCTGCGACATAGTATTCCTGCACATCCGAGGTACGACTGATGACGCCGATGGTGGCGTACACCACGATGGTGGAGAACATGAAGACATAACCGATCCACACACGCGGAAAACCTTCATGCTCCAGGATCGCGACGCCGAACAGGAACAGCACGAAGCCTGCCGTGTACAGCAGGTAATAACGTCGCAGGCGCTGGAAGAATGCTTTATTCGCCATGTTCTTTATCGTGTTGGTATGCCTCGTCGAGGCGCTGCATGCGCCATGAGTAGAAAGCGATGATGCCGAAAAAAATCAGGATGCTGCCCTGTGCCGCCATGAAGAAGGAAATCGGCCAGCCAAATAAAGTGTATGTGGATAAATGGCGCGCAAAGAAAATGGCGCTAAAGGTGACGGCAAACCAGAGCAGCAATAGCCACAGCGTCATGCGTCTGGTTTTATGCCAGTACAGGCTATCTTTTTCTGGCGCTTCTTTGCGATTCTTCGGGGTCATATCGTGCCATCGAAAAATGGTGCAGGTTGTTCCAGATGAAGTGTGATGCGCATCAGGCAGCCGGGGCGCTTCGGATCGGTGCAGTTTGGATTGCAGATGATATCAATCTCTGCATCGTGTTGTTGCGCGATTTCACGCACGATGGCCAAGCCCAATCCGCTGCCTTCGACATTGGTCCCCAGAATTCTGTAGAAGCGTTCGAAAATATGCGTGCGCTCATTGGGCGCAATGCCGGGGCCGGTATCTTCGACTTCCAAAAAGGCTAAGGCGTTTTTTTCGTCAGCGCGCACGCGCACGGTTGCCTGTCCACCGGCAGGCGTGTACTTGAGTGCATTGTCGATCAGATTATTCAACAGCTCATGCAACATGGTTGGGTCGCCCATGATCACGACTTGATAATCCGGTGCTTCGAAGCCAAGATCGATCTTGCGACTGAATGAGGTCTGCACCCAATCCTGTACGGTGTCACGCGCCAGTTCGGAGAGTTCCAATGTCTGGAATGGTTTGGTTTCCGGCGTCTGGTTTTCTGCGCGTGCCAATGCCAGCAATTGATTGACCATGCGGGTGGCAGACTTGGAACTCTTGGCGAGTTGTTCCAGCGATTTGTGGATTTCTGCCTGGTCAGTTTGACGCAATGCGAGTTCGGATTGCATGCGCATGCCGGCCAACGGCGTCTTCATCTGATGTGCGGCATCGGCGATAAAGCGTTTTTGTATCTTGATACTTTGCGACAGGCGCTCCAACATTTCATTCAATGATCCGACCAGCGGCAGAATTTCTTCCGGGACGTAGCCGGAATCAATCGGACTCAAATCATCCGGTCGTCGTGCGCGTATGCGTTGCTGCAATTCGGCGAGTGGGCGCAAGCCGCGAGTGAGCGCGAACCAGACCAGTACCAGTGCGATCGGCAGGATGATGAATTCCGGCACGATGACGCCCTTGATGATTTGATTGACCAGTTGCGAGCGCTTGTCCAAGGTCTCGCCGACTTGCACCAGTGCCAAGCGCGGCTCGATAGTCAGTTGCGGCGCGGTTTGGGTTTTATGCAGATCGACATAGATATAAGCGATGCGTACTTCGCTGCCGCGAACAAAGTCGTAACGAAATTGCGTGGACCATGGTGGCGGTGCTTCGGCATCTTTCGGTAAAGGCATTTCCGGATCGCCTTCGACTACTTGGTCATGCGTATCACGCACTTGATAGTAGATATTGTCGATATCGTCGGCATGCAGAATATCGGTTGCAGCGCCGGTCAGTCGTGTGATGACCTTGCCATCTACTTCTTTGACTTGTTGAGCAACGACGGTGACTTTATCTTCCAGTGCGCGATCGAATGGTTCGTTCGCGATGGATTTGGCAACGAGGTAGGTAATCGCAATGCTGAGCGGCCACAGAAGTAGCAAGGGCACCAGCATCCAATCCAGAATTTCACCAAACAATGAGCGCTGCGTGCGTTCTTCCGGCTGTGTCTCGATGGACTGATGCGATGTATCTGCATCGACAGCGGGCGCGTCCAGTCGGTGAATGTCTTGCATGTGTTTGGGCTGGTTCAGCCTGGAGGTGTAATCGTATTAGGCGCGATGGTATTGGCTGGTTCGGTAAATTTTTCGAGGCAATAACCGAGGCCGCGCACGGTGGCGATACGCAGACCGCCGATTTCAATCTTCTTGCGCAAACGATGGACGTAGACTTCGATTGCGTTATTGCTGACCTCTTCGCTCCATTCGCACAGATGATCGACTAGCTGTTCTTTCGATACGAGACGGCCGCTACGTTGCAGCAACACTTCAAGCAAGCCGAGTTCGCGCGCAGACAAGTCCAGCATTTGTTCGTTGATGTAGGCGATACGACCAACCTGATCGTAGGAGAGTGGCCCGTGTTTGATGACAGTTGGGCCACCACCGGCACCGCGTCGGGTAAGCGCGCGTACGCGTGCTTCCAGTTCGGACAGCGCAAATGGTTTGGCCATGAAATCATCGGCACCCAGATCCAGTCCTTTAACGCGCTGCTCTATTGAGTCACCGGCAGTCAGGATCAAGACCGGCAAGCGAGAATTGCGTGCGCGCAAGCGTTGCAGCACTTCGAGCCCTGACATTTTGGGCAAGCCCAGATCAAGTATCAGCAAGTCGAAGTCTTGTGTAGACAAGACGGAATCAGCCTCCTGGCCATTTTTAACGCAATCGGTCGCATAACCGGACTGACGCAGTGAACGCGTCAAACCGTCAGCAAGAACACTATCGTCTTCAGCAAGCAGGATTCGCATGGGATGGAGGTAGGAGGAAGTTGGCTCGTAGTCTATTGGGTTTCGCCCAGAGCGGCAAGACAAGTCGGCATCGCTTTTAGGCTTGTTTCTTATATATACAGAGTAGCTGATTACATGGGTGCTGCGGCAATCATCTTAACTGCTTGCTGCGACAAGGCATCGGCCATTATATTTTTCTCCCGTGGAATCCAGGTGAGGGTGACATCCTTGAGTTGGGTAATCAGTTTTTGCGCGCGTTGACGTTGCTCGCTCAAGATCGCTGCGCCACCATTTTTTGTTTGCACATCGTTAATGATGACTTGGCTGTCGCCATAGATCACGAGCTTGTCTGCGCGTGCATGAATGGCCGCCTCCAGCACGGCAATCAGTGCGAGATATTCGGCCTCGCTACTGTCGCCTAGGCCGGCGGCGAAGCTGATGTGGCTTGTATTGCCGCTAGGATCCTTGAGTAAGCCGCCTATGCCCATTTTGCCCGGATTGGGATGACTGGCACCGTCGAACCAAGCTAGCCAAGCAGTCGGATCGACTTGTCCTACCTCTAGTTTTTTCTGTCTGGCATCTGCCTTGAGCTGTTTGCGAACGGCGATTCTGGTCGCCGCATTGGTTTTTTCTTGTTTGCGTATAGCGATCAGGTCGCTGAGTGGTATTTCCCCTGCAACTGCTTTCAATACGACCTGTAAGGCTGCTTCTTCGGATAGCGCATTGGCTTTTGCCAGACGACGGCCCGCAGCTTTTTCCTTTTTGTAGGCTATTTCAAATAGATCGTCGTACGAATGCATGAGGGCAAGGAATGATATTGATTGCGTATATCTTACGTTGAAATACTAACTGCACCGGGCAAGTGGCTGTAGAAGTGTGTTGCTGCAAGTCATCAAAAAGTTTCCTTTTTAGACATTTAAAATAAAATTGCAAGACTTGCTTGCGTAAAGCACTGTTTTTTTATACAGTATGGTTTCTGGCTTCAAACACTGTATAAAACCCGTTTCGTTTCAACCAACAGTCGAAAGAATCTTCATGGACGACAAAAAGAACGCTCCTGGCTCTGATAAGAGTAAAGCACTCGCCGCCGCACTGGCGCAAATCGAAAAGCAATTCGGTAAAGGCTCGGTGATGCGCATGGAAGACGGCGCTGTCGTCGAGGAAGTGCAGGTTGTTTCCACTGGTTCACTGGGACTGGACATCGCCTTGGGCGTCGGTGGTTTGCCGCGTGGCCGCGTGGTCGAAATCTACGGTCCGGAATCATCCGGCAAAACTACGCTGACACTGCAAACCATCGCAGAAATGCAAAAATTGGGCGGCACTTGCGCGTTTATCGATGCAGAACATGCACTGGACGTCACTTACGCACAAAAGCTCGGCATTAATTTATCCGACCTGTTGATCTCGCAACCAGATACTGGCGAACAAGCGCTGGAAATCTGCGACGCGCTGGTACGCTCGGGTGCGGTTGACTTGATCGTTATCGACTCGGTCGCTGCATTGACGCCACGTGCTGAAATCGAAGGCGATATGGGTGATTCGTTGCCGGGTTTGCAAGCACGTCTGATGTCGCAAGCCTTGCGCAAGCTGACAGGCAGCATCAATCGCACGAATACACTGGTTATCTTCATTAACCAGATTCGTATGAAAATCGGCGTGATGTTCGGCAATCCAGAAACCACTACCGGCGGTAATGCATTGAAATTCTACGCATCCGTGCGTTTGGACATCCGCCGTACCGGCTCGATCAAATCGGGCGACGAAGTGATTGGTAATGAAACCAAGGTCAAAGTCGTTAAAAACAAAATCGCACCTCCATTCAAGGAAGCGCATTTCGACATTCTGTATGGCGAAGGCACATCACGTGAAGGTGAAATCCTCGATTTGGGTTCCGATGCCAAAATCGTTGAAAAGTCGGGTGCCTGGTATAGCTACAACGGCGAACGCATCGGCCAAGGTAAAGACAATGCACGTAACTATTTGAAAGAACGTCCTGAGTTGGCGCGTGAAATCGAAAACAAAGTGCGTGTCTCCTTGGGTGTGCCAGAACTTGGCGCAATCAAATCCGACGAGCCAGTTGCGAAAAAAGCTGCTGCCAAGGAAAGCAAAGAAGTCAAAGAACTGAAAGAAGTCGAGTAAAGCACAGGCCTGGCCGAGCTGCACTTGATCTAACGAAGAATGTTAACTAGCGCCCGCGCTGACGGACTCATATGGCAAAACTGCAAGTGAGTCTGAAAGCGCGGGCGCTTCGTTATTTGTCCGCCCGTGAACATAGCCGACAAGAACTTGGTCGCAAGTTGGCGCGGTATGCGCAAGAGGGCGACGACGTCGAAGCCTTGCTCGATACCTTGGAGGCGGCAAAGTTTCTTTCGCAAAGTCGTTTTTCCGAATCCTTGGTACATAGACGCGCGGCGCGTTTTGGCAACAGCCGGATCATGTCCGAGTTGAAGAGTCACGGCATAGATCCCGATTCATTAACGGATATCAAGGCGAATCTGGAGCTGGACGAAGTTGCGCGTGCGCGTGCAGTGTGGGAGCGCAAGTTCGGTACTGTGGCGGCCAATGCAGAAGATAGGGCGAAGCAGATGCGTTTTCTGATGCAGCGTGGATTTTCTCATCGTGCGATACAGGCTGCGATGCGTGCTGTGGACAAGAGTGAAGACTAACGCTGGCGTTGAATCTTAAAGCAATGGTGGAGCGGATATTACGTTTCTATTTGATTTTCTACTTGCCGACGTAAGGTCGACAAGCAGAAAGTCTTCACTGCAGATTAATGATCCATCAACGCTTTGACGTGAACAGTGGTAGCTGAAGCCAAACCTTCCAAGCTGTAGCCACCCTCCAGAATCGAAACAATGCGACCTTCGCAGGTTTCATCCGCAATCTTCATCAATTCACGTGTGACCCAATCGAAATCGTCGTCTTGCAGATTCAAGCCTGCCAGCGGGTCCAGATGATGCGCGTCGAAGCCGGCTGAAATAATGATCAGCTCAGGATTGAATGCGCGAATGGCTGGTAACATTTTCGCTGCGGTTTGTTCGCGGAACAATGCAGAATCGCAGCCGCGTGGCAGCGGGACGTTGACGATATTGTGCGAGACACCGGTTTCTGCTTCCAGTCCTGTACCTGGGTAAAAATGCGACTGATGGCTGGATGCGTAGAACAATTCAGGGCGATCATAAAACGCTGCTTGTGTCCCATTGCCGTGATGTACGTCGAAGTCGATGACGGCCACGCGTTCCAGCTTATGTATTTCATAAGCGTAAGCAGCAGCGATTGCGGCTTGATTGTAGATACAGAATCCCATGGCTTTGCTTGGTTCTGCATGATGACCGCACGGGCGGGTGGCGCAAAATACATTGTGTGCTTCATTGTCCAGCACCAGGTCAACGCCGGCGCAAGCTGCACCTACGCAACGCATCACCGCTTCCAATGAACCGGGCGACATCACCGTATCGCCGCCATCCAGCGGCATGTAACCGCGATGCGGCGATGCATCTTCGACATCTGTCACGAAGTCTTCGGTATGTATTAATAGCACTTGTTCACGTGTGCCCATAGGCGCTTCGCGCCATTCCGCAGCATCGAACTCAGGTACACGCAAGGCGCGTAACACGGCTTTCAAACGCTCTGGGGATTCAGGATGACTAGGACCTGGTTTGTGCTCTAGGCATGCTTCGTGGGTATAGATAACTGTGGTCATATTTATTATTGAGGCCCGGTATGAGGCATCTTCTCCATTATGAAAGCTTGATTGGAGGGCGCAGTGTGGCAACCCGGCAAGTGAATCTTGATCATTATAAGGGGCGGCCCCATGCTTGGCGATCGTGTGGATATGTGCAGCGCAAATGCATACGATTTTCTCGATATTTTGTGCGTCCTGCTACGTGTATTTTTTGAGAAAAAGAGACAAGCAGTCGTGGAAGCTAGGGTTTATGCGAGGAAAGCAGATATGATTTGTATCTAAAATGAAATGTTAGGGACAGGCTGAGGGATAATCTCGCACATGATCCTGCTCACTAGAACTAGAAAAATTCCTGTTTCCGACGTCATCTGATACTACAGCTCACCTCCCATCTTCTATGACGTCTTCCGTCGTGCTTCAATTTGCCTCTAAAACCGATACGGGATTGGTGCGTTCGCATAATGAAGATGCGATTGAAGTCAGTGCAGATTACCAAATTGCAGTATTGGCAGATGGCATGGGCGGTTACAACGCTGGTGAAGTCGCAAGCGGTATTGCCACAGCCATGTTCAGATCGACGTTGGAGCAAAACTTGCAGCAATTGCAGACCAAAGGACGTGCGGCAAGTAGCAAAACTTTGCAGCGCTTGCTGGTTGAGTCAGTTGCTTCCGCTAACGCGCAAATATTAGAGGTCGCACGTGCCCAACCGCAATTTAGCGGCATGGGAACGACCTTGGTTGCCGCGTTATTCCATCACGATAAAGTTGTCTTGGCCCATGTTGGGGATTCCCGCGCGTATCGGTTTCGACAAGGTGTATTGACGCAACTCACTCGCGATCATTCGCAATTGCAGGAACAGATTGATGCCGGTTTGGTAAGTCCGGAGTGGGCGCGTTTTGCGCCAAACAAGAATTTGATTACGCGTGCCTTGGGCGTCGCTTCGCAAATCGATGTGGAAGTGAATGATTATTCGATTGAGGCTGGAGATGTTTACCTACTCTGTTCGGATGGTTTGTCCGATATGCTTGCAAGTGAGCAGATAAGTGCGATGCTCGAGGATAACGATACAGATCTGGATTTATTATGCAGCTCGCTTGTGCAAGCGGCGAACAATAACGGTGGACGCGATAATATTTCAGTGATTTTGGCGAAGATAGAGTCAAGCGCACCTGCGCCATTAGGTTTGTGGAATCGACTTGTCGCCAGATTCAAGTAGTGATTGTTAGCAGATGGATGTTTGATTAGATTCGTAACGTTGTTGTGCGATTAGTGTGAATTGCATTTCCGTTTGAAGCTGGAAAGGATGTTGGAAGAAAGCATGGCCACGATTATTTTGGCGAAAGATGATCTGGAGTTACAGACGTTTCCTCTTTCGAAAGAACGCACAACCATTGGACGTAGAACATATAACGACATTGTGATTGACGCGCCTGGCATCAGTGCAGAGCATGCCGTGATCGTTACCAGTTCCCGAGAATCTCATTTCGAAGACTTGGAAAGTACGAATGGTAGCCAATTCAACGGTCAGCCGATAAAAAACCATCTGCTGCATGACAGAGACTTGATTGCACTCGCAACGTATACCATTCAATACCGCTCGGAAGAGGTTGTGCCGAGCGTAACAACACAGTCTGTTTCTGCCGGTGTGAGTAAAGAAGAATTGGGCGATATGGAGCAGATTACAGTGCCATCACAAAGAGATATGACAGTCACAACGAACAGAGCTGTAATTAGGATTTTGAGTGGATTCGGCGTAGGAAAGGAAATTGTGCTGACTAAGGCGCTAACGACCATCGGCCGTCCGGGTCTGCACGTCGCGGTATTGGCCAGCAGTGAACAAGGCCATAGTCTGACGCATGTTGAAGGTGAGATTTATCCCGTTGTTAATGGTGTTTCGATAGGCGTATTGACTCAGCCATTGGTGAGCGGCGACCGCATTCGTCTGGCGGACACTGAAATGATGTTTGTGGTTGATGGTTAAGAATAGTCGCATTAGGAGGTTTCGCGCGTTCAGAAATGACGTTTGTAAGACAAAATTTTCATTCAATGTGACAAAAATTGGCTGCCCTATAACCAAAATTGTTACTTTTAGTTAAATTTCTGTGGAAACCTCCCGTTTTTAGCCGGATTTGAGCTGGCACACCGATTGCTGTATGACAAGCAGGGTGGAAAAGCTACCTTTATTCCCAAACAGGAGAAATAAATGAAATCGATGAAGATGATGAAAAAAGTACAAAGCGGTTTTACGCTGATCGAATTGATGATCGTAGTGGCGATTATTGGTATTTTGGCGGCGGTGGCGATTCCTCAATATCAAGATTATGTTGTACGTTCAAAACTCGCCGCAGCGGTAGCAGGTGTGGAATCGATCAAACTTGCAATGGCTGAAACTTATCAAATGAATGGAACATTTCCAGCCGATGCAGACTTAACGTCTGCTGGTATCACTGTTGTTCCACCTGTCGGTACGAGCGTAGCTGTGACCGCTCCTAGTAGTGGGGCGCAAGGTGTTATTACAATTACGTTCACTACCGCTTTGGGATCATCAGTTCCTGCTAACTCAACTTTAATCTTGACGGCGGCACCAGCTACTGGTGCCAGCGCTATTAGATGGGCAGCAACCCAAAGTGGTATGGTGGCCAACAGTGCTGCAACTAATTTCGTAGCGAAGCTATAATTTTTGCTGTATCAGTTTTAAAAATGTCCCAGACTTAAAAGTCTGGGACATTTTTCATATTACGAATGATGAGAGAGCCTAATTCGCGATGCTAATCAAACTCTCTCGTGTCCCCAGCAAACCTACGTTATTTGTATGTTTTGCTTTCATAGTTCTGTTCGCTAGCATTCTATATTTGCCATTTCTGGGAAATGGATTGGTTTTTGACGACAGTAATTTATACAAAAATCTGTCCGTTTACCAATTTGCTACTACTCCTTTTGATCTGCGACCTCGGACCTTTCCGTATTTCACCTTAGGCTTTGTGCAGGTCATATATGGCAGTATTGTTATAAGTAGGGGTGTTAGTCTTTTCCTTCACGTTTGCTGTGCTTTTTTACTTTTTCTTCTTATAAGCCGTTTACTTTCTGTGGCGGTAACGCATTTCCCCCAAGGTAGTAATGATGTCGAAAGTCGACCATATGCAGTAACAATTACTGCTTTGCTTGTCGCAGTCTGGTTTGCTGTTGACCCTATTGCGGTTTATGGTGCGGCATACCTAGTTCAACGGACAATACTTTTTGCGACTCTATTTTCTTTACTGTGTCTTTTGTATTTTTGCAGAGGGCTGGAAAGGAGTAGTTGGCCTGACATGGTCGCCGCCGCGATATTTTATTCGTTGGCTGTGTTTTCCAAAGAGCACGCGATCATGCTTTGTATTGCTACCATACCCTTAGTATGGGTGTATCAGAAAAGAGCTGAGTTTGCGATGGGAAAAATTCCCCTCTTTTTATCTTTATGTATTCCGGCGGGCTTGACGATTTTTTTGCATGCAGGGCACGTTGTTGCTAATAGTTATGAGCCAGATGTAAAGATTGTCCTTCCTTCTTTGCACAGTATTTCTTTATTAGGCAGCCAATTGGGGCAGTGGGTAGTTAGCTGTTTGGCACAAATGGGTTTCTTCTTTGATTATCTGCAATATTGGTATTTCCCTGATGTACGGCGTCTATCTATTGATATGCGTGTTGATTTCGGTGAATTGTGGGCATCATGGTGGTTTTTCCTAAAGGCATTTTTATTCTTAATAAGTCCACTGATTTGTTTGTTTTTATTTAAGCGACGCGGTATGGCAAGCGTATTTGCCGCTGGTTTTTTGTATTCATGGATTGTTTTTTTGACGGAATTGGTTTCAGTGCGATTTCAGGAGCCATTTGTCCTTTATCGTAGTTATATTTGGGCGCCTGGTTATGCGTTGATGCTGGCATCCATTCTTTATGTATTTCTGACATCCCGGTTGCGGATCATTGCAGTCATCGCAATTCTTTTTGTATTCGGATTATTGGCAAGAGATCGCCTTTTAAGTTTGGTCGACGATGGCACAGCATGGAAGGATGCGGCAGCAAAACTTCAGTCAGAAACTGTTAGTGGTAGCGGTAGAATTTTCTACAATCGCGGGAGGCAATATTTGCGTGAGGAAAATCTTGAAGCAGCTATTTCGGATTTTTCGAATACGATAGTTGAGAATCCAGACGCTTATTATGCGTACTATCATCGCGGTACAGCATATTCCTCATTGTTGAAATTTGAGGCAGCGCAAATAGATTTCGATAAAGCGTTGGCTATAAATGATGAATATGGCCCGATTCATTATGCAAAGGGGCTACTTTACGAGCGGATTGGTTGTCCTGCTGAGGCAAAGAACTCTTATTCAAATAGTTTAAGGCTGGGTGTGGCGATTGCGCAGTTACGTCTTGATGTAATTACCCAGAAAGGGTCTTTAGGGAAGTCCTCACAAGAAAGCAATGATCATACGTGTCGTCGTTAGTGCAGTTAAGAAGAGTTCATCGGAAATTTTATTTTTTTCAAATAGATGTAAAAAATTAGGCGCCCCAACTTCCCGACTTTCCACCATGCTTTTCCTTAACCCGGATCTCTGTCATTACCATCCCACGATCAACCGCCTTGCACATATCGTAAATCGTCAACAATCCGATTTGCACTGAGGTAAGTGCTTCCATCTCAACGCCTGTTTTCCCGAACGTTTCAACCTGTGCGGTACAGCTCACACTGGATTTCGCTTCATCAACTGCAAAATCAACCGTCACGCGTGTCAATGCGAGTGGGTGACATAAGGGAATCAAATCGCTGGTGCGCTTGGCGGCCATGATGGCGGCGATGCGGGCGATGCCGAGTACGTCGCCTTTTTTCGCGGTGCCGGATGTGATGATCGCTAGTGTTTCCGGTTTCATGCGAATGACGCCGCTGGCAATCGCGATGCGATGCGTTTCATCTTTGTTGCCGACATCGACCATGTGTGCCTGGCCGGTGGCGTCGAAATGGGTCAGGCCATCGTTGGCGCTTGTGCTTACGGTCTTGTCTTTTTGTGCAGTCATGATGATGTGGTCGAGCAGATGGCTAGGAAGGAACGATTGCAATGAGCAGGTATCATAGCATCGTGAAACTGAAATCCATTCTCTCTCCTGTTATTTACATGCCACGATTTTCGCTACGGGCGTTAGTGATGGCGGCGTTGTTGACGGTTTGCACATTGCCGTCGATGGTGGCGCCATCGTTAGCGATTGCACAATCCTTGCCTAGCTTGGGTGATACCGAGCGGGAAGAATTGTCGCCGTTGATGGAGCGCAAGCTTGGTGAGCAGATCATGCGTGATATCAAGCGCAATCGCGATTATCTGGACGATGCGCCTTTGCAAGAGTATCTGAATAATCTGGGTGCTAGCTTGCTCGCAGTACGGCCAGAAGCGCGCGGCGAAACACAATACGATTTCTTCTTTTTCGCCGTGCGCGATCCGATGTTGAATGCGTTTGCCTTGCCGGGCGGTTTTATCGGTGTGCATTCGGCCTTGGTCTTGGCGGCACAGAATGAATCCGAGCTGGCATCGGTGATGGCGCATGAAATCGGTCACGTGGCGCAGCGTCATATTGCCCGTATGTTGGGCAAGCAAAAGCAGGATATGTTGATCCCGTTGGCGGCAATGGTATTGGGTGCACTGGCAATTAGTTCTAGCCCTGATGCCGGTATGGCCATGATTATGGGCGGGCAAGGATTGGCATTGCAGCGACGACTGAACTTCAGCCGCGATGCGGAGCGTGAAGCTGATCGTGTTGGTCTGGATATCATGCGCGAAGCGGGCTTCGAGACAACGGGCATGATCAATTTCTTTGGCCGTTTGCAACAGGCTAGTCGTGCGTATAGCGATACAGCACCGCCTTACTTGCGTTCGCATCCGATGACGAGCGAAAGGATAGCTGATATTCAGGCACGGACGCGCGATCAACGTTACAGGCAGCATGCAGATAGCCTGGACTTCAGACTTATTCAGGCGCGCGTCAAGGTGTTGCAGGATCCTAGTCACCAGGGTGCGCTGGATGCAGCGGCGAGCTTTGAACGGCAGTTGCAAGTCAAAACTCGGCCTGCAATTGTGGCAGGTAAGTATGGTTTGGCCTTTGTCGCATTGAAACAAGGTCATCCGGCCAAAGCGCAAACCTTGCTCAATGAAGCACGTGCAGCATTGAAGAACGGAGTACCTACGGCAACGAGTGCGGTGTTGGCGAGTTTGGCTATCGATATCAAATTAGCTGCACATCAGTTTAAAGAGACAGTAGCTGAAGCAGAGGCCGCCCACAATCAATTCCCCTTATCGCGCGGGATTGCGCATCAATATGCCGATGCCTTGTTTGCTGCCGGGCAGTATGACGATGCTGTGGCTTATTTACGCGATCAGGCGCAGATGTATCGACATGAACCAGAACTATATGATCGTTTGGCCAAGGTATACGCCGCGCTTAAAATGCAGGCGCAACAACATATTGCGCTGGCAGAAGCATATGCCTTGAATGGTAGTTTGCCGGCGGCGCTTGATCAGTTATCGATTGCGCGCAAGGCGCCGGATGCGTCGTTTTATGAGCTATCGATTATCGATGCGCGTGAGCGGGAAATGAAAGCGCAACGTTTGGAAGAAATACGACTAGAGAAAGAAGGTTGATCTTCTTGAGAGTAATTCCCTCATTAGAAAATAGATAGCTGGCGTAAATCAGGCTGGCGGACGCGGCAGTCGCACGAAGTGAAATTGCTCACTGACGGCAGCATCAGCAATGTAATTGACTGACACTTCTTTATCAGCATATTGCAGCGTCACATGACCGCTGGTGCCACCTTGTTCCAGCCATGCCAATAACTGCTCATCTGCAATGGCGCTATCATTCAAACGCAATTGCGACAGGCACTGCGCCATGTCTCTATCATCTAGCAATGCGATCCCGTCATTGCTTTGCAAAAACAATCTCCCCTGATCGCTCAAGTAAGCTGCTTCAATGTTCAGCAAGTGTTGACCAGTCTGCAATACAAAGCCATGTGCCGGTTCAGTATGTGCAATATAAGGTGTGACTTCCAGATCGACATAAACGCGTTGCGGGCCATTCTGAAAATACCAGCGACCTTGTTCATCACATGCGTAGTTGCGATTGATGAAGCCGATTAAAGCAAGATGGACAATTTTGTCGCCAGGGAGATTGTTCTGTTGTGCATGTTCGTTGCGCATGCGCCAGTTGCCGCGTGCATCTAGTGCTAGCCAGCCGTAGCAATGCGGTACGTTCGGCCATTTCGCTAATGCTTGCGCGACGATCGCATCCATTTCGTATCCTTTGTGCTGTTAAGCGCCAACGCCTTCAAGAAATCGGACCATGCGTTGTGGTAACCAGTTCAATTTACCCGGTATGGAGCCAACGGCAAAACCAACATGACCACCGTGATCAGGATATTCCAGCGTTACCTTGCTGGACGCTTTATTTGGTAAATATTGTGCAGGTAAAAAAGGATCGTTGCGTGCATTCAATACCAAGGTCGGTACCGTGATGTCGTTGAGTACGTATTTGGCGCTGGCGCGACGCCAGTAATCTTCGGTATTCAGATAACCATGCAAAGGTGCGGTGACGATATTGTCGAAGGCGTACAAGTCGCGTGATTGCATCATTGCATCACGATTGAACAGGCCGGGAAATTGCGCCAGTTTGGCTAGGCATTTTGGCTTTAATGTTTCCAGGAATATGCGCGTGTAAATCATGTTGAAGCCGCGAGACAAGGCAGTGCCGCCGCCAGTCAAATCGAGCGGGGCAGAGACAGCGCAAGCAGCATCTACGATTTCTGCATGATGTTGCGATTCACCCAGCCATCGCAGCAGCGCATTGCCGCCGAGAGATACGCCAGTCGCATAGAATTTTCCTGCACCTTGCTCACGTGCATAAGGTACTAGTCGCTGCAAAATCCAGTCGATCTCTGGTGCATCGCCTGAATGGTAAAAGCGCGGTGCACGATTCAACTCACCAGAACATCCGCGGAAATGAACAACAGCGCCTGACCAGCCCAGCGTTGCTATGTGTGCCATCAATGCGCGTGCGTAATGGCTATCGGATGAACCTTCCAGGCCATGAAACAGGACGATGAATGGCAAATCCTTTTTGCCATCGACAAAATCGAGATCGATGAAGTCACCATCGGGCGTATCCCATCGTTCGCGACGGTAGAGGACATCCGGTTTGGTAATACATTTCGCGGGATAGATGGTTTGCAGATGGCCGCCGGGTAACCAGCATGGAGCGGGATAGATCATCGGTGCGATAGTCCTGTTGAATCTGGAATAGGTATGTGCGGAAATATCAAGCTGCGCATGTTGTCAGAGTGGGAAGTGACTGCGGCTTAAATAGGATGTGAGTAAGTTGGTGGAATACGCGGTCGAATTGCGTGATCGAATAAATTCGGCGTTGCGCAGTGTCCGCTCAGTGCAGCACGGTGCTGCTGGGAGTTGTTAACTCTGGTCGTGGTTTGCCTGGTGCTATCGATGCATGATGCAAGACGATGCGCCAGCCAAGCGGCGTTTTTACGTAGACATTGGTTGCGATGATATGGATATCGCGTTGTGCATCTGTCGTGTTCACTGTTTCGATCAGATTGTGCACGGCATTCATCGTGTTCTGCGATACATGCAATTGCGTCGGACGGATATGAACACCGCCGCGCGTAAAAATTTCTTCCCACGAGGCGCGGATTGCGGCATAGCCGATCAATCGCGTGCCGTCGGGATGGATGCAGACAATTTCTTCATCGTCGGCCCACAGTGCCATCAATGCATCCAGATCGGCACGGCCTATGGCGTCATACAACGCGACTTCTATATCGTCTGCTGTACCGAACTGTTTGCGGGCTTTAGGCATGATGAAGTTTGATGTTAGTGGCCGTGCGCAGCTGCGCCTGGCTTCAAGCGATAGAGGGTGCCGCAGTACGGACATTTTGCTTCGCCACCGTGCGAAAACTCGAGGAACACGCGTGGATGCGAGCTCCATGCAGGCATGGCCGGATTAGGGCAGTAAGCTGGTAAATCTTTGCCGTCGAGTTCGATTGCGGCTACGGCGTTTGTTGCTGCTGTCATTTAATTCTCCGAATTGCTGGTTATTGTCTTGATGCTTGATTCTGATGTGCTGCAAATATAGTGCATATCGTGTGAACTGGCGCGGTCATATAGCAAATAATCGCGCCGTTTTGATCACACGTTCTTAGACGATCGTCAGCCAGTGGCTGTATTGCGGTGCCTTGCCTGCGACCACGTCGAAAAACAGCGATTGCAGTCTGGTTGTAACCGGACCGCGTTTGCCGTCGCCGATCTGACGATTATCAAGTTCACGGATAGGCGTGATTTCTGCTGCGGTGCCGGTGAAGAAGGCTTCGTCGCAGCAATACATTTCGTCGCGGGTAATGCGTTTTTCTATCACTTCGATGCCAAGATCGCGTGCCATCGTCAGGACCGCGTCGCGGGTAATGCCATCCAGACAAGAGGCCAGATCTGGTGTGTAAACCTTGCCGTTCTTGACGATGAAGACGTTTTCGCCTGAGCCTTCCGAGACGTAACCGTCGGTGTCCAGCAATAATGCTTCATCGTAGCCATCGGTCAATGCTTCCTGATTGGCGAGAATGGAATTGATGTAATAGCCGGATGCTTTGGCGCGGACCAAGGATACGTTGACGTGATGACGGCTGAATGACGAGGTTTTGACGCGTATGCCTTTGTTCAAACCGTCTTCGCCTAGATAAGCACCCCAAGGCCAGGCAGCGATAGCGATGTGAATCTTGTTGCCTTTGGCGGAAATGCCGAGTTTTTCATCGCCGATCCAGACTAATGGGCGGAGATAGCAGGTTTCCAGCTTGTTCTCGCGCACGACTTGCAGTTGCGCTTGCATGACGGTTTCGAGATCGAAAGGGATCTTCAACTGGAAGATCTTGGCCGAATTAAAGAGTCGTTCGGTATGTTCACGCAGGCGGAAGATGGCTGTGCCTTGCTCGGTCTTGTAAGCGCGCACGCCTTCAAACACGCCCATGCCGTAATGCAGCGAGTGCGTCAGGACATGGATGGTTGCATCGCGCCAGTCTATGAGTTGGCCGTCTTTCCAAATTTTGCCGTCGCGATCAGACATCGACATTTCGGGATCTCCAGTAAATTGAGCAAGACCACGATTTTAACGGATTCGGCTAATCAGGAAAAACCAACATTGAGAATAGTCGCTGAAATAATGTCGTTTTTATATGCGTTTCAACAACGGTTATGTGTAGTCATGGGTCGGAAAGAATAAATTTATTGTAAAAATTGAATCAATTCGGATGCTGTGCTTCTAACAGATGGATTTGCTGCAACGCGGCAATATTCCTCGACACAGATCGTTATTTCCGCTTTTATCTGACCTTTCGGCTTTCTTGAGCCGGAACATTGGCATGAAACCAAGGTTTTTGAGCCATCTGGTGCGGTAAAATAGCGGTCTTTCTTTAAACCCTCCAATTTACGAGCACATGCAATTTAAAAGATTGAGCGATTTGATCGCGCGTAATGAACTGAAGGACAAGCGCGTATTTATCCGTGCCGATCTCAATGTACCGCAAGACAGCGAGGGCAATATTACCGAAGACACGCGCATACGCGCTTCGGTACCGGCTATTCAACAAGCGTTGCAAGCAGGCGCGGCCGTCATAGTGACGTCGCATCTGGGGCGTCCTGTCGAAGGTGAGTTCAAGCCTGCTGATACGTTGGCGCCAGTTGCACAACGTTTGGCAGAGCTGCTGGGTCAGCCTGTTGAGTTGAAGCAAAACTGGATCGATGGCGTGGATGTTGCGCCGGGTCAGGTTGTTTTGCTGGAAAACTGCCGCGTGAATAAAGGCGAGAAAAAGAACGACGATACGCTGGCGAAAAAGATTGCAGCCTTATGTGATGTCTACGTCAATGATGCATTCGGTACCGCGCATCGTGCTGAAGCGACTACGCATGGTGTAGCGAAATACGCAGCCGTTGCGTGTGCGGGTCCTTTGCTGGCAGCCGAATTGGATGCATTGGGCAAGGCACTAGGTGAGCCGGCTAGCCCGCTGGTCGCCATCGTTGCCGGCTCCAAGGTCTCGACCAAGTTGACTATTTTGAAAACGCTGGCCAGCAAAGTTGATAATTTGATCGTTGGCGGTGGCATTGCGAATACCTTCATGCTGGCAGCTGGTTTGAAAATCGGCAAATCGCTGGCAGAAGCTGATTTGGTTGGTGACGCCAAGACGATCATCGATATGATGGCCAAACGTGGCGCATCGGTACCAATTCCTGTTGATGTGGTGTGCGCGAAAGAGTTTTCGCCGACTGCAGTGGCAACGGTCAAGGATGTTGCTGATGTGGCTGACGATGACATGATTCTGGATATCGGTCCGAAGACATCGGCAATTTTGGCTAAGCAAATCGCGCAAGCTGGCACCATCGTTTGGAATGGCCCGGTTGGTGTGTTTGAGTTCGATCAATTTGCCAACGGTACCAAAACATTGGCCTTGGCAATTGCCGAATCCAAAGGTTTCTCGGTAGCGGGCGGTGGCGATACTCTGGCTGCCATTGCCAAGTACGATATTGCAGACAAGATTGGTTATATCTCGACTGGTGGCGGTGCTTTCCTTGAATTCCTCGAAGGAAAAACCTTGCCGGCTGTTGAAATTCTGGAGCAACGCGCCAGAGACTAATGCGGGAATGTAGAAGTCTTCCCAGCAAGAAGTTTTGTTTTAAAAATTAATTTGTTGTGACGATGAATTTTGCATAGCTGATGTGGAATAAACGCTCGGCTTTGCAAGCATCATCTGCTCGATAAACCCTTATTACTGTTTTGGAGAATTACCATGCCTCTCGTATCCATGCGTCAATTACTCGACCACGCAGCCGAAAACGGCTACGGTCTGCCTGCGTTCAACGTCAACAATCTTGAACAGGTCACAGCCATCATGGAAGCGGCGCATGAAGTCGGCGCACCGGTAATCATGCAAGCATCGGCAGGTGCACGCAAATATGCGGGCGAACCTTTCCTGCGTCATTTGATTGAAGCAGCCGTTGAAGCGTATCCACATATTCCAGTCGTCATGCACCAGGATCATGGCCAATCGCCAGCAGTTTGTATGGCTGCAATTCGTTCCGGCTTCACCTCGGTGATGATGGACGGCTCCTTGAATGAAGATGGCAAATCAGTCGCCAGCTATGAATACAACGTTGAGGTATCACGCAAGGTTGTTGAGTTCTCGCACGCGATTGGCGTCACGGTAGAAGCGGAACTGGGCGTACTCGGTTCGCTGGAAACCATGATGGGCGACAAGGAAGACGGTCACGGCGCTGACGGCAAAATGACGCGCGAACAATTGTTGACCGACGTCGAGCAAGCAGCAGACTTCGTCAAGAAAACACAATGCGATGCATTGGCTATCGCAATCGGTACTTCGCACGGCGCATACAAATTCACCAAGAAGCCAACTGGCGACATCTTGGCTATCGAGCGTATTCGTGAAATCCACACCCGCATTCCAAACACCCATCTGGTGATGCATGGTTCTTCTTCAGTACCGCAAGAATTGCTGGCGGAAATTCGCGAGTTCGGCGGCGACATGAAAGAAACCTATGGCGTGCCAGTAGAAGAGATTCAAGAAGGCATCAAAAACGGCGTGCGCAAGATCAATATCGATACCGATATCCGTCTGGCGATGACTGGTGCGATCCGTCGTTACTTGATCGAAAACCCATCCAAGTTTGATCCGCGCGATTACCTGAAGCCAGCAAAAGAAGCGGCGAAGCAGGTTTGTAAAGCACGTTTCCTCGCTTTCGGTTGCGAAGGACAAGCTGCCAAGATCAAGCCGCTGCCTTTGGAAAAAATTGCAGAGAAGTACAAAAAAGGCGAGCTGTCGCAAATCATTCAGTAAGCGTATTTAGAAAACATATTCAGCAGTGAATAAACCCTCGGCGATTCCTGGAATCGCCGTTTCAGATTTATGGAAACGTCATGACTAGTCTGTATCAATCCTCTATTACTTCATTGCCTTTACTCGGTCGCGGCAAGGTTCGCGAAAATTATGCGGTTGGCGACGACAAGATTTTGATCGTTACCAGCGATCGTCTTTCCGCATTCGATGTGGTGATGAACGAGCCGATTCCGACCAAAGGTCAGGTGCTGAATCAGATGTCTGATTTCTGGTTCGAGAAACTGAAAGATATCGTGCCGAATCATTTGACCGGTATCGCTCCTGAATCGGTAGTGGCGCCAGACGAAGTGGCACAGGTAAAGAATCGTGCGGTTGTTGCAAAGCGTTTGCAACCAATTCTGGTTGAAGCAGTTGTGCGTGGATATCTGATCGGTTCCGGTTGGAATGATTACAAGGCGACCGGTGCGGTATGCGGCGTGCAATTGCCGGCAGGATTGAAGCAGGCAGAAAAATTGGCTGAGCCGATTTTTACCCCAGCTGCCAAGGCAGAGATGGGTGAGCATGACGAGAACATCACCTTTGCCGACATGGAACAGCGCATCGGTAAAGAACTGGCGAACAAGATACGCGACGTCAGCATCAAGCTGTACAAAACTGCGGCTGACTACGCGGCAACGCGCGGCATTATCATTGCCGATACCAAGTTTGAATTCGGTCTCGATAAAGACGGTACGCTGCATTTGATGGATGAAGTATTGACTGCCGATTCCTCGCGTTTCTGGCCTGTTGATTCCTACGCAACCGGCATCTCGCCACCATCGTTCGACAAGCAATTCGTACGCGATTATCTGGAAACAGTGACCGAGTGGAAGAAGACAGCACCGGCACCAAACTTGCCGGCCGATGTAATCGAAAAAACCGGCGCGAAATATCGCGAAGCATTGACCCGTTTGACTGGTGAAGAACTGAAAGGCTGAGATATGGCAGATGCATTGACGACAAAGCCAGTGGTTGGCGTAGTGATGGGTTCTTCATCCGATTGGGATGTGATGCAACACGCGGTTGCGATCCTGAAGGAATTTGGCATTGCGCATGAAGCCCAAGTGATTTCTGCGCATCGCATGCCGGATCAGATGTTTGCTTACGCTGAGTCTGCACGCACACGCGGCTTGCGCGCGATCATCGCCGGTGCTGGCGGCGCGGCGCATTTGCCTGGCATGCTGGCAGCGAAAACCATCGTGCCGGTTCTTGGTGTGCCGGTGCCATCGAAATATCTGCGTGGCGAAGATTCGCTGCTGTCCATCGCGCAAATGCCGAAAGGGATTCCTGTCTCTACTTTTGCCATTGGTGAAGCTGGTGCTGCAAATGCTGCGTTGGCAGCGATTGCCATCCTCGCCACGACTGACGACAAACTGGCTGCAAGCCTGGAAGAGTTCCGCGCCAAACAAACGCAAATCGCTGTAGAAATGACCTTGCCGACATGAGCCAAAAGAATCAATTTTCACCTATCAATCCTTCCGCAACACCTGGCACCTGGCTGGGCGTGATGGGCGGCGGCCAGTTGGGCCGCATGTTCGCGCATGCTGCACAACAAATGGGCTTCAAGGTTGCGGTGCTGGAACCGGCACTCGATTGCCCGGCCAGCCACGCGGCTGACTACCTGCATTGCGCGGATTACACCGATACCGATGCATTGGTGAAGTTGGCTGGGCAATGTGCTGCAGTCACAACTGAATTTGAAAATGTATCGGCCAAGAGCCTCGGCTTTTTGGCTGAACGTACTTTCGTTGCGCCATCTGCTGAATGCGTTTCGATTGCGCAAGATCGCATGGCGGAAAAACGTTTCTTCATCGAATGCGCAACGACTTCGGGCGTGTTCCCTGCATCGCACAAGGAAATCAATTCGGCTGCCGATATTGATGCCGTGTCTGACGATTTATTGCCAGGTATCCTGAAAACGGTACGCATGGGTTACGACGGCAAGGGGCAAGTTCGCGTCAAGACACGCGAAGAATTGCACGCTGCGTACGGCAATATGAATGGTGTTGCCTGCGTGCTGGAAAAAATGCTGCCGCTGGCGTATGAAATTTCCGTGTTGGCTGCACGCGGTGCAGATGGCAAGGCAGTGGTGTATCCGATAGCCGAGAACGTACATCGTGACGGCATCTTGTTTACGACGACCGTGCCGGGCCCGAACATCACCAAGGCATCTGCTGAAAAAGCACAGGCCGCAACCTTGGCTGTGATCGAACAACTCGGTTATGTCGGTGTCTTGTGTATAGAATTTTTCGTGCTGACCGACGGTTCGCTGGTGGTCAATGAAATGGCGCCGCGTCCACATAACAGTGGTCACTACACCATCGATGCCTGCATCACCAGTCAGTTCGCGCAACAAGCGCGTGCAATGGCGCGCTTGCCTTTGGGCGATGTGCGTCAGCATTCACCTGCTGCGATGTTGAACATCCTGGGCGATATCTGGTTCGAAGGTGCTTCTGACGAAGCGCGTGAACCGGCGTGGGACAAAGTACTGGCATTGCCGGGTGCGAACCTGCATCTGTATGGCAAAGACACGGCACGTCGTGCACGCAAGATGGGGCACATCACTTTTGTCGCAGCAACGCTGGAAGAGGCGCAAGCCAATCTGCGTACAGCCTGCGACATACTCGGCATTGCAGCCTGAGCTGAACTGACGAAGTTACACCATGCTTGAAGAACAACTGGACTGGCCGGCGATACACGATGCAGCACGCAGGCTGGAGCAGGGCGAGCTGGTCGCTTTTCCTACCGAGACTGTGTATGGCCTCGGTGCGGATGCAGAGAACCCGGCTGCAGTTGCCAATATCTATGCAGCCAAAGGTCGTCCTTCTAATCATCCTGTCATCGTGCATCTCTCGCCCGAAGCTGATCTGGATTACTGGGCGCAAGCGATTGCACCTGATGCGCGCAAATTGATTGCTGCATTCTGGCCGGGTCCGCTCACACTGATACTCAAACGCGCAGCACATATCCCGGATACCGTGGCCGGTGGCCAGGACTCTATCGGTTTGCGTTGCCCGTCACACCCGGTCGCGCAAGCCTTGTTGCGTACTTTTAAAAACGGCAAAGGTGGCGTTGCTGCGCCTTCGGCTAATAAATTCGGCCACGTCAGCCCAACCACCGCACAACATGTGCGCGATGAATTTGGCGATGATCAAAACGGTTTGCTGACTTGCATACTCGATGGTGGACAAAGCGACGTCGGGATTGAATCGACCATCGTCGATATGTCGCGTGGTCATGCGGTCTTGTTGCGCCCAGGACATATCAGCGCGGCACAAATTGCAGCAGTAATTGGCTCCTTGCCTGCTTTACCGGATCAAGGCGCACCTCGCGCTTCCGGCACGCTGGAATCGCATTACGCGCCAGCGACGCCGGTTGTACTGGTTGATAGTGAACATTTGTCTGAGACGCTGCAGAATTTGCATGCGCATGGCCGACGCGTGGCGCTGATGCAGTATGCGGCAGCAGCAAACGTGCCAGTGGTGGCAAGCATTGCTTTATCCGCCACACCAGCGTCTTATGCGCATGATTTGTACGCAGCCTTGCGTGCGATGGATAGTGCGCATGCCGATGTGATCGTGGTGCAAACACCACCGAGCGACGATGCCTGGAATGGCGTCAACGATAGATTGCGCCGCGCCGCGCATGACTCTTCCGGTATTTTGTTAAAGCTGTTGCAGAATTGATCTGAAGACGCGGTAGTGCGTCATGCAGTTATTCAGACAGGAAGCGACCACCATGAAATACCAACGGTGCTTGCGCACGCACATCGCAGCATTCCACTTCACCCACAAAAATAACGTGATCGCCTTCTGGATAGCGGCTGCGGTTATGGCACTCAAACCAGGCCGCTACGCCGGATAATATCGGCAAGCCGGTTGGTGACAGGGTGAAATCCACACCTGCAAAACGATCCTTGCTGGGTTTGGAAAATTGTATTGCCAATGCGGCTTGATCAGCAGCCAAAATATTGATGACGTAGTGCGAATTACCGGTGAAGACAGGTAAACTTTTTGCTGCTTGGCCGAGACTCCACAATACCAATGGCGGCGTCAGCGAGACGGAATTAAAGGAGCTGGCAGTCAGGCCGAGAAAGCTGCCATCCTCGAGGCGCGTCGTGATTATCGTGACGCCGGTGGCAAATTGAGACAGGGCATCGCGAAAATGACGTGCATCCAATGTGGGCACTGCGTTGCGTGAAGAAGAAGTAGACATCGATGTTCCATGAAATTTCATCCATTATGCCGAAAAAAGAAGTTTTCATGAAGAAACGCCTCGTTGTTAGCCCTCCATTTCCGTAAAATCATGTGTACGGAGAACCTTGAACATGAATCTTTTTAATATCCTGCGTGAGCGCGCAATGACGCAACCGACTACGATCGCCTCGCGTTCCAGTCGGCGCGTTGTGACTTATCGCAAATTCTGGTCGCGCATAGAACGTGGCACCGCGCGTTTGAAAAGCGAATGGGATGTTCAGCCCGGCGATACGGTTGCCTATTGGGGATTGGGGCATCAGGATGCCTTGATGCTCTACATTGCGACCGCGCGTTGCGGCGCAAAATTGCTGCCTTTGGAACATGCATCATTGCAAGAAGCCAACGTTGCGATCCTGCGTGAGTTTCCTGTAAAAATTCTGTTGCACGACGACGACGTGGTATTCGACGTGCCGCCTGCAGTGCCAGCCATGGTCCACTTGTCGTCATTGATAGCGACGCGCTGCCATCACACGCCACCGGTTGAAGAGGATGCGCATCAGCCTAGCCTGATTTCCCTTGCAAGCGACAGCAAGGGTGGCTTGCTGTCGGAACAAAAGAGTGTGTATGAACTGGCATCCGATACGGGAACAGGCTCTGCAGGTGAGTTCCGGATTGCAGCTGCATTGTTCGATACTGACGTTTTTGCACCACAGGTGCTGTCGACATTGGTCGCTGGTGGCACCATTGTTTTCCGCTGATCGCGGCGTATAGCAAGGAATGGGCTGAATAATCAGTTATGGTCGAAACGTGGTTTTACCGGTGATTCTGTATGCAGGTCGTATAGTTTGCGCTAAAGTCATAGGCATACACTAACGGAGTAATCGAATGGCAATGGAAATCGCAACGCTGGGTGGTGGATGTTTTTGGTGCACTGAGGCTGTGTTTCAGCAGCTTAAAGGCATCAAGGCAGTTGAATCCGGTTATACCGGCGGTCATATTGAAAACCCCGAGTATGAGCAGATTTGTGAGGGCACGACCGGCCATGCCGAAGTGGTGCGCTTGACCTTCGATCCTGAAGTTGTCAGCTTCCGTGAAATTCTCGAAGTGTTTTTCACCATCCATGATCCAACGACATTGAATCGTCAGGGTAACGATGTTGGCACGCAATATCGTTCAGTAATTTATTTCCACACACCGGAACAGAAAGATACGGCGAAGCACGTTATTGCCGAGATGGCGAACGTGTGGGACGCGCCTATCGTGACAGAACTCAGTCCGGCAGAAACGTATTACAAAGCCGAGAGTTATCATCAGAATTATTTCCGCCAGAATCCGATGCAAGGTTATTGTGCCTTCATCGTTGCACCCAAGGTTTCCAAAGTCAGGAAGACCTTCAGCGACAAAATCAGAGAGGATATGATTTGAATCGCTGATTGACCCGCAGGAGGGCGTCATGCATATCGAAGAATCGGTCAAACTGGATTTCAAGGATGTGCTGATACGCCCCAAGCGTTCTACGCTGACATCGCGTCAGGATGTCGATATTCATCGCGAATTCGTTTTTCGCAATTCGCACAATACCTATCGCGGCATTCCCATCATTGCATCGAATATGGATACCACCGGTACCATGGCGATGGCACAGTCTCTGGCTTCCTACAGTTTATCGGTAGCATTGCACAAACACTATTCCGCAGATGAATTGGCGACGTACTTTCTATCGTTGCAGGCTTCGGGCATAGCCGCATCGAGCGCGTTTTATTCAATGGGCATCAGTCAGCTTGAGTACGAGAAATTTACCGTCGTGATGGCACGTACTCATGATGCACTTGAGTATCTTTGCATCGATGTGGCGAATGGCTATACCGAAGGCTTCATCAACTTCGTCAAGAAGGTACGCAAGGCTTATCCGCAACTGACGATCATGGCCGGTAACGTGGTGACGGGTGATATCACGGAGGAATTGATCCTGGCGGGTGCAGATATCGTCAAGGTTGGTATCGGTCCAGGCTCAGTGTGCACCACACGCAAGATGACTGGCGTTGGTTATCCGCAATTATCCGCAGTGATCGAATGTGCTGACGCGGCACATGGCTTGGGTGGACAGATTTGTGCTGATGGAGGTTGCTCGGTACCTGGTGATTTAGCCAAGGCATTTGGCGGCGGTGCGGATTTTGTGATGTTGGGCGGCATGCTGGCTGGTCACGATGAATGTGCCGGTGATTTGATAGAACGCGATGGCAAGAAATTCAAACGCTTCTACGGCATGAGCAGCCGTACTGCGATGGAAAAATATGCTGGTGGCGTTGCCGAGTATAGAGCGGCAGAAGGCAAGGAAGTGCTAGTGGAATATCGCGGTGCGGTAGCAGATACGCTGCAAGATATACTCGGCGGTGTGCGTTCAGCTTGTACTTACGTTGGTGCGCACAAGCTGAAAGAATTGACCAAGCGTACGACCTTCATCCGTGTGACGCAGCAGTTGAATGAAGTGTTTGGGAAGTCCTGAAAAGTAAGCTCGCCGCTTACTTCACTTCGTCATCCGTTGCGATGGTCGGTGTAACTGCAGTTGCTTCTGCTGCCAGTTTGCGCAATACATGCGCTGCAGCGACCAGTCCGAACGATGCAGTGACCACCATCGCAGAACCAAAGCCTGCACAATTCAATCCTGTAATGCCTGTTTGATCATCGCCATCGACGGCGCAGACTTTTTCCGTTTCCGGGAAGCGCAGCGGTTCGGTCGAGAAGACGGCGTCGATGCCGAATTTGTTTTTCGTTCCGCGTGGAAAACCGTGTTCGGCACGCAAGCGTTTGCGTACTTTCGCCAGCAAGGGTTCTTGTTCGGTGCGACACAGATCGAGTACTTCGATTTTGGTTGGATCGATTTGTCCGCCGGCACCACCTATCGTGACCAGCTTTAATTTATGTTTGCGGCAATAGGCAATCAATGCGGTCTTGGCGCGGACATTGTCGATGGCATCGATGATGTAGTCGTATTGGCGCGAACCTATCATTTCATCCAGGTTGTCGGCACTGAGGAAGTCTTCAATCTCGGTGACCACGCAGTACGGATTGATCTGTGCAATACGTTCGGCCAAAGCGGTGACCTTGGCTTTGCCCAAGGTATCGGTCAGCGCGTGGATTTGGCGGTTGATATTCGATTCGGCCAGATTATCCAAATCGATCATTGTGATCTTGCCGATGGCACTGCGCGCCAAAGCTTCGACTACCCAAGAACCGACGCCACCGACGCCTATCACGCATACATGGGCATTGCGGAAGCGTTCCAGCGCGGCATTGCCGTACAGGCGTGCAATGCCGCCAAAACGACGGTCGTAATCGATATCAGGTACCGCAGAAGGGGAAGATGAGGTGGCAATTGAAGTCATGCCGCCATTTTAACGGACGGCGGTGCTTAAGTTTATCTTTGATAATTCTTTGGCAAGAGAAGAGTGGTGCTCATTTAGTGCGGTATTCTCGAAAATGATTGCGATGGATCAAATCCAGGTGGCGTAGCATCGGATAATGTAGTCAAACAGGCAGGAAGATAACAAGATGAATACCTTATTCGAATCTGCACCGGACTTCAGTCAGCCACTGGCAGTGCTCAAGCATTGTCATGGTCGGATACGCAAGCAGTTGAGTACCATGCAGAAGCTCGTGCAGCATTTGCAGGCTGTCGGATTGACGTCGGACGCACAACAGGCGGCGACGGCAGTGTTGCGCTATTTCGATCATGCGGCACCGAATCATCATGAGGACGAAGAACAGGATTTGTTACCGATGTTGCGGGCGAGTGCAGTAGATGACGATTTGGTTTTGTTGAACACGACTGCAGCAGAAATCATCGACGAGCATAGACACATGGATCAAGTCTGGCAGCCGCTTGCTGTGCAATTGCGTGCCATCGAAAAAGCCGAGGCTGCAGAACTGTCGGCGGGGAATGTGCATCTGTTCGTCAAGCTTTACAATGCACACATGGAAAAAGAAGAAGCGATAGTCACGCCGATGGCGCAACGCTTGTTCGATCAGGAACAAATGACCCAGCTCGGCGATGCCATGCGCCAACGTCGCGGCATTGCTGCATAAGGAGAAAGAACAATTATGTCCATCGCAGATATTCGTACCGATTACACGCAGGCGAAATTGTCCGAGCACGATATCGATCCCGATCCTGTCGCACAATTTGCCAAATGGTTTGATGAAGCTCTGTGTGCGGAAGTCCCTGAGCCGAATGCTATGAGCGTATCTACTGTTGGTGAAAACGGTCGTCCATCGTCACGCATTTTACTGATCAAGGATTTCGATCAGCGCGGCTTTACGTGGTTTACCAATTACGGCAGCCGCAAAGGTGTGGAGCTGGCAAAGAATCCGCATGCTGCATTGCTGTTTCACTGGATTCCGCTGGAGCGGGAAGTGCGGATTGAAGGCCGAGTTGAACGTGTCTCTAGCGAGGAGAGTGAACATTACTTTCAGAGCCGTCCGGTGAAAAGTCGTTTGAGTGCGCTTGCCTCATCGCAGAGCCATCCGATTGCAGATCGCGAGGCGCTGGAAGCGCAATATGCGCAAGTCGAAGCAAAGTACGGTGAGCATCCACCGCGGCCGGAAAATTGGGGCGGCTATCGCTTGAAGCCGGATTACATTGAATTCTGGCAGGGACGTCGTTCGCGTTTGCACGACAGGATTGTGTACACGCTGGATAAAGACGGGAAGTGGCAGCGGCAACGCTTGCAGCCGTAAGTAAGTTCAGCCTGCTTCTACTGCAAACAAAAAAGCCGCTCCTTTTGGGATGCGGCTTTTTTATTGAGGTAAATCCTTGCAGTTCGCTTCAGTTTATACCGTACTAGAAGGAACTGAATTAGATAGATCTACTTTGCATCTTTCACATCTTTGCAGCTTGGCTGTGGTGGGATGATGCCCCACTCAACGACAACTGTAGGGCCGCCTGCTTTCTTGGTCCAAGGAATTTCGAGCGTACCGTGTTCTGTGGTTTGCGCCATCAATGCAATTGCATCGATATCGACTTGATCCGGATTGATCTTGCTGCGGTTGATCGCAACCAGCATCCCGCATTTTTCTGCTTTCTCTTCATTGACCCACGGCGATTTATGGAAGTCGCCATCGATCAAGACTTGTACTTGAGGGCCGATATGCGTAGCAATATTGCCGCCGAGCCAGGTATCGGATGCAACCAGTGTCAGCGGTGTTTGCATGTGCGCATTCCATTGCGCATGTACTTGACGTGATACTTCTGCGCCAGGGAAAGTAGCGCGGCTGGCCCGGCCGGATTTATCCGCCAACGGGCCGCGGGCCAAACCGTAACCTGCGGCACCCAGAACTTGGATCACGATGACGACGATGATGGTCTTACGCAGCAAAGCTGCATCATTGCCGCTTTTGAGGAACCAGAAAGAGAAGAAGCCGAACAAGACGAAGAAGGTGGTCGCCCAATGTGCCGCCAAAGGAATCTTGAACGCACCTGCAACCAGCATGGTTATCAATAATGGCGTCAGACCGACGAACAACAGGAAGAAGCGATCCGATGCTGCGAGTTCGCTGGCTATGGTTGGCGGGCGCGCGGATTTTGGCGTCAATTTATATTGGCGGCCAGCCCAGAAGGCAACAACCAGTACGGCCAGGATCAGCGCGGCAATACGTCCCAGATTTGTTAGCAAGAAGCTGAACAAGTCTTGCACTTCCAGCCAGTAAGTCGCTTGCGGAATCATCTCGTTACCGGCGTAGGCTATCGGTCCGGCTGCTTGTTGTTTGAGCCACAGCAGATGCGGGGTGACCATCGCGATCAGGATGGCTGTTGCGAGTGCGATGCCTTTCCATGTTTTGGCACGCAGCAGGCCACCGGTGATCAGCAAGTACAGGGCAAAGGTGGCGAACTGGATCAGCGCGCTGTATTTGGTCAGGAAGGCGCAGCCGCAGAAAAAGCCTAGCGCTGCCCATGCCTTCATGCTGTCGGTACGCGTGGCGCGATAAAACATCCAGATCGCGCCGGCAACCGACCACAGTTGCATCGTATTGTGATTGTTCATCACGCCGCGCACGGTGAAGTAGGCGATGACGGATACCAGCAAGGTGGCGATCAGTGCGCGGCTTTGCGTTGTGATTTCGCAACCGAATTTCCATACTATCCACAAGGTCAATACGACGCTGAGCTGGCCGGTGAAGAAGGTCAGCCAGACCGGGCGGCCGAAGATGGATACCAATCCATACAAAATCCACGAAGGTAGCGGTGGATGCTTGTAATAACCCCATTCCAGCCCGCTGGCCCAGACCAGCTCTTCCATATTGTCCCAGTCGGGCGCACGGTGGCTGATACCGGTGAAGAAGCTCCATAAAGCCAGGTGCAGCAGCAACAGGACGAGAACCAGCGGCACCAGATTGGACGAATTCAGCGAAAAGAGCCGGCTGGGTTGATTGGACGAAGAAACTGGTTGAGTTGGCATCATCGGTAAGGAAAAGGAGTAGTGGTGTATGTCTGGCGTGGAAACTATTCCAGTTTAGCAATCGCATACAGTGGCGGTGAATTATAATCGCTGGTCAGATGACCTACGAAATTTTTGCCGCGTAACCATGCATATATCCTTGATTTTCGCTGAACCGGAAGTGGCTTCGCAATTCAAACCAGAAAGGTTTTTCTCATGGTGACAGTGACCGCACTACCGAAAAATCGCCCGACCGATGCCCTGATCTCTTGTGTGATCCCGGCTTATAACGAGGCGGCGCATCTGGCCGACTTTTTGCGGGATTTGAGAAAAACGCTTGCCACGTTTGCAACGCGTTACGAGATTATCGTCATCAATGACGGTAGCAAAGACAATACCGACGAAGTCATGGCGTCCTTGCTGGGCGAGGGCGGCTTGCGCTATATCAGCTTCTCGCGCAATTTCGGCAAGGAAGCGGCGTTGTCGGCTGGTATCGATGCTGCGCAGGGCGACGCGGTGATCTTGATGGATAGCGATTATCAGCATCCACTGGAGTTGCTGCCAGAAATGACGCGTCTGTGGCAGAGCGGCATCGATATGGTGTACGGCGTCATCAGCGATCGCAGCAATGAATCGCGCCTGAAACGTTGGGGCACAGGCATGTTCTATCAATTGATGGAATCAGGTTCGCCAATTACGATTCCGCGCAATGCTGGCGATTTTCGTTTGATGGACAAGAAGGTAGCCGATGCCTTGCGCCAGTTGCCGGAACGCAATCGTTTCATGAAGGGTTTGTACGCCTGGGTTGGTTTCAGCAGCATTGCCTTGCCGTTTGTGCCAGCTGATCGCGCGACTGGCGTATCGAGTTTCAACTACCGTAGCCTGAGCCGTTTGGCCTTGGCCGGTGTGACGGCATTTACCACCTTGCCTTTGCGTATCTGGAGCGCGGTCGGTGTCGTAATTTCTATCATCGCCATACTCTATGCGTTCTGGATTGCCGGCGAGTCTATATTGTTCGGTAACGATGTACCGGGCTGGTCTACCTTGGCCGCGGGTTTGATGTTCTTTTCCGGTATTCAACTGATTTCCATCGGCGTGCTGGGTGAATACCTTGGTCGCGTCTATGATGAAGTCAAGAAGCGTCCTCTTTATGTTGTCGCGCACGATATCAATAACGGTCCGGTAACGACTACTGATAAAGACGCGCCGCCATGCGCTTGATGGAATTGCTGCGGGTGCTGCGCTTTGGCATAGTTGGCCTGACAGCTGCAGCCGTGCATTACTGGGTCGTGATCGGCCTGGTGGAGTTGGCGCATATTGCACCTTTGCATGCGAATGTAGGTGGTTTTATCGTGGCGTTCTGGGTCAGTTATTTCGGTCATAGACACTGGACGTTTTCCGATGCGGTGGCTTCTCATGCGGATGGCGATCATCCATCTTTCCTGCGTTTTCTTGCGGTGGCGGTGTTGGGCTTCTGCATGAATCAGTTGCTGTTTTACTTGTTGTTACGTTACGTGGGTTTGCCGTATTACGTGGCATTGGCGCTGGTGGTCTTTACGGTTGCAGTCATGACGTATGTCTTGAGCAAACTATGGGCCTTCCGTCACGCTGCACATTCCTGAAAATCATAAAAAAACACCATGACACCGATTGCACTTTGTTCTGATGATTACGCGCAGAATCCTGGTATCGATGCCGGCATACTCGATCTGTTGGCGTTTGGCCGTTTAAGTGCAGTCAGTTGCTTCAGTACGTCGCCAAGCTGGCAGCAAACGGCGGCACCGGCATTGCGTGAGCGTAAAGGACAAGCCGATATCGGTTTGCATTTCAATCTGACAGAAGGTTTTGGTCAGACGAAGATGCCTAGTTTGCATGCGGTCATTTTGCGCAGCTTGTTAAAGGGTATGAATGCGGATCGCGTACAGGACGAGCTGGAGCGACAACTGGATGCGTTCGAAGCGGGATACGGCCAACCGCCTGATTTTATTGACGGGCATCAGCATGTGCATCAGTTGCCGGGTGTGCGGCAGATATTGTTGCAAGTGATCAAGCGCCGTTACGCAGGGCATCCGCTCTGGGTGCGTAATACCGTACCGGCCAATCCGGCATGGCGTGGCAAACCACAAATTCTGAAATATCTGGGTGGCGAGGATTTGGCGGCGGGCTTGAAGATATCAGGCATTGCCAGCAATCACGGTTTTGCCGGCGTATATGGTTTTGATAGAGCTGACTATGGGGTTTGTTTCAAGGGCTGGCTGGATGCAGCGCAGCCGGGCATGTTGATCATGTGTCATCCGGCAACAGAGCCGTATCCCGATGATGCGATTGCACAGCAACGCGTCGTTGAATATCACTTCTTCCGTTCGCAGGAATATCTGGACATGCTGGCAGCTGCGCAACTTAAACTGGCACGGCTATCCAGCATCGCCTGAGAATATCCGCAAGAATCAGAAAGTATCGAGACGGTAGCCGATGGTGTACACCGTCGTCAGTCGCACATTGTTATCCAGCTTGAGTTGCAACTTGGTTCTGACTTGCGACATGTGCGTATCCAGCGTGCGTGAAGTCATCATCAACTCGCGTCCCCACACGTCTTCCATGATTCTTTCTCTGGAAATCAGTTGTCCGATATTCTGGAAAAAGAGTGCTGCGATATCAAATTCCTTCGGTTTCAAATCAACCGCTTCGCCGCGTATCGTCGCAGTCTTTCTCAATAGATCGAAGTGGAAAATGCCAGCTTCTATCGTGGTGACCTGAGGCGCTGCTACTGCGGCACCTGCCTCCGATACACGACGGATGCGTTTCGATAAAGCATGAATACGGGCAGACAGCTCTGCTTCGCGTATAGGCTTGGTCATGTAATCATCGGCACCTGCCATCAAGCCGGCCACAATGTTTTCTTCCAGCACGCGATTGGTGAGGAACATCACGATCACGTTTTCGCCTACGTGTTTTCTGACCCATTCAATGACATCCTTGCCTGTCATATCGGGCAAATGCCAATCCAGCACCAGGATGTCGAAAGTCTGGCTCTGCAGTGCATTGATCAATGACTTGCCGTCAGCGAAAGAAGTGCATTCATGGCCTGCATCAGTAATCACCTGATGGATGAGTTGTGATTCGATCGGATCATCTTCCAGTGACGCTATTCTCATTGCTTGCTCTCTAGTTCTGTTTTTGTAAATGTATTAACCGATGACGCATGGCAGCGTGATCGTGAAAGTGCTGCCCTTGCCGACGGTGCTTGCTACTGCAATGGTGCCGTTGTGACGTTCGACCACCATTTTGACAAAAGCCAGTCCGAGTCCAACGCCATCACGATCCTGCTCATCAGCGCGCAGGAAGGGCGAAAAAATAGCGCTGTACTCTGCTTCGGCTATTCCCTTGCCGTGATCACTAATATTACAAACCACATGGCTGCCGGCTTCGGTATGCAGCGGTTTGGCGCGACAGATGATTTGTGAACCTTGCGGGCTGAATTTGATTGCGTTCGACAGTAGGTTGCCGAGGGCACGTATCAAGAGAGAGCGATCAACATTGAGCCAGCAATTTTCCACTTCATCGGCATCGACGACGATGGTGATGGACTTGCTATGTGCAAATGCCCACATGTCATCGGCAGCCTCTGCCAGCAGTGAAGAAAAATTAGTGTCCTGCAATTGATACGACTGCGATTCTGCCTTGGCCAGATGGACAAAATCATCGGCAAGATTGAGCGTGGTTTCTACCGATTTCTCAATGCGGCTGAGGAATTCTGGAATGGCAAATGCAGTACTCGGATTTCTTTGCAGTTGGATCAAGGCCAGAATCGACGATTGCGGTACCCGCATATCGTGCGAGATGAAGTTCAAGCTTTCTTCACGGCGTCGTTCCGCTGCTCTGAGCGAAGTGACATCGATCAGCGAGACTATCCATCCCAACATCGAACCATCTGTCATGCGCGATGGTGCGGACTTGATCAGGAATTCGCGCTTGTTGATATCGCGCGTTTCAATTTCTACTGCGGTATTGCCCGGTGTGGAATGCAGCAAGGCTACACGCCATGTCGTACGCTTTGCATTGATCTCTGGCGGAGCATCGAAATTGGAAAAAATCGTTTCCAGTGTTGGTGTCTGTGATCCATCTAAGCCGAGTGTCACGAAATATTCGCGTGCGATACGGTTGTACATCAATAGTTCGCCGGTTTGCGATAACACCAAGGTCGCATCCGGCATGCTGTTGAGGTTGTCGATGACAAATTGATGCATATCGCGTGAGCGATTGGCCGCGATGCGTATGGCGGAAATTTGCTTGTCCAGATAATCGGAATTCTTGAAGCGTACCGACTCACTTGCATGTCGCAAGACCATGGGCGTTGTTTGGTTCAAGCGGGCAAATTCTTCACTCAGGAAAGACAGTGCCGCTTCCAGTCGGCGCCAACTCCAGAGCGGATACACAATGATGACCATCAAGACTGCCGCACTAGGCGGTATCCATAGTTCTTGCAAAAATGCACCGTAGGTCAGGACGCTGATCAGACTGACGAGAAACAGCGTCAATCCTAGCGCACCAAACGGAGAGAAGTAGCGGCAGGCCAGCAGGGCTAACGATGTAGAGAGCAGCGTGAACAAGATGGTTTGCCAGCGCGCTGCGTTGTGTATGCTGCGGTCTTCAATCAGGCCCGCCAGAATATTGGCATTGATCTCGACACCAGACATGGCCTCATGATCGGTGGTAACAGGTGTGGAAAATGTCGAGGCAATACCGGCAACCGTCGCACCTATCAATACATATTTATCGGTGAAGAAGCTGGCGGGGATTTTCCCCGACAAGACATCAATGTAGGAAACTGTTTTGAAATGGCCGGGGCCACCTGTGTATGGAATGCGTTCCAGATAATCGCCTTGCAGAATATCGCGCAAAACATCGTGATTGTTTCTGCTCGCCAAGGTATTGGCATTGATGAGTGCAGATTTTCCTGTGTGTTCATTACTTTGTGCAGCATCAAATACCGCCAGTGCAAATTGCGGCCATGAGAGGCCATGCAGATTTTCCTGCAGGTAAACACCCCTTACAACGCCGTCTGCTTCGAATGTGAAGTGAATATGTCCAAGGCCATTCGCCGCTTTTTTGAATGCGGGCAGTGGCAGGGTAGCTTGCAAGCCGGACGCAGTGCGCTCAATTAGTACCGGTAATACAGTTCGTTTGTTGTTGGCAATGGCGTTGGCAAGCAAGGCATCATCATTCGATATGTATTGCGGTTCGGAAAAGATGATGTCCATGCCGACTGCCTTGGCTTTTGCTTTAGTCAGGATGTCGAGCAATTGTGCATGGGTGTGACGTTGCCATGGCCAGCGACCTAAAGAGGCGATGCTGAATTCATCGATGGCGATGATGACGATTTGAGACGGCGCGGGACGTTGCGTTGCCTTGACCAGATTATCGTAAATGAAGCGATCAGCCTGACCCAGCCCATTTTCATATCCCAGCAAGGCAGCCAGAAGCAGCATGAGCAATAGAAAAATGCGCCATTCTTTTCTTAATGGAGATCGAATGGTACGCGGCTTAGGCATCATGAAGGCTTATCGAGGGGGCAATCCATTGAAAGGAGAGTCAGAAATTCGTACCTATCGGCTGACCAAGTGACTCTACCGGACTGCCGTCGCCAGAGGTCCACTGCATCTGGATGGCAAATTTTTGTGCTGGCGAGAACGTGCCAACAAATCCATCTGCATCGGTACTGCGCACGCGGGCGTAATAGATGCCGGCATCCAGACGCGGGATGGAAGTTTCAGCTTGTGTGGTCTCGATATTGTGTAGCAGCTTTGTGAAAGCAGGCGTATCGGCAACCTGGAAGGTAAAGCGTTGTCCGGGGGCCGCACTCCATGAGAAGTGGATATCTTTCTGATGGATGTTGGCGACAGGGGCTGCCAGTCCTTGTATCACCTCCAGTTTCTTGGCATCGCCGTATGGGCCTTGTTTCTGTTCGTTGCCATTTTTGATGATGGATGCCACGCGCCAGTAATAAGTGCCTGATGCCAGCATCGCTACAGATTGGTCAGCAGCGCTGGTGTTTTGATCGACGACGATAGCGCCGAATGTGGCGTCAGTGGCAACTTGCAGGCGGTAATCAGAGACGCCGCTTACTTGCGACCATTGCATGGTGACTGGAATGCGGTCGTTTTGTCCTATGCCTTGAGATTTGGCACCTGGTTGCAACAGGAAGGGAGGGAATGGACGTGCATTGACGCGGAAGGGCTGAATGCTAGATAAGCCTTCCAGACCTGAAGCATCCAATGCGCTGTAGCGTACAAAGTAATCGCCGTCTTCCAGATTTTCTACTTTGGCTGTTGCTTTGCCGTTTGTACTGTTGACGTGGGTTTCTGCAATATTGTTTTGCCCAGCGGCATCGATGGAAATGGTGACATGGAAAGCTGTGGCAGCCGGGTGCGAGAGTGCAAACTGAATCGGCAAGCGTCGTTGTTCCTGATAACCGTCAAGTAGTGTAGGTGCTGCAAGTAAGGCTACGGGTTTGTGGACGCGTCCATTTTCTACAATCGCGCCATAGCCAGCTGCGAGTAGTTGTTTGCTGGGTTTGGTTTTTACCGTGTTTTGTTCGACGGCTACCTTGCCTTCAATGACTTCATTCAAGACTTTATTTGTATCGGCAGTGACACGGAAGTTGGTACCACGCACGCCAGATACGGCAAGCGGGCTAATGACTTCATATCTGCTTTCCGGCCGATTGAACGGTGTGACATGCGATTCCACACGTCCTTTTTGCAGAAAAATTTGCGTCTTGGGGCTGTCTGTATATTGCGTTGCGCGCAGTAATTTGAGGCTGATCGCACTGTTAGGCGGCAAGGTAAATTGCGTCCCATCGTCCAGCATGAGTGAAATGAAGCTGTTCGCTAAAGTAGTCAGCGTATCGCCTTCTTTCAATAGCGTGCCTATTCTTGTTTCAATGTTGCTGCCGTCCTGAGCACGAATGACGACTTCGCCAAAAAAGCTGTTAACTTTGGCAAAGACGGAGATCGGTGTGAGTAATCTGGTCGGGATCAACACCTTGCGACCGATGGGAATAGTCCTGTCGTTATCGATCTGGTTCGCTAGGCCGATAGCCCGCCAGTTTTTAATATGCCCGGTAAATTTTTGCGAAATGCTGGACAAGGTTTCGTTTTGAGAAACCGAATACATGACGCCATCTCGGGTCGTTTGAATATTGCTTGGATGGGCGGTGGGGAGTTGGGCGTATGCGGATGAACTGATCGCAAGGGACAGCAGCATACTGGCTATAGTCTTTGACACTTCTTGCCTTGTAAAGATGCTTTCTAAAATCCGACAATACTCAGGGGTTTTTTAATCTCGGAAATTATAGATGGCATCAAAAATGCGGTGAAGAAAACAAACGTTAACATTTGCAAATACGATACAGCTTTGCCCACGTATGCTTTATATAAGGCTTGTAGCGGGATGCGAAGTAGCTGGAAATACGCTGTATATGCTTGCATCTTAGCGGCTTTGATATGTTCCGGGGTAGCAATGTCAGATTTGCTCAGAAAAGGTAATTGACCTGATTGGGGTGTGAAATGCCAAAAAAACAATTAATTACGCGCAAGTGAACTGCGTATTTCTGGTGGTGTAGATCACCGGATGTGCCGAATTTTTAGCCGACAGGAATTTACAACAAATAGGGCGCTGACGAACAAACTTCGAAATTAGGGCACTCCTATAATCCCGACAGACCCCCCAACAAGGAGGGATTTGGAGAGACTGGAGACCTTATGTCAGAGCATATTTGTAGTACAGGATGTAATCACTTTTCACATTTGAACGACGCCGACTTGATGGGTGAGTTCAAGGAAGCGCGTCAGAGCTTACGCGCCGCTATCGGCGGTGCGCCAACCGCTGGTACAGCGGGACTGGCAGGCGTTACCGAGCGTGCGCTGCCTTCGAAAAAAGCCGGTGAGAACGTTAGCCACTATTACGTTCCGGCCAACAACAAAACCATTCATTGGGGCTACTTCAGCAAAACGATGGCGCCGCTGCTGAAGCTGGAATCCGGCGATTACGCCACGATAGAAACGGTTACGCATCACTCCAACGACGATATCGATCGCATGGTCAAAGGCGATCCTGGTGCTGAAAGCATTTTCCAATGGGATGCGAATAGCAAGGCAGTGGATCGTCGTGGCGCAGGTGCGATGGATGATCCATTGGGTGCTGGCGGCGGCCTTGGCGTGCATGTCTGCACCGGTCCTATTTATGTCAATGGCGCTGAACCGGGCGACGTGCTCGAAGTGCGCATCATCGACACCATGCAACGTCCATCGGGTAATCCTGATTACCGCGGCAAGACCTTCGGCTCCAACGTCGCCAGTAACTGGGGCTTCCACTACAACAATTTGGTTACCGAGCCTAAAGGGCGCGAAGTCATCACTATTTATGAAGTGGATGCGACCAGCGAGCAGACTTGGGCCAAGGCGGTTTATAACTACCGTTGGACGCCGCAAACTGACCCGTTTGGCACTGTGCATCCGATCATCGACTACCCAGGTGTGCCAGTCGACAAGAGCACGATCAAACCGAACTACGACATTCTCAAGGGTTATGAAATCCCTGTGCGTCCGCACTTTGGCATGATCGGCGTGGCACCAGTCGAAGCGGATATGGTTTCTTCCATTATCCCTAGCTACAGCGGCGGTAATTTCGACAACTGGCGTATGGGTAAGGGCGCAACTGCATTCTTCCCGGTAGTAGTTCCAGGTGCAATGTTCTCGGTGGGCGATCCACATGCATCGCAAGGTGATGCGGAACTGTGCGGTACGGCGATTGAGTGTTCGTTGACTGGCTTGTTCCAGTTCATCGTGCACAAGAAAGCAGATCTGCCAGGAACGAAACTCTATGGCCTGGACTACCCTCTGCTTGAAACAGCAAGCGAACTGATTGTTCACGGCTTCAGTAGCGCCAACTATCTCAAGGAGTTTGCTGATAGCGGGGACGCTGGTGCGGAGATGCTGAAAAAATCTTCTCTCGATAGCGCAATGACCGATGCCTTCAACAAAACGCGTCGTTTCTTCATGGATACGCGCAATCTTTCTGAAGATGAGGCTATTTCTCTGATCTCGGTTTCAGTCGACTTTGGTATTACGCAAGTCGTTGACGGTAACTGGGGCGTGCACGCCATCATCAAGAAAGCCATCTTCCCTAAGTAATCGCTGGATGCTGTGCTGACGGGGAAAACCGTCAGCACATTTTAAAAATTCAAGCGCTAGCTCTTCAAAACAAAAGCATAGATTTTCCTGCGACAAAAAATCGCACACAGGGAATTCTTAAAAGCTGTCGAAGAGCTGGCTGGCTAGTTTCAAAATTTTAGGCAGCAATGTTGGCCTATCACCTTGGAGGAGAAATAGAAATGAAACCTGAACACGTTTATGTCGGCAGAAATGAAATCGTGGCATTGGTCGTTGGCCTGATCACGGGAACTCTGTATTCATGGCTGAGCTTGCCTATCCCTGCGCCACCGGTCCTGGGTGGAATTTTTGCGATCATCTTTACCTACATTGGTTACCTGATCGTGCAGCGTCTGCGCAAAGCGGTTGTATTCGGTCGCCCGAAGAACAATTAAAAACCGCAATCACCATTTAAAGAAAACAGGAGACACTCATGGTTGAAATTGGCTTTGGTCAAACCGAAATTCTGGCGTCTTGCGTCGGGCTTGTTACCGGATTGATCTATACCTCAGTACGCGCACCGATTCCGGCACCTAACGTTCTGGGTGGCATTTTTGCCATTCTTGGTACCTTCATCGGTTTTGTTTTTGTTGCCGCATTGCGTGGTCAACTGGCGTTTGTGTAATTAATATCCGTGGCGTATGCGCGCCACGTTTTTATACACATGATTCTTACGTACTACGCTAAAAACAAAATGGTATTTGTGCTTCCGGAGAAAAGGCTGGACGAAAAATAGAGCTAAACATGTATGCGTGCATGACAGCTTTGAATGACAGTCTGCTAAAACTTCGGGAGCATTCTTTAGGTTTGTATTAAAAAATATGTAGCCTCGACATGATAAAGCTGGATTCTCAGGTGTCAGTTGCCCTAGTATTGCGAGGGGAGATTGATAAGGAAAGGTCCAACATGCATGTTGATGCGCATACATTTTCTACTGACGCGTTTCCGGTGGAGCTGCGTGAGGCCGCGTGGCAGAATGCGCTTGTCAGTCTTGCATTGACATCAGAGATATCAAACAAAAACAAAGCTTCTCTAGTGGGCTACATCACCTTCGGCGTCTCTCAGTCTGGTTCTGTCTTTAGTACGCTGAACGCATCTCCTCAAGCTTTTACCGCGCGTGACCCGGCGATGCTCATGCGTACGGATTCTGTGACCGCATTCGTGGTATTTGATGGCGTCGGTCAAATTGACGTTGGTGCCGAGACGGCTACAGTTTCATCCGGGGATATTTATCTTCTGGACTCATCCCGTAAATGGAGGCTGGAGCTCAATTCTGCATTTCGCGCCTGTGTGATTCGTTTGGAGAAGGCCAACTTCATATCCAGGCTGATGCACACCGGCAAGACGGACATTTGCAAGATCTCTTCGGCATCTGGTATCGGCAACATCGCGTTTGAGTTTGTAAAGGCGATTACCTTGCAGCTCACTTCACTTGATCCGGAAGATTTGGAGCAAATGGAAGGCGCACTGAGCGCGATGTTTGTAGCGAGTTTGGCGCACAAAGATGAAGACGATGGTGAGCATTCGACCTCGATGCAGCTTAACCATTTAAGACGCATCTGTAGAACCATTGAAGCAAGATTGACGGACCCGGATCTTTCTGCGGTTGATATTGCGCGATCTGAACAATTATCCGCTCGCTATCTTCAAAAGCTATTTGCCTCGGCAGGTACAACTTTTGGGGAATATGTAAAGAAGCGACGCCTGGATCGTTGTCGGATTGATTTATCCAACAAGTCTCTCAAACATCTAACGATTTCGGAATTGTGTTTTCGCTGGGGTTTCAATGATGCGGCAAATTTCAGCCGTGCTTTCCATCTTGAATTTGGTGTGTCGCCGAAGACATATCGAGCGCAACCGCGTGTTGTTGCGAAGAGCTATCCGCAACGTGGCAGTCCTGGTACTGCTTCAACGCATAAAGGTGACGATTCCGTTGCTTTAATTCATAGCAAGGTCTTGGCGCCTGATGGCGAATTGACGCGCAGTGCGCGCTTTGCCGAAGTATTGGTTGAAGCCGCTCTGATAGAAACAGCACTCGCACTGACACCCAAACGTTCAACTGCATCTGATCCTGAAGCTGAGTCGAGTAACGGCGGCGCAGCTAGTACTCATTACTACATCCCGGCTTCCGACAAAACCGTGCATTGGGGTTATTTCAGCCAATTGATCAAGCCGATACTCTCGGTCAATTCCGGAGATTTTGTCACGATAGAAACGGTGACCCAACATGCCTACGATGATTACGAGCGCATGATCAAGGGCGACCCTGGTGCTGAAAGTATCTTCTTTTGGGATAAGGATAGAAAGGCGATAGATCGCAGGGGCGCTGGTCCTGTGAATGCTTCTATTTTTGGACGTGGTGCGGGTGAGGGTTTCGGCGTTCATATATGTACCGGCCCGGTCTATGTAAAAAATGCTGAACCTGGTGACGTTCTGGAGATACGCATTCTTGACGTCATGCCGCGACCCAGTGCGAGTCCGGATCATGCCGGTCAGTCATTTGGCAGTAACGCTGCCTCATGGTGGGGCTTTCATTATCACGATCTATTGACTGAGCCCAAGCCGCGCGAAGTCATCACCATTTATGAAATTCTGGATGCGGATCACGGTAGCTGCGCCAAGGCTGTTTATAACTTCCGCTGGACACCGCAAACAGATCCTTTCGGCGTCGTACATGAAACGATCGATTACCCAGGCGTGCCGGTAGATCACGACACTATCGTCAAAAATTTCGAAGTGCTCAAGAACGCCCGTATCCCGGTGCGTCCTCATTTTGGCGTACTGGCTGTAGCGCCTGCGCAGGATGAGCCTCTGGACTCTGTGCCACCCAGTTATTTTGGCGGGAATCTGGATAACTGGCGCGCGACCAAAGGCGCTACGCTTTATTTACCGGTTGCAGTAGACGGAGCACTTTTTTCGGTTGGTGACCCTCATGCATCACAAGGCGATTCCGAGCTTTGTGGAACGGCCATTGAATGTTCATTGAGCGGTAAGTTTCAACTTGTGCTGCACAAGAAACAAGATTTGGAAGGCGGATTTTTTGACGACTTGGACTATCCTTTCCTGGAGACGGAAACTGAATGGGTCATTCAAGGATTTAGCTATGCCAACCACTTGGTGCAATTAGGGCCGCACGCCCAGACTGACGTATATAACAAGGCGACATTGGATTTGGCGATGCGAGATGCATTTCGAAAAACGCGTCGTTACCTGATGACTGCACATAAGCTGACTGAAGATGAAGCCATTTCCCTGATTTCAGTCGCAGTTGATTTTGGTGTGACACAGGTAGTCAATGGCAACTGGGGCGTGCACGCGATCATACGGAAGTCCATATTCGCTGACATGCGTGCCGATGATGCGCCACAGTTGTAGTGGGCTTGATGATTGCGGAATATTCATATTAATTTAGCCATTCATTCGTACGGTGAAGCTAGTCTTGCAGTGCTAGAACATCTTAAATTTGGCACTTTGTCTCAAGTCCATAATTTGAGCTACACTTGCAAGCAATTTATTGAGCATTCCTGATGCGCCATTCCTTTTCATCCTTTTGCCGTTTAATTGCTTGCTTCCTAGTCATGACTGTTCTGACTTCAGGAATAGCGATGGCTGCGTACGTCTGCCCGCAGACTATGGTGCCTATGCAAGAGATGGCGATGGGGGATATGCCATGCGCAGGAATGGATGTCGAGAAACCCGTTCATTGCGCTGAACAGCAGTCAGGTGTTGAATTGGCACTTGAACATCTAGCAACAGCACCTTCGCTGACACCAACCATTGTTTCATTCATCATGCCGGCATCTCTGCCGGTTGTTCCTGCCGTTCTGGCTTCAGCCTGGACAGACGCTCCTCTGGAATTAGGCGTAGACCCGCCTTATCTCCGAACGCAACGACTCCGCATTTGATTTAACCCCCAGTTGTTTCGCTGACCGGCATTGTGCCGTGGTTGGCGTTCGTCTTTATTATCGGGGGTTATATGTTTTTGCGTATCTACGCGCTACTGAATCATCAGTCGCGCGCACTCTGCCGAATCAGCGTATTACTGGCGCTGGCTTTTGGCTCATCTTTTGTTAACGCCCAGTCCAATGGACTCACATTAAACGAAGCAGTGCAGCTTTCCCTGCAGCGTTCGTCGTTTACCAAGGCCGCTAACGCATCTGTAATGGCCAGTCGCGAATCAGCTGCTAAAGCTGACCAATTGCCTGATCCGATGCTGAAAGTTGGCATCGACAATCTGCCGGTGACGGGTAGTGACCGTTACAGCACCACGAGCGACTTCATGACTATGCGCCGGGTCGGTATCGAACAGCAGTGGGTCTCTGCCGACAAGCGTGTTGCGCGCTCTGAACGTGCCCAGCGCGCCGTCGAAATGGAAGAAAGCAATTATCTGGAAAGCGTTGCCAAGGTACGGGAAGAGGCCGCCAAGGCATGGGTCAATGTGCTGTACGGTCAGCGTACATTGGCGTTGGTCAGTGCCATGGAAAAAGAAGCGTCTGATGATCTGAATGCGGTGAATGCGGCACATCGTGGTGCCAAGGCAAACGCCTCGGATGTGATGCAAGCGCAATTGACACTCTCGCAAGCGCAAGATGCAACGCATAAAAACACACAGGATTTGCGGAATGCGCGTCTTGCACTAAGCCGCTGGACAGGCATGCCAGCTGCCACGGTCGCCGACGAGACGCCCAAGCTGACTTCGCATGTGCCAGGATTGCCTGTCGAAGAACTCGAAAAATATCATCCGATGTTATTGACGGCTCGTCGTGCAATCAATCTGGCTGACGCCGACAGTACCGTTGCGACTCGCGAAAGTAACCCGGACTGGTCGATCGAAGCGTCTTACAGCCAGCGTGGCAGTCAGTACTCAAACATGGTGTCCTTTGGCATCAGTATTCCCTTAGCCGTTAATCGCGCGCAAAAGCAGAACCGCGACATCGCTGAAAAATCTGCCCTGGGTACCAAAGCCAGGATGCAGTACGAAGAGGCATTGCGTGAACTACAGACTGAAATCGAGAATCAGTCATCCACTCTGGACAGTCTTAAATCCCGTGTAACGCAACTCAACGCGCAGTTGCTACCGTCTGCCTCGCAGCAGGTGGAGCTGGCAATGGCTGCTTACCGTTCGGGGGGCGGCAGTCTGAGTGCTGTCTTCAATGCGAAAAAAATGTTGTTGGAACGACGGCTGCAAATAGTCGAGCTTGAAAGAGAAGCTGCCCTGACTTGGGCGGCGCTGGAATATCACGTGGTTCCACACGACATGGTGTCTGCAGGAGAGATGAAATGAAATCGAAATTCGCATTGAAAGCGATAGGCTTGGTATTAGCAGGTGCTGGCCTTGTGTTTGGCGGGTATTGGTTCGGTACGCAAAAAATTATGAATGACGCTTCTACCTCTGGTGCGACGACAGGAAAAATTGACCCGAAGACAGGTCGCAAAGTCTTGTATTGGCACGACCCTATGGTCCCGGGAAATAAGTTCGACAAGCCGGGTAAAAGCCCTTTCATGGATATGCAGTTGGTTCCGGTTTATGCGGATGAAGCTTCGGAAGATGGTGGCGTAAAAGTCAGTCCAACACTTCAACAGAATCTCGGCATTCGCTTTGCGACTGTAAGGCGCGAAGAAGTACGTGACGCATTTGAGGTAGTCGGCACAACGCAGTTTGATGAGAGTGCATCGGAAGTCGTGCAAAGCCGTGTGACGGGATACATCGATAAACTGTATGCCCGTTCACCTCAACAACGCATCAAGCGGGGTGAGGCAATTGCTTCTATTTTTGTTCCCGACTGGATTGCACCGCAAGAGGAATATCTGGCACTCAAGCGTGGCGGGAATGCCGAACTAGCGGCAGCCGCTCGACAAAGAATGCGAGCGATGTCTATCCCGGACGGATTGATAAATCAGGCGGACCGCACCGGACAATCACAAAAGCACTTCACGCTGACATCTCCAGTTGACGGCGTCATCACCGAGTTGTCCGTACGCGATGGGGCAATGGTCGCTCCCGGCATGACCATTGCAAAAGTCGCAGGTTTAAACAAGGTGTGGTTGGTAGCAGAAGTGCCAGAGACATTGAGCAATACAGTCCGCTCCGGCATGACGGTCGAAGCTACATTCTCCGGTGACGCGAATAGGAAATACAGCGGCAAGGTTCGAGAAATCCTACCGGGTATCAGTACTGCGACACGAACTCTGCAGGCTCGGCTGGAACTTGATAATCGTGATGGCAGCCTTACACCAGGCATGCTCATGCGTGTTCGACTGGATGCCGAGAAGCCAGTTTCGCGTCTTCTGGTTCCGAGCGAAGCCGTGATTGCAAGCGGCAAGCAATCCATCGTCCTGGTGGCTGGCGAAAACAACAGCATGCAACCTGTTGTTGTAACGACTGGCCGGGATACTGGCAACGATACCGAGATTTTGAGTGGATTGAGTGAGGGACAGAAAGTAGTCGCCTCGGGGCAATTCCTTATTGATTCGGAAGCTAGCTTGAAGTCAGTGTTACCCAAGTTTTCTGGAAACAATCAGACAATGCAGCCGGCAGCATCTGCTGTTCACCGGGGCATAGGCACTGTAGAGAAAGTAACGCCAAAAGCATTGACCCTTTCGCACAAGCCGATTGCTGAACTTGAATGGGGTGCGATGACGATGGACTTTAACAAGTCGCGTCCTGATGCATTCGGCGAGATAAAAGCAGGACAGGAAGTGGAATTCTCGTTCAAGGAAAACGACGACGGCTACCTACTCGAAAGCGTCCAACCAATTGGAGGCAAGCGATGATTGCGCGAATTATTCGCTGGTCCATTGCCAATCGATTCTGGGTACTGCTTGCTGCGCTGGTCATCGCGGGTTGGGGCCTGTGGTCCTTGAACAAAACACCTTTGGACGCATTGCCAGATCTGTCGGATACGCAAGTCATCATTCGCGCCCAGTATCCCGGCAAGGCCCCACAGATAGTGGAAGACCAGGTTACTTATCCACTAACCACAGCACTGTTAGCTGTTCCGGGTGCCAAAACTGTCCGTGGTTATTCCTTCTTTGGCGACTCGTTTGTCTATGTTCTTTTTGACGATGCGACGGACCAATACTGGGCGCGCTCCAGGGTGCTGGAATATATCAGCCAGGTGCAAAGCCGCTTACCACAAGGTGTGCGCGCCGAGCTTGGACCGGATGGAACCGGAGTCGGCTGGATATTTGAATACGCCTTAGTCGACCGCACAGGACACAACGACCTCAGCCAGTTACGAACATTGAATGACTGGTTTCTGAAGTTCGAGCTGAAAACCGTTCCAGATGTAGCCGAGGTTGCCAGCATCGGCGGCATGGTGAAGCAGTATCAAGTCATCCTCGACCCAGACAAGTTACGCGTATTCGGTATCTCGCATGCCAAGGTGCTTGATGCATTGGCGAAGGCAAATCAGGAATCCGGTGGTTCGGTCGTCGAAATGGCCGAGACCGAATATATGGTGCGCTCTCACGGGTATTTGCGTTCGCTGGAAGATTTTCGCAATGTTCTCCTCAACGCAAATGATGCAGGTACACCTGTGTTACTCAGAGATGTAGCAACAGTGCGCATTGGCCCTGAAATGCGTCGTGGTATTGCGGAGTTGAATGGGGAAGGTGAAGTTGCTGGGGGCGTTGTCGTCATGCGCTCTGGTAAGAACGCATTGGAGACCATCAAAGCCGTCAAGGCAAAACTAGCTACTTTGCAAAGCTCGCTTCCCAAGGGTGTGGAAGTCGTCACAACCTATGACCGCTCCAAACTGATTACGGCAGCGGTGACCAATCTTCGCGACAAGCTGATTGAAGAATTTATTGTCGTCGCATTGGTCTGCGCGATATTTTTGTTTCATCTGCGCAGTGCCTTGGTCGCCATCATCTCGCTTCCTTTAGGCGTGCTCGCTGCATTCATTGTGATGCGCTACCAAGGGGTCAATGCCAATCTGATGTCCTTAGGTGGCATCGCCATTGCCGTCGGTGCGATGGTAGATGCGGCGATTGTCATGATTGAAAATGCGCACAAGCATCTGGAAGCCTATTCGCACGAGCATCCGAATCAGGAAATTAGTGCCCGTGAGAGATGGGACTTGATTGCAGAGTCGGCGATTGAGGTTGGACCGGCGCTGTTCTTCTCGCTGCTTATCGTTACGCTATCTTTCATTCCGGTATTCGCCTTGGAAGCGCAGGAGGGCAAGCTGTTCGCGCCGTTGGCATATACAAAAACCTACACCTTAGCTGCTGCGGCTGGTCTGGCGATTACGCTGATACCGGTATTGATGGGGTACATGATACGTGGGCGTATTCCAAGCGAAGCATCGAATCCGATTAATCGCGTACTGATACGCGCGTACCGACCTTGGTTGAATGCAAGTCTGGCGCATCCGAAATGGACGATTGCGATTGCGTTTATTACTCTTGTCCTGACGGTGATTCCGCTGTCCCAACTGGGAGGCGAGTTCCTGCCACCCCTGGACGAAGGTGATTTGTTGTACATGCCTTCTGCATTGCCCGGACTGTCTGCATCCAAAGCCAGCGAATTGCTGCAGCAGACCGACCGACTAATCAAAACCGTACCCGAAGTCGCGACGGTCTTTGGTAAAGCTGGTCGCGCCGAATCAGCGACAGACCCTGCACCGTTGGAAATGTTTGAAACGACGATTCAGTTCAAACCGAAAGACCAATGGCGTCCTGGCATGACATCTGAAAAACTCATTGAAGAGCTGGACCGGATAGTCAAGGTTCCAGGACTATCGAATGTTTGGGTACCACCTATCCGAAATCGTATCGACATGCTTTCAACCGGCATCAAGACGCCAGTCGGTGTGAAGGTGTCTGGTGCTGATCTAGGCGAAATCGATAAAATCGCCACGCAAATCGAAGCCATCGTCAAAAAGGTGCCGGGGGTAACTTCTGCACTGGCAGAACGCGTAAGCGGCGGACGCTATATCGATGTTGATATCGACCGCGCCAAAGCAGCGCGATATGGCCTTGCAGTGACGGACGTGCAGTCGGTTATTTCATCTGCGATTGGCGGAGAAAACATTGGTGAAGTTGTGGATGGACGCCAGCGCTTTCCTATCAATGTCCGCTACTCGCAGGATTACCGTAACTCTGTGCAAACACTACGTGACTTCCCCATTGTCACGGATAGAGGTGCACAGGTAAGGCTGGGGGATATTACGAACATCAAGGTAACTGATGGGCCGCCAATGATACGCAGCGAGAATGCACGGCTTTCTGGCTGGGTTTATGTCGATGTGCGCGGAACGGACTTGCACACAGCTGTGAAAGCAATGCAGGCAGCGGTGGCAAAAGAAGTAAAACTCCCACCTGGATATTCGATAGGCTGGTCAGGGCAATTTGAATATCTGGAGCGAGCTGTCGCCAAGTTGCAAACGGTCATTCCACTCACGCTGGCAGTGATTCTTATCCTTCTGTATTTAGCGTTTCGCTCAGTATCAGAAGCATTGCTACTCATGCTGACTGTGCCTTTCGCACTCATCGGCGGCTTCTGGTTTGTGTGGCTACTCGGTCATGCCGTTTCGGTGGCTACTGCAGTTGGGTTTATTGCATTGGCAGGGCTGGCGGCTGAGTTCGGCGTCGTGATGCTGGTGTATCTACGCAATTCATTGAATCAGCGATTGCAATCCGGCCAGCCGTTGAGCAAGGAACTCATTGCGGAAGCGATACGGGAAGGTGCGGTACTGCGTGTGCGCCCCAAAGCCATGACAGTGGCAGTTATCTTGGCCGGTCTTGTCCCGATTATGTTCGGTAGCGGTGCTGGCTCTGAAGTAATGCAACGGATTGCCGCACCGATGGTGGGCGGCATGATTACCGCACCATTGTTGTCGCTTTTTGTGATTCCAGCAGCATGGCGTTTGCTTCAAGAACGCAAATTACGTTTGGCAGTACGAAACAAATCAATCTAACTACTAAGGAGTATCAAATGAAAAAATCGTTTTTGAATCTGGTGGCAGTTTGCGGCTTTTCTCTGATGGCAGTGAATGTTTACGCTGACCAAAGAACCATGGGAACGGACATGGCAGGAATGAAGATGGAAGGGATGAAAATGGACAAGATGCCAGCGACATCAGCGAGTGCGACTACCCTGTCGGATGGCGTAGTCAAAGCCGTTGATAAAGAGAACAAAAGCATTACCCTGAAACACGGTCGCATCAAGAGCGCGACAGTGGAAATGGGGCCTATGACCATGCCGTTTGCAGTGAAAGACAAAGCGCTACTTTCTAATGTAAAAGTAGGCGACAAGGTGAAATTTACGGTTGAGAACGTCGATGGAGAAGCAACAGTGACGGTGTTATCTGTTCAGAAATAATAGAGCCAGTCGCTCAAGCCGCTTGTCGTTGATTTTGGTGTGATGCAGGTAGTCGATGGCAATTCTGGCGTACATGTAGTTGCTATTAATGAAATATTTCTGACTCGTCAGTAATGGTTGCTAAAGACAAGCAGTAATGGATATGTATTGTCGATTCATTATTGCTAGTCTTTGCACAGATGTAGCAGACGTTTTTCATTCTCACTAAAGCGTTAAAAATCGTACCAAATACACAAGCGTTTTCCCGGATTTAACCAATATTCACACATCAGTCGCAATATCTTTGCGACGGCATCGTTTATCTCTAAAGATTCCTTCTTAATTGACGTAATCAGGATTGAGTTGAGGTGAAAATTTTTTCTCTTCAATGTCTCATTATTTTTGCGCTAAAAGCATCATTCATAACGCGCAAGCAATCCTTCATATTAGACAGGCAACCCATGCAAAACAAACAACAATCTCTCGGCGGAACCGAGGTATTGGCGTTTACGCTAGGCAGCGAAGAATACGGTATCGATATTCTGAAAGTGCAGGAAATCCGCGGTTACGATGCCGTCACCAAAATCGCTAATGCACCTGAGTTCATCAAGGGTGTCATTAATCTGCGCGGCATCATTGTTCCGATTGTCGACATGCGCATCATGTTCAAACTCGGTTTGCCGACGTATGACCAATTCACGGTGGTCATTATTCTTAATATTGGCAATCGTGTAGTCGGAATGGTGGTCGACAGCGTTTCTGACGTCATTACGCTGAATAACGAACAGATCAAGCCTGCGCCAGAAATGGGAACCGCGATGGATACGGATTATTTGATCGGGTTGGGAACGATCGAAGAACGCATGCTGATCCTGGTTGATATTGACAAGCTGATGTCATCCTCCGAAATGGGGCTGATCGAAAAAATTGCGGCCTGAGAATAGAGCTGCTTCACATAATTAACTGGTCTGAGGGAATGATGTTCAATAATTTATCAATCAAGATGCGTCTCATCGGCACGATGGCTTTCATGGGAATGATGCTGATTGTCGGTGGTGCGATGGGTGTGATTGGCTTGCAAAGCACGAACGACTCACTGAAGGATGTCTACGGCAATCAACTGGCATCTTCTCTTGCCATCAATCTGTCGATGACGCGGATGTTCCAGGCGCGTTCGGCCATTGATCGTGTCGTCCTTAAACCGGATGCGCCTACTGTAGGTGACTTGATCGCGCGTTCAGCAACGCTGCGTGCCCAATCTGATGCGGCATGGAAGGATTACTACTCCTTGCCGATGAATGCGGATGAAAAGAAACTGGCTGATATCGTCACCGAAAAACGCAATATTTATGTGCGTGATGGCGCACTTCCTCTGCTCGCTGCCGTGCAAGCCGGGCGGCATGCAGAAGCCAGCGATCTCATGTTTGTAAAGACCTCACCTTTATTTACTGACATGCGTGAGAGCGCAGAGAAGCTGACGGACTTTCAATTGAAGACTGCCGCTGCAGCGTATGAATCCAGTCAATCCATGTACAGCATGTTCCGCATTGCGGCGATTGGTGGCGTTTTGTTTGGGTTGCTGGCTGTTTCAATATCAGCTTTCTTCCTGATCCGCGCGATCATGCAACCGCTGCAGGAAATGCTGGGTCATTTCGGTGCGATTTCTTCTGGTGATTTGACTAGCCGTATCGAAGTCAAATCCAAGAATGAAATGGGCGTGCTGATGCACGGCTTGCAAAAAATGCAGACTAGCTTGACCGAAACTGTACACAACGTTCGTCAAGGCAGTACGGCGATCAGTACAGCGACCACGCAAATCGCAGCGGGCAATCTGGATTTGTCCAGCCGCACTGAACAGCAAGCCAGCTCACTGGAAGAAACAGCTTCGTCGATGGAAGAGCTGACCTCGACTGTGAGACAGAACGTTGACAACGCACGCCAAGCCAACCAGCTTGCCGCATCTGCTTCCAGCGTTGCAGAAAAAGGCGGTGCAGTGGTGTCGCAAGTGGTCGATACGATGGAAGACATCAATACTTCTGCCAAAAAGATTGTGGACATCATTGGCGTTATCGACGGCATTGCCTTCCAAACCAATATTCTGGCCTTGAATGCCGCAGTGGAAGCAGCCCGTGCCGGCGAGCAAGGTCGTGGATTTGCCGTGGTAGCGAGTGAAGTGCGTAATTTGGCGCAACGCTCGGCTGCAGCAGCGAAAGAAATCAAGACCTTGATCGGTGACTCTGTCGGTAAAGTAGAGATCGGCAGCAAGCTGGTCGGTGAAGCTGGCGTCACGATGGAAGAAGTTGTGCACAGTGTTAAACGTGTGACTGACATCATGTCCGAGATCATGGCGGCGAGCCAGGAACAAAGCGCCGGCATCGAGCAAGTGAATCAGGCCATTGGTCAGATGGATCAAGTCACGCAGCAGAATGCAGCGTTGGTAGAGGAAGCTGCAGCTGCAGCGGAATCGCTCAACGAACAAGCGATCAAGTTGGCAGAAGCAGTCAGTGTCTTCAAACTGGATCGCATGGAAGTATCCGCATCCGCCAAGACGGCAACAAAAATCGCAGCAGTAGCACCTGCCAAACGTGCGATTGCAGCACCTGCACCAGCGCGTAAGAAAGTGTCGAATGGTGTAGCGGCAGGCGGCGATGACTGGGAAGAGTTTTAAGTTATCACTTGCTGTAATCAGGTAAGCGCTGCGCCGCTTGCCTGATCAATCTTGTTATGGTCGGGGACACATCTTGTTCTCGACCGATCTCGACAAAATGATGGCGTTTTCTGCAATGGAAAAATAGAGCAGCAGAACGATACATCATGAACATCTCCCTCGAAGCACTCCCTCATCTTAAGTAAAAAATGCAAATAACGAATTTGAAAATCGGCGTACGGCTGGGCATGGCGTTCGCCGTTGTACTGGTATTGATGGCATCCATGATAGTGATTGGTGTATGGCGCCTGCAAGCAGTCGCACAAGCAACTGTGCACATGGAGGCCGCTGCGCAGACAGAGCGTTTATCGCATCAATGGTATCTGGGTAATATCGCCAACGCGGTGCGTACCACGGCACGTGTGAGAAGCAACGATGCTGAAGTACAGAAACAATTCCAGACCGAGATGGAAGCGCAAAGTATCGAAATCACCAAGCTGCAAGATCAAATCAGTAGCCAGATTCAAAGTGATGAAGGCAAAAAACTGATGAGTGTGGTGGGTGACAAGCGCAAGGAGTATATGGATATCCGCAAGGATGTCTTCAAGCTCAAGAGCGAAGGCAACGCAGCCGCCGAAGTAACGGCAAAAAAAATGATTGAAACCAAGATGGATCCAGCATTGGATTCCTATAACAATTCAGTCCTGGCGGTGGTGGAGTTTCAACAAGGGATTTTCCAGAAAGCGAAAACTGCTGTCGATGATTTGTATCTATCCGGTCGCGCTGTATTGATTACCTTGGGAACGATTGCATTGGCATTGGGTGCTTTACTCGCGTGGTTGCTGTCACGCAGTATCACGCGTCCCTTGGGATACGCGGTCGAAGTTGCACGTACAGTCGCTTCTGGCGATCTGCGCAACAAGATTGAAGCCAAGTCGAGCGACGAAACCGGACAATTGCTGCAAGCGTTGAAGGACATGAACGACGGCTTGGTCAAGAGCGTGAGCGAAGTCAGAACGGGTATCGATACCATTGCTACAGCATCGAGTCAGATCGCAGCGGGCAATCTGGATTTGTCCAGCCGTACTGAAGAGCAAGCCAGCTCACTGGAAGAAACAGCCTCATCAATGGAAGAGCTGACTTCAACCGTGAAGCAGAATGCCGACAATGCACGTCAAGCCAATCAACTTGCAGTATCTGCCTCCAGCGTGGCAGAAAAAGGTGGTGCAGTGGTGTCGCAAGTGGTCGATACGATGGAAGAAATCAATTCCTCTGCCAAGAAAATCGTGGACATCATTGGCGTCATCGACGGCATTGCTTTCCAGACCAATATCCTGGCCTTGAATGCCGCGGTAGAAGCAGCACGTGCGGGTGAACAAGGCCGAGGATTTGCCGTAGTCGCAAGTGAGGTGCGCAATCTGGCACAACGTTCGGCCGCTGCCGCAAAAGAAATCAAGGCACTCATAGGCGACTCTGTCGATAAAGTCGAGACCGGTAGCCGACTGGTAGAAGAAGCTGGCGTGACGATGGATGAGGTTGTGCAAAGCGTGAAGCGCGTGACCGACATCATGTCCGAGATCATGGCCGCGAGTCAGGAACAAAGCGCTGGCATCGAGCAAGTGAATCAAGCCATCGGTCAGATGGATCAAGTCACGCAGCAGAACGCAGCGCTGGTAGAAGAGGCTGCAGCCGCAGCCGAATCACTCAATGATCAAGCGGCCAAGCTGGCAGAAGCCGTTAGCGTGTTCAAGCTGGATGGTGTAGAAGTGTCTGCACCGATCAAACGAACTGCAAAAATCTCAGCGGTGGCATCGCATCGTGCTCCTGCCCAACGTACGATCGCTGCACCAGTACGTCAAAAAGTTGCGAATGGCGCAGCAACGGGCGGGGACGATTGGGAAGAGTTTTAATCGTCTGCTCTTTGCATCTCTTTTAAAAGGCCGGGTTCTTACCCGGCCTTTTTTATTTTCTGCCGTACTTTGCTCGACTATCGTTTTTCGTCTTCTTTGCTTGTCCGACTGATGTCTGTGCAATGCAAGCATGTCTGATTATTTTCTTTCTCGCTTATTTTTCATATCTAAAAATATTTCCATGTGGAAATAAAATTCAGTGAGATAGCCACCACTACTTGTTGTGTGGATGTAACTCAGTGTTTTGCGTTTACATGTTTGTCATGCAGGCGATAGACATCATCCGGTCTCTCTGTACTTCACTTCGTTTTTCTCCGCGCTTTTCTACTCATCCTCATAGCAGTTTCAGGGTTTTTCAGACCTTCTATTTTGACGTTAATCAACCTCCGGCAACGATTGCTGCACGGGTGTTTTTAACTGTCCTTTTCCGCTGTTCCACACACTGCATTTTTATTTCTGTTTGCAAATGTTTGCGAACGTTTACATGCCGTTTCAGAGGGGGAACTTTATATTCCGTTCGGCAATTCCCGTGCATCAAATCAATTATTTAAACAGCAGATTGTTGCGACTTTGTGTTTAGAAAATTATTTAAAAAGTAGATAGGCCTGTCATGTTGCGTTCACCATTCTTTGCCGGATTCTCTTTCCTTACTGTGTTGCGCTCTGCGTCACTGGCTGTGCTGATCGGTATGTTGCCGATGTCTGCATTTGCGGCATTGACGGCCTCCGTGACGACGCCTGATCCTTCTTCATTTTTCCCTGGTGAGGTGAGAATCCTGCGCATTACTTTGTCGAATAGCGTCGGTACGCAGATCGATAACACTGCATTCGATAATAATTTGCCGGGGACTTTGCCTAATGGTTTGAAGATCGCTGGTACACCTACTTCTACCTGTGGCGGCACGCTAACAACGGTACTAGGCACGCAACAAATCAAACTGGCGAACGGGATTATTCCTGCATCAAGCAGCGGTACTGATGGCGTATGTACGATCGATATTCCAGTGACGGCCGGGACTTCGACAGGGAGCGCAGCCAGCTATGATTACCAGCTTGGCAATGGCGCAGTAACGGGAGTTGAGGGTCTTACTGCTGTGGCAAACAGTGGTTTCGTCACACAAACATTTGGTGTGAGGGCATTGCAGCAACCGCAGATTGCGAAGTCGTTTGGCAACTCCACACTCATACTTGGCGGCACATCTACGCCGTTGACTGTAAAGGTTACGAATCCTAATTCTGTCGCCATTGGCAGCTTCAATATTGCCGATGCTTTTCCTCAGCTTGGCGGCAATGGAATTATCAAGGTGGCAGCTGTACCGAATGCGACGGCTAGCTGTAGTGATGGTTCCATACCCGTATTTAGCGCGGGCATTGGCGCCACAACGATAAGCGGTTCCGGTTCATTGCCGGCGAGTGGCAGTTGTACCTTCACCGTCAATGTCGAAGCGAATCAGACGAATGGTGCTTACACAACCGGGGCACAAACCAATCTGATTAATCGTACTAGTGATTTCAGTACGGGTTTGGGCATGCCGGCAGCTGCGGATGCAAAGGCAACGATCACGGTAGTTTCGCCACTGCAGGTGAGCAAGGCATTCCCCAAAACGGCACTTTCCAGTGGCGAGGCCGGCAGCTTTGTGATTACCCTGAAAAATGAAGGTAATACGGCTCTGGCTATTACCAGTTTTAGCGATACGCCTATCGATGGTGTGGGTGGAGCGACCGCGACTAAGGGCTTGCTGGTTACCAGCTCATCCAATACATGCGGTGGCACAACGACGAATACTGCAGTCGGCATTACGCTCAATGGCGGCAGCATTCCCGCTAACGGTACTTGTACCGTCACCGTCAATTTCACCGGCAGCGTTCAATCAACCGGTGTACCCGTTACTTATACAAATTCGCTGCCTGAAGGTGCGGTCGATGTCGGCATTCCTGCGATACGCAGTCAAGATGCTTCAGCGACTATTTTGGTTGCCGATGATTTACGTATCTTGAAGAGTGCAACACCTGCAGTCGTTGCACCCGGGAATCCGATTCAATACCAGATCACGGTGGAGAATTACGGCGTCGGTGTGATTAACAACGTCACCGTGACCGATCCGTTCAGCCATGGTCAAACATTTTTGACCGGCAATATCAATGGCATCAACTATTTACCGACAGTGGAAGGTGCTGGTTGCGGAACGCTAAGTTCTAGCAGCGTGGTCGGTGCGACTTCTGCCGTTCTTGCGCTTAGTTCTATTCCCGGACGCAGCAATATCAATGTACCGGGTACGTGTACGGTCAAATTCTGGGCAATGACTTCACTGACAGTCAATACCTCAACCGACAACACGATTGCTGCTGGTGGCGTTTGCTACAACAACGGTGCTGGAAACATCTGTAACGGTAGTCCTTCAAATCCAACGGGGCCTAACAATACGGTACCGGTTCTTGCTGCGACGAAGGCATTTGCTGAATCTACTCCGGGCGTCAATACTTTTTCTGAAGGCACGATCGTTCGTATGACGATTACGCTGAAGAATAAGTCGGCAAATCCGCTGACCAATGTAAGCATCTCGGATACCTTGAAGCTCGCGAATACTGGTGGTGGGCAATTGCGTATTGCAACACCGTCGAATGCAGCCAGTACTTGCGGTACTCCGACGATAGATGCTGTCGCAGGTTCCACATCGATAGCAATGAATGGCGGGACGGTGCCAGCGCGGGCAGATGGCGGAACCGGTGCCGATGGCACATGCGTATTACTCGTTGATGTGGTTGGGCCAGCAGGTGTTTATCCGAATACTGCAACGGTCGGTGGCACTGAAACATTGGCTAATAATCAACCGCGTGCGCTTGTACCGCTTGCGACGAATACACCAGTTCTGACGTATACATCTGCACTAACTGCAAACAAAAGTTTTAATCCGGCCAGTATTGCGTCGGGTGGTAAATCGACTGTCACGGTCCAGCTTTTAAATTCCAGCACTCTGCCGCTGACGAACGTCAAGGTAACGGATCCACTGCCAGTCGGCATGGTATTGGCAACGCCGCCTAATGCGTATTCAACATGTGCCGGTACGCCTGTGATTACGGGTGCTGCGGGCGACGCGACTATTTCTCTTACGGGAGCAAACATCAATGCTGGTGGCAATTGCTCGCTTCTGTTTGATGTAGTGGCAACTGGCAGTAGCAATTGGGTCAACACTATTCCTGCGAACGGCATTCAAGCCGATGGTGGCGTACGTAATGTCGTACCAGTGACGGCGACATTGACGCGTAATGCGTCAACCAATCTGTCGATTTTGAAATCGACCACTCCGTCTACCTTGACCTTCCCAGGACAAGTGAGTCAGTTGACGATCGATATCAACAACGGCACGCAAGCAGTTACCAATATGGGCGTGACAGATTATTTCACCACGGACGGTACGGCAGGTGCTCCTAATAACGGTTGGGTCATTACCGCGAATCCATCGGCGACCACTACTTGTCCTGGTGGCAGTGTTGTGGCGATTCCGGGCTCACATTCGGTCAGTCTGAGTATTGCGACCTTGGCAGCCAATGCAGCTTGTTCGATCAAGGTTAATGTCACATCCAATGTTGCCGCTGGTGTGACCAACGTTATCCCGGCCGGCGCATTGCATACCGATCAAGGTTTGACGAACAGCAGTCCTGCATTTACCAGCCTGGCGACCAGCAGCAATGTCGGGATTGAAAAACAGTTCACACCGAATGTAGTGAAACCGGGAGAGCGTTCGCGTTTGCGCATTACTTTCCTTAATCCGACTTCTCAGCCTTTGAGCAACCTGAGTGTTATTGACATACTGCCGGCAAATATCAGTGTGCCTAGTGGTGCTAATCCGACGTCGACTTGTCTCGGTGCGACGGTTTCTTCTTCGGTAGTAGGTGGTTTGCATCAAGTGCAAGTGAGCGGCGGTAACTTGATCGCGGCAACAGGCTTGACCGCGGCTAGCTGCGTGGCAGAAATCGATGTACTGGTGAATGCCGCAGGCGATTACGTGAATACGATCCCGGCGAATACGGTCATAGGTTCATCTGGCGGCATCCCCGTAACAAATAAAGATCCAACCAGCGATACCTTGCGTGCCAGAGCGCCACTGACAGTACACAAGGCGTTTAGCTTGCGTACACAAGATAGCGGTAATCCTGGCGGCTTTACAACCGGCGTTGATAACAAGGCGGCAGGTGCAGTCGCTGTATTGACGCTGCGTTTTGAAAACAGCAATAGCGCGCCGCTGACCGGCTTGGGTGTGAATGATACCTTGCCGACGGGATTAGTGGTCGCACCAACCCCGGGAGCCAGCACAACATGCGCGGGCGGTACGGTAGTGGCAACAGCATCTGCCACCAGTATTCGTGTGGCTGGCGCAACAGTGCCTGCCAACGGCTTCTGTCTTGTAACGGTCAATGTGCTGAGCAATATTTCCGGCACATATATCAATACGATTCCAAGTGCAGCGGTGACAACGAACGAGGGCATCGTCAATGAAGAAGCGACGAGCGCGAAATTGATCGTGTCTACACCGCCTACGGTGGGCAAGCAATTTTCACCAGCCGTGATTCCAGCAGGAGGCAAGTCACGTTTGAGCATTGTGATCGGTAATGACAATGCATCAACCATGACCTTGACGGCTAACTTCGACGATGTACTGCCGATTGCGCCTGGTCAAATCAGTGTGGCTGCACCACCAAACATGGTCAGCACTTGCGGTGGCACGGTCGTGGCAGCTGCGGGTGCAACGAGTGTGCGCCTGAATAACGGTGGAACGATTCCGCCTGGTGGTTGCACCATTGATGTTGATGTCACTGGGATGACGGCAGGTGCGCATACCAACAATATCCCAGCTGGTAGTTTGAAAACAGATTTGGGTAATAACCAGCAACCTGCCAATGCAGTGCTGACCATCAGCACACAAGGTTATGTGTCGGGCAAGGTATTCAAGGACAACAATGTCCTGCCGAACGGTACTTTCGAAAATGGTATCGATACACCGATTGCAGGATCAGCAATTGAATTACATAGAGGTGCGACTTGCAACGGTGTACTGATTGCAACTGCAGTCACCGATACCTTGGGTAACTATACGTTTGCCGGTTTGATCGCAGATACGTATACCGTTTGTCAGCCAGGCCAGCCGGTTGGCACGACGAATGGTATTACCACAGCGGGAACGATCGCCAATCGCAATGGCACGACAGGCACTGTCGGTATTGGATCTAATCCGACAACAAGCAGCAGTCTTATCAGCAATATCGTGTTGAACGATAACGGTACTGGTGATGTAGCAGGTTCTGTGAACAATAATTTTGCCGAAGTTGCGCCTTCCTCTATTTCAGGGATGGTCTTCAAGGATATTAATAACGACGGCATCAAGAATGGCGCCGATACACCGCTCGCCAATGTGGAAATAAGGTTGAGCGGCACCGACATCTACGGCGCTACTGTTAATCTGACGACGACGACGGACGCTAACGGCAATTACACGTTCAGCAACGTCTTGCCGGGTAATTATTCGGTCATCCAGCCTACGCAGCCACCAGGCACGTCGAACGGCAAAACGGTTGCCGGTACGGTGCCCAATGGCGGAACACCGGGCACGGCAACTGCGCCGACGGTTGCTGTGAGTGTGATCAACAATATCGTCTTGCCGCCGAACACGACTTCTCTCAATAACAATTTTGCCGAGTTACCGAATAGCGGAACCATCTCTGGTCTGGTGTTCCTCGACTTTAATGACAATGGTTTGGTCGATGGCAATGATCACGGCATCGGCGATCAAGTCATTAATTTGACGGGTACGGATGAGAATGGCTTTGCCGTCAGCAGAACGACTACCACTGCAGCAAATGGCACTTACAGTTTTACCGGTTTGGCTGCAGGTACGTACACGGTTACGCAACCGGTACCGCAAGCAGTAGGAACAACAAACGGCAAGACAATCGCTGGCAGTACCGGTGGTACCGCGACGCTGCCCGCTGTTGCTGTCTCATCGATTTCCAATATCCCGCTCGCATCTAACGGCATATCCGGCGATAACAATTTTGCTGAAGTACCTGGCGCTTTCCCTGATCTGGCGATTGTGAAATCGCATGCACCAGCCAGCTTTGCGGAAGGTTCAAGTACGGGTGTTTACACGGTCAATGTATCGAATATCGGTGCAGTTCCTTCGATAGGCACGATAACAGTCGTGGATACCATGCCGATCGGCATCACTGCTGTAGCGGCAAGTGGTACAGGCTGGATTTGTACAAATGCAGTGACCTCGGTGACGTGTACTACGGATAGCGTTATTGCTTCTGGTGCGAATGCTCCGGCGATCACGATTCGTGTTGCTGTCGCTGTCGGGACTGCAGGGAAAATTCTAGTGAACACTGCAACCGTTGCCGGTGGCGGTGAACCACCTGGTTTTGAAAGCAACAACAAGACCACGGATCCAACGGCAATTGCACAACCTGCTGCGGTATCTGGTCACGTATGGCTGGATCAAAACCACGATCGCATCAAGAACGATATCTCGCCGCTGGAGCGCATAAAAGGTTGGCGCGTTGAATTGATGTTGAATGGTATGGTCGTTGATACCGCCATTACTGACGATAACGGCGCTTACGGCTTCCCTAGTGTGACGCCATCAACCGGCTACACCATCCGCTTCCGTCATCCGACGACCGGCATGATTTTCGGTGACGCAATTCCGAATGAAATCGGTGCGACCTTTATCAGCGGTGATTTCAATCCGACCAGTAGTCCGGGTAACAAGGGCGGTGCAGAACTTGGCGACGGCACGCTGAAGAATCTGCGTTTGCTGGCTGGCGAATCGTATCCGCAACAAAGTCTGCCGCTTGATCCCGCTGGTGTGGTTTACAACGCGGTGACACGTGAACCTGTGGGCGGCGCAGTAGTCACGATCAGTGGCCCGGGCGGATTCAATCCTGCGACACATTTGGTTGGTGGCACGGCAAATTTTGTGACAGGTGCCGATGGTTTTTATCAATTCCTGCTGAACGGTGCACCGAGCGGTACTTATGCACTGACGATCACGACGTATCCGGGCGGATACCTGCCATCGCCATCAACAATGATCACAGGATGTACTGCAACGTTGACGGTAACGCAGAACCCTAATCCTGCGCTGGTACAAAACAATAGTTTGCCGCCAACGAATGCAGCGCCTTTGCATGATCCTGCTGCTTGCGCTGCAAGCAGTGCAGCGATGGGTATGGGTGCTGGCTCGACGCAGTACTACTACACGTTTGTGCTGGATGGGAACTCGGCCCACGTCGTCAACAATCACATCCCGCTTGATCCGGTTTTGGGCGGTGCGATTGTCATGACCAAGAGCACTCCGCTGGTGAATGTAGTGCGTGGTGATCTGGTGCCGTACACGATCACGGCTACCAATACGCTGGCCGCAGCGCTGACGAACATTAATGTAGTGGACGTGATTCCGGCTGGTTTCCGTTATCGCACCGGTTCGGCTTCATTGAACGGTGTGACGACAGAGCCGGTGGTGACTGGTCGCAGCCTAACATGGGCTAACCAAACCTTCAAGGCAGGTGAACGTAAAACGTGGCGCATGTTGCTGGTGGTCGGTACCGGCGTATCCGAAGGTGAATACATCAATCGCGTTTCGGCCTTGAACAACACTGTCAACACGCAGGTGTCGAACACAGCGACAGCGACCGTCCGTGTGGTGCCTGATCCAACCTTCGATTGTTCCGACATCATCGGAAAAATATTCGATGACAAGAACGCCAACGGTTATCAGGATCAGGGCGAACCAGGTATTGCGAATGTACGTATCGCGACTGCACGCGGTTTGTTGGTGACCAGCGATCAAGAGGGACGTTTTCACGTTGCTTGTGCAGCGATTCCAAATGCGGATCGCGGTTCCAACTTCGTGATGAAAGTCGATGAACGTACCTTGCCTTCCGGCTATCGCCTGACAACCGAGAACCCACGCGACGTCCGTGTCACGCGCGGCAAGATGGTCAAGCTCAATTTTGGCGCAACGGTACATCGCGTAGTACGACTGGAATTGTCCGGTGCGGCATTTATCGGCGATGGCACGGAGTTGCAAGCATCTTATATCTCGCAGTTGGAGAAGTTGCCTGAGCAATTGCAATCGCGTCCTACGGTCTTGCGTATCGCATACCGCCAAGGAAAGGAATCCAAGGATCTCGCCAAGAAACGTATCGCCGCCGTCAGTGAACGAATACAGCGTATGTGGAAGGAGAAGCGAAAGATAGATGACAAGGAAAGCGAGCCACTTGTGCCACTCATGATTGAAACAGAGCTGGAGGGCGCACAATGAAGCTCCGTCCACACACCATCGCACTTGCGATAAGCATGTTGTTTGCCGGTCCATCGACATGGGCCGATACGGAAGTCAACGGTAAGCGCGTCGATAATGGCCGCATCGATTTGTATGCAGTGCCGCCACCGACAGAAGTGCAGCCTGCGATTGCCTATCCGATGCCATCCGGCGTCACGCGTGAAGAAGCAACAGCGATGCGCAATCGTGCAGCGCAGATTCCTGCGGCTCCGGCTGAAATGAATAAGTCTTTGCAAGAAGCAAAAGGCCTCAGCCTGTTTGTTTCTGGCAAGGCAGATTTAACGGCATCGGCCAAGGCATCGATAGAAGCATTGGCAGAAGAAATCCGTGCAAGAAAAGGTGCGATCTCCGGCATGCGTATTGCCGTGGTTGGTCATACCGATAATCAACGCTTGTCGCCAAATGCAAAACGTATCTTCACTGACAATCAAGGTTTGTCGGAAGCACGTGCACTGGCTGTCACTGCCTATCTGAAACAGTTGCTGAATAATCCTGCGATCACTTATTCGATAGCAGGCAATGGTGAAAGCAAGCCGATTGCATCGAATGCTACGCCGGAGGGCATGGCGCGTAACCGTCGTGTCGAACTGCAAGTATGGTTTGACGCTGCGGCACCGGTGGCTGCTGCTGTGCCGAAAGCAGCAGCTTGCTCACCGCAGGCAGTTGGATCGCCGGATGCGCCTTTCCGCATCACCATCGATGGTGTGCCTGTCGATGGCATTGCAGCAAATGAGGCAGATGGTCAGCGTTGTACTGACGTTGCTTTGGAACGCGCAGACATCCAGGTTCGTTACGACAGCCTGGCGATTGCGCCAACGATGAATATCTGGGCAACGCCTAACGCAGCAGTGAAGGGTGAGCCGGTAGAGTTCCGTGCATGGTCTAACTACATTCCATGGATCAAGAAGGCGGAATTACGTTTATTCCGCGCTGGACAGAAGACACAGGAAAAACCGTTTGAAATCCTGCCAGTGTCATGGAGCGGTGTGACGAATTGGACCGTGCCTGCGAACACGAAGGATGATCAAGTCTTTTATCTATTGCGTGTGTATGACGCGCAAGGTCGTTTCGATGAGACTAGTTTGAAATCGCTCAATCTGCTGAACCATGCAATGCCGGCGAATGAAGACAAGGACAAGATAGAACGTGAACGTTTGACCGGTTATGGCGAGAACAGCCTGGCACTGCGCAATATTCCAGTGACTGGTGGCACCGTGACCGTCAATGGCAGTCATTTGAAGCAGGATCAACGTATCGAAGCGTTGGGACTGGAACTGCCTATCGATGCGCAAGGCAAGTTTGCGATGAAACAAATCATGCCGGCCGGTCCGCAGTTTGTGGAAGTGACGCTGAAAGAAGCAGATGGTAGTGCCAATACCTTCCGTCGCAATCTGAACATTGCAGCCGACGACTGGTTCTATCTGGCCTTGGGTGATCTGACGGTCGGCAAGAATCAGGTGGCAGGGCCGATTAAATTGGTAACCGGCGATACCGATCATTACGACAATAAGGTTTATGTCGATGGCCGTGCAGCGTTTTACCTGAAGGGCAAAGTAAAGGGCGAGTATCTGCTGACAGCTTCTGCCGATACGCGCGAAGGGCCGTTCAAGGATTTGTTCTCGAACTTCTCCAGCAAGGATCCTAAGTATCTATTGCGCAGCATCGATCCGAACTTGTATTACCCGGTGTATGGCGATGACAGTACAACCGTGGATGATGCACCTACGCAAGGCAAGTTCTTCGTCAAATTGCAAAAAGGCGATTCGCATGTGATGTGGGGTAACTTCCAGACTACATGGACAGGAACCGAGCTAATGCAATATTCGCGTGGTCTGTACGGTGCGCAACTGCGTCATCGTTCAGAAAACGCAACGACCTATGGTGAGAAGCAGACGCAGATCGATGCTTTCCTCGCTGATCCAGGCACGCTGTCTTCTCGCGAAGAATTCCGCGGCACTGGTGGCTCCTTGTATTACCTGCGTCATCTGGATATCACGCAAGGCTCGGAGCGTATCTGGGTTGAAGTGCGCGACAAGGATTCCGGCATGGTGATCGAACGTCGCGAGCTGGCACCAGCGCAGGACTACGAGATCAATTACCTGCAAGGTCGCATTCTGTTGCAATCGCCTTTGTCGGCAACGGGCGGCAGCGCCGGATTGATCATGACATCTGCTGTTGGCGGTAATCCGGTCTATCTGGTGACGACGTATGAATATGCACCGGGTGTCACAGCAATCAATAATTTGTCGACTGGCTTCCGTGGCAGTCAATGGCTCAATGATCATGTGCAGCTAGGTATCAGCAGTTATCACCAAGGTGAAGATGGCACCAGCCAAACACTGAAAGGTATAGATGGCACCTTGCGTTATAAACCGGGCACCTGGGTAAAGTTCGAGGCAGCGCGTTCGCAAGGTCCAGGCAGCGGTGCACAAACATCGATCGATGGCGGTTTCGGTTTCAACACCTTGAACAGCGGCGGGATACAAAGCGCCGGGGCACAAAGGGTAGAAGCTGCAGTTGATCTGGCAGAAGTCACTGAGAGCATGAAAGGGAAATTTTCTTCCTATGTGCAAAACAGAGATAGAGGCTATTCCGCACCCGGTCAGATCGGTGTCAGTGGCGAAGCGATCAAACAGCATGGTGTAGCCGCCGATGTTGAAGTCGTGGTCGGTACACGTGTATTGGTCAAGGCAGATCAGCGCAATGGCGATTTGCAGGATAGTAAAAATCTGGAAGTCGCAGTGCGTCAAACCGTCAATCCGGAATGGGATGTGGCAGTCGGTGCGCGTATGGATGACCGTAGCAATGTCGTTGCCAATGCCAGTCCTCTGTTGTCGCAAACCGGTTCACGTACTGATGCGCAAGTGCGCGTTGCTTATAAACCAGTTCGTGTGGGCGGTAAGCCTGGTGAAAAAGAAAACTGGGAAGCCTACGGTTTTGTACAAGCGACCGTGGAACATGATGCAACACGTGATGCAAATAACCGTGCCGGCGTTGGTGGTGCCTTGCAGGTGAGTGAGCGCGTCAAGTTGCTGGCTGAAGTATCGGACGGCAATATGGGGTTGGGCGGCAAGGTCGGTGCCGATTATCGTTTATCGGATCGCAGCAATGCTTACCTGACCTATGCGATGGAAACTGAAAGTCCTGATATCGCATGGCGCGGTCGTCAGGGAACCTTGGTGTCCGGTGCCAGCACGCGTGTGTCGGATCAGTTACGTGTCTTCGGCGAAGGTCGTGCAAGTAACGGTGCCGGCCCGCAAAGTTTGACGCAGGCTTTCGGTATGGATTGGGCGCCTAACGATAGATGGAACTGGGGCGCGAAAGCAGAGTTCGGCACAGTCTCTGATCCATTAGCTGGCGATCTGGAGCGTCGGGCTCTGGGTGGTTCAGTCGGCTACAAAAAAGACGGCTTGAAGTACGGCGGTAATCTGGAATGGCGTCATGATGATGGCAACGTCTCCGGCAAACGCACGACCTGGTTGATGCGTAATACTTTGGGTTATCAGGTAGATCCGGCATGGCGTATCTTGAGCAAACTGAATATTTCTCGCTCAAGCAATAACCAGGGTGCATTCATCGATGGCAATTATCGTGAATTCGTACTGGCCAGTGCTTATCGTCCGGTTGATAACGATCGCTGGAACACATTATTCAAATACACCAATTTGAATAACGTGCCGACTAACGGCCAATTGACACCATCCGGTCTGACGGCAGATTATGCACAGCGTAGTCAGGTGTTTGCGATCGATACGATTTACGATTTATTCCCCTGGTTATCGATAGGCGGTAAATACGCATTCCGTATTGGCGAATTGAAAACGCCGGTAGCTGGTGGCGAATGGTTCTCCAGTCGTGCTGATCTGTGGGTGCTGCGTGCCGACTTCCATCTGGTCAAGGAATGGGATGCACTGGTTGAATTCCGTAATCTGCGTGCAACGGAAGCACAGGATGCCAAGGCCGGTGCCTTGGTCGGACTCTATCGTCACTTCGACAAAGGCATCAAGGCAGGTGTCGGATACAACTTCACCAATTACTCGGATGACTTGACTGATTTGTCGTATCGTAGTCGTGGCTTCTTTGTGAACGTACTGGCAACCTACTAATCGGCGGCTACATAAAAATAGAGGAGGGCGCATAGTCGCCCTCCTTTATTTTTTGGGAAAACGGTTTCTGTATAATGCGCGACCTATCAGGCTGATACCGACTATTCAGCCATTTCTCCTCCTTCAGGTTATCGCATTCAGTTTTCGTCAGAAATAAAATGTTCATATATCCGCTTGCCGCTGCTCTGTTTTTAATCGCCTCCGCAACTGTTTACGCAGAAGAAAAAAATAGCCGACATTTCTATTTAGGGATTGATGCTGCCAGTGGGAAAGCACGTGAGAAATCACATCCTGCCGGTTTCAGGGTTACATCAGAGACAGGCCGAGTAACGGGCGGTCGCTTGTTTGCAGGTTATCAGTTCGACGAAAAGATAGGCCTTGAATTAGGCATGGTCCGCAGCAGCAACTACAAGCAAAGTGCGACCAATGGTTTTGCTTCATACGATGCGGTGGTGGAAACGAAAAATTATGATCTGGTCCTGGTCTATAAATTAACGGACTATCTGCCGGGTTTCTTTTTAACCGGAGGTATGTCGTATAAAACTGCCCGTACGACAGCGGCAGTGCGTGTGCCGGTCTTGTCAATATCGACCAATGTCAGTGAAGAAAAATCTAGCTCCAATTTTTTAATCGGTGCTGGCTATGAAGCGAACATATCCGGATCACTTGATGGACGCATCAACTATGCGCGTTATGGTGAAGAGAATTTCCTGACATTCGGTGTGAAGTATCGTTTTGAATAAGCTTGATTTCCGCATGCTCTGATCACGATTCGTAATGTCCATTTAGTACATGCAGTTGTCGTTCTTGCGTATCCAGTCTCCAATTAGCTAGACCCATGCATTGCGCTAATTCTTGGCCATGGGCTGGCAATTCATCGTAGCGTACTGGCTTGGCCACTTTACGTAGCCAATACGATGCTCTCGCATTTTTCAGTCTGCACGCAGCATGCTCGGTACTTCGAAAGCATCTGCATCAGAAAGGCTGACATCGATCGATGCAATATCCATTGCATCCATTGAGTGCATAAATTCGGTAGCACTTCCTGCTGCTATCACTTGATATCCCTCACTCCTAAAAAAATTGGCAATCTCTTGCCGGTAATCGATTTCATCTTCCCGTAACAACAATCTTGTTTCGTCGATGACGCCAAATGCATGCAATACGAATATGCGTCAAGTCGCATTAATCGTTACCCGTGTCGTTAATTTACTTCGCATGAAGTCATGAATCATTGTTAAGTTTTGGGTACGGGTATCCGTAGAGGTAGGTGTTCGTTCGCGCTTTACAAATACTCGTTCTGCTGCGTTCTGATTTCTTGACGAGCGCAATGCATAGGCAGGATGAGGGCATACATAACAAGGGTCTTCATGGCACAGATTCTCAATATTCAAGGTATTACGGAAGTATTGGCATTCAGACTTGGCAGTGAAGAATATGGAATCAATATTCTGAAAGTGCAAGAAATACGCGGCTACGATGCAGTAACAAAAATTGCCAATGCACCTGACTACATCAAGGGTGTGATCAATCTGCGCGGCATCATCGTGCCCATCATCGATATGCGCATTAAGTTCAATCTTGGCTTGCCAACGTATGACCAGTTCACGGTCGTCATCATTTTGCACATTGAAAACAGAACGGTCGGCCTGGTTGTCGATAGCGTTTCTGATGTGCTTACGCTTACTGCGGATCAAATCAAACCACCGCCTGCGATAGGGACTACGTTGGATACCGACTATCTGATAGGTCTGGCCTCCATCAGTGATCGCATGTTGATTCTGGCTGATGTCAGCAAGTTGATTACTTCTTCTGATATCGCACACGCTGAAAACATGGCGGCATAAAGCTGTTGCTGAACACTTCTTCAATAAATGGAATGAGAATCTATGAAATTTAATAACTTGAAAATCGGTATGCGCATCGGCTTGGGCTTCGCAACAGTATTGGTATTGTTGGCGCTGGTGATTACCCTTGGACTCAACCGCTTATCGACGATAAACGACACAATTCATACGATTACCGGTGATCGATATGCAAAGATCGTGCGTGTAAATAGTATCTATGACGAAGTCAATTCCATTGCGCTCGTCATGCGCGATACCTTGCTATTCACGGAACAGCAACAACTGGCCAAAGAATTGGCGCAGATAGAAAATTCCAAAAAGATCATCGATGAAAATTTCGAGGTCTTGAACAAGACGATCAAGAGTCCAAAAGGCGTCGAGATATTGCGCGCTGCTCTGGCTTCCCGCACAACATATAAAGAATCACAGGAACTGTTCACCAAGCTGCATGCAGAAGGCAAGCTGGAGGAAGCCAAAGCCTTGTTGACCAATCCATTGCGTCCGCAGCAACAGAATTATCTGGCTGCATTGAAAAACATGATTGTTTTTCAAACAGGTTTGATGGATAGCGCGGTAGAAGCTGCAGAAGAACAATATGCTTCTGCGCGCATGACTTTGCTGGCGCTGGGTATATTGGCGATTGCATTGGGTGGGCTCATTGCATGGTTGATTTCACGCAGCATCACCCGTCCTATCGGTGAAGCAGTCAAAATTGCAGAAACTGTTGCGAGTGGCGACTTGAGTCAGAAAATCGTAGTGAAGACGACAGATGAAACCGGTATGTTGCTGAGCGCATTGAGAGCGATGAGCGATAGTTTGGTAAAAATTGTCGGCGAAGTCCGTCTTGGCACGGATACGATTGCTACCGCCTCCAGCCAGATTGCTTCCGGCAATCTGGATTTGTCTTCCCGCACAGAAGAACAGGCCAGCTCGCTGGAAGAGACCGCATCGTCGATGGAAGAGCTGACCTCTACCGTCAGGCAGAATGCCGACAATGCACGCCAGGCCAATCAACTTGCTGTATCTGCTTCCAGCGTTGCAGAAAAGGGCGGGGCAGTTGTATCGCAAGTGGTCGACACGATGGATGAGATCAATACTTCTGCGAAAAAAATAGTCGACATCATCGGTGTGATTGACGGCATTGCTTTCCAAACCAATATTCTGGCCTTGAACGCAGCGGTAGAAGCTGCACGCGCTGGTGAGCAAGGACGTGGTTTTGCAGTTGTAGCTTCTGAAGTACGCAACTTGGCGCAACGCTCAGCTGCGGCTGCCAAAGAAATCAAAATGTTGATCGGCGATTCAGTCGAGAAGGTAGAAAACGGCAGCAAGCTGGTAGAGCAGGCTGGTGCGACCATGAACGAAGTGGTGGAAAGCGTGAAGCGCGTGACTGACATCATGACGGAGATCACCGCTGCGAGTCAGGAACAAAGCGCAGGCATCGAGCAAGTAAATCAGGCCATCATGCAGATGGATCAAGTGACACAGCAAAATGCCTCCTTGGTAGAAGAAGCTGCCGCTGCTGCAGAATCCCTGCAAGGACAGGCGGCCAATCTGGCGCAGGTGGTGAGTGTGTTCAAACTGGATGGCACAACGAGAATCGCATCTGTGCCGACGCTCACATCGCGTCCTGTTCATACTGTTTCGACTTTGGCGGTTAAGGGTAAAGTGAAACAGGCCATTGCTGCACCTGCGCAGAAAAAAGTGGCGAATGGCACTTCAGCTGCGGGTGACGATTGGGAAGAATTCTAATTCAATACTTCGCTGTTATTGGCCGGGCTACTTGTCCGGCCCGATGAATTGAATTGGGAGATGAATATGAATAGCGATGAAATTGCATACATGATGAGTAAGAGTTATTCCATGCATGGCGATGGCTTGACGTGTGCAGAGGCAGCAGGTGCCATGGCTGCCGTGCTGGCACGCGTGCAGCCGCGGGTAGTGGAAGAAGATTTCAATTTGCTAGTGGTATTGGGCGGTGTTTTGTTTCGCGAAGGATTGAGAGAGTTTGAATCTGCCAAACAAGCACGTGAAGCAATTCATCGCGCAAGACGCATGGAAAATTAAGCAAGAGTGAACATGATTGCGCGCATAGACCATGGCGCATGTATTAAAAGAGGTCGTAAGACAGGAACCTCAATAGGAGCTAAAAGGAAGTCTGGAACTCACCAACAATCATCCATGCATGTACATGCATGGCACGGATCGCAGAGTTATTTCGCATGCAGCCATTCAACGGATATGAAATCGTTGCATTGGCTATTTGTTTTGGTGCCTCTTATGCGATAAAAATAGTGGATCAAGGTTGTCGTCTTGTCATCTAATTTGTTATCTGCATGTTAAATGTTCTCGTGATTGCTGATCAATGCCGAAAATGACAATGTCATAACTTGAGCCGATTGATTTATGCTGCCAAGTTAATTTCGGTTGATGTGAGGGAAGAATGGGTTTTCGCTTTGGTAGGCCACGCAGATTTTATCGTGGTGTGCGCACTCGATTAAGCAATTACAAGCTCTTCACCTCTTCTTTCGCCTTGCGACGAAACACACATCTTGAAGATGAAGAATCCCGGCATGTGGAGCCTGATGAACCGGCAGGCGCTGGCTGGAACGTCACGGAGCCGGCACATACACAAGTGTCTTCTCCCGATGCAGGCATGAGCCTTGCACATGCAGATATTGAACAGCAGCGCATAGGAAACAAATGTGCGTTGGATGAAGCCAATGCTTTGCTCGCGGCTTTATTCGATCGTGCGCCATACGGAATCGTGATTGCCGATGTTGACGGGAAATTTATTCGTGCGAATACCGCCTTTCAGGTCATGACAGGATTGAGTGAGACTGAACTTTTTAATCACTCGGTCGAAAGTTTGACGCATCAGGAGGATTATCTTGCGAATAAGGTTTTGCTGGATCAGTTGCTCAATGGCGAGCGTACTTCGTTCGAGATCGAGAAACGTTATTGTTTGAATGACTCGACCATCTGGATTAACAGCTTTGTTTCAACCATAGATAACAGCAAATGCAAGAATCGTTATCTGGTTGCCATCGTGCGTGATATTACGGACAGAAAACGTGCAGAACGTGAAGTTGCGTCTTCGCAGCTTGAGTTGCGGTCGCTTTATGACCGTTTGCAAACCATCAGGGAAGAAGAACGGATAGCGCTGGCACGCGAAGTACATGATCAGCTCGGGCAGATATTGTCCGCCGCGAAGATTGATATCAAATTACTGGAAGACGATATTAGTCTTCCGAATTCAGTGCTATCGAAGAGGAAGATTTCGGCAGAACTCCATTCTGCTCGCGTTAGTCTTGAGAAGGCGATTGAATCGGTCAGGCGAATTGCAACGGAGCTGCGACCGCCGGAGTTGGATGCGCAAGGTTTGGGCGCGGCGATTGAATGGCACAGTCTGGATTTTGAGCGCCGGACAAAAATCAAATGCAGAGTCGAAATATTGACAGGCATAGATGAGCCTGAAGGCATGATAGCGACCGCGCTATTCCGGATATTTCAAGAGGCGACGACCAATGTGCTGCGCCATGCCAAGGCGCGCAATGTGCGTGTGAGCTTGGGATATCGCGGCAATGCAGCGCTGCTGCGCGTATATGACGATGGCATAGGTATTAAATTGACACGCACAGAAAGTGCCCGTTCGCTCGGCATACGCGGGATGCATGAGCGTGCAGCGGCGCTGAAAGGGAAAGTGGTTGTGGCAGCAGTGCAGCCTAGGGGAACGCTGGTTTCGGCAAAAATTCCGATGGGGAAAAAAGATGACGGTTTGGTCGAAGGACAGAAGTTGACATTGGCATCGTACGCTGGGGGAAAAATGTGATCAGGGTTTTCATTGCGGACGATCACGAATTGATTCGCATGGGCGTGAAGAAAGTCATCCGCACATCCAAAGACATCCGCATTGTTGGTGAAGCATGCAACATCGAAGAAATGCTGCAATTTGTCCCGCAGGTAAAGCCGGATATCGTCGTGCTGGACATCAACTTCCCGGAGAACGACGGTTTTGCCGGCCTGGTGACATTGCGTCGTCTTTTTCCTGATCTGCCTGTTCTTATTCTGAGCATGTTTCCCGAAGAACGATACGCTATACGCGCATTGAAGGCTGGTGCTGCCGGTTACATCAGTAAAGCGATGGCAGCGGAAGAGTTGGTAGCGGCGATACGTAAAGTGATGTCTGCCGGGACATACATCAGTCCGCGTATGGCAGAAATTTTGGCTCTGGATTATCGCAATCCGGGTCATGCTTCTCTGCACGACAGACTGGCCAGTCGTGAGTTGCAGATCGTCTCTCTTCTTGGCTCAGGCAAGCAGATCAAGCAAATTGCGGCTGAACTTTCCATCAGCATCAGTACAGTGAATACTTACCGGATCCGCATATTCAAGAAAATGGGTTTGCGTTCCAACGCTGAGTTGATTCGCTATGCGGTTGAGCAGCAGCTGGTTGATTGATTGCTAAGGACTTGATGGTGAGGTAGTGAGAAACAAAGATACAGGTGACTTTTTCTCAATACTGCAATGACTTCATGTGCAGTTGTATCAATCTTCCTTGTCCGTTTTGGCGATTAATGGCTCGCCTATCGCATAAAAATTTCCGCCGGCAATGTAGTGCAGACTTCTCCAGTCTGGATCAGCACTTTCGAAGTGCCAATGGCCATTCTTGAAGACACGCGTATCGGCCCATGCGCCCACCACTTCGCCGATAAACAGATCGTAGCTTGTTTGATTGTGTGGCTCGGGTATCACCTTGCATGCGAGCCAGGCCGAACATCCCGCGACGAAGGGCAGCTCATAACCGTCTATGCGAAACAGTTTTACATCAGCGTTCTTTAGCTTGTCCGGTTCTGTGAGCAGGCTTTTGCTACCCACTTGGTGTGTCAATTGCAGTTGTGCCGCAGTAGGGACCTGGATGACGAAGGTTCCGCTGTTCTCTACAAGTTCTCTGGTCTTCGTATTTTTGTCCAAGACAACGGTCAGCTTTGGCGGCGAGAAATCCAGCGCGCAAGCCCATGCGGCCGCCATGACGTTGTCTACGCCCTTATATCCTGCAGAGACGAGAACCGTAGGGCCGTGGTTAATCAGTCTGTAAGCTTTTTCAAGTTCAACTGGAGATATATGGCTATCCATTCAGCGTCCTAAGAATATTCATCGGGTGCAAGCTTGCACAGCAAGCACAAGTTCGTACTAGCTATCTAAACACATCCTCTTTCGATAGCGCTGCAGTGGTGAACTGGCTATAAATTATAATGTGGTGCTGGCTATCACCATTTCAACTCAAATTCTCTCATGCCTTTTTCCGCACTTGCGCTTCTTATCACGGCTGGTTTTATTCATGCGGGATGGAATATCGTCGCAAAGAAGGTGGGTGGGGATGCGCGATTCGCTTTATTCACTAGTCTGTTCCTTGCCTTGGTATGGGCACCGTTAGGGATTTGGCTGGCCTGGGATGTAGTCCCGACTTGGGGACTGAATGAATGGGCGATCATCTTACTGAGCGGCATTCTTCACGTGATTTATTACGTGGTACTGCTGCGTGGTTATCGTAAAGCGGATCTCACTGTGGTGTATCCCTTGGCGCGTGGATCTGGTCCGCTGCTTTCCTCTATTGCTGCATTGACGCTGTTCGGCGAACAGGTATCGACACTGGGCATCGGCGGCATTGCGGGTGTGGTGCTTGGTGTCTTCCTCATTGCAGGTGGGCCCAAGCTTTTTCTTGCGGCCAAGGATCCGGTGCAACGCCAGCGATTGCATATTGGTATTTTCTACGGTCTGCTAACGGGCGCTTTTATTGCGTGTTACACAGTAGTGGATGGATATGCCGTCAAGTTCATGTTGATGTCTCCGATCTTGATCGACTACATCGGTAACTTTGTTCGCATAGTTGTACTGGCACCTACCTTTTTTCATGATCGCGTTACTGGCATCGATCTATGGAAGAAGCAGTGGAAGTACGCCTTGATCGTTGGCGTGATCAGCCCTGTATCCTATGTACTTGTTCTTTATGCGGTCAAACTCGCACCCTTGTCGCATGTCGCGCCAGCACGTGAAGTCTCCATGCTCTTTGCCGCAATTATTGGTGGTCATCTTTTGAAAGAGGGCGATCGTATTCAGCGACTGATTGGCGCCATCTTTATCGCTGTTGGTGTGATTGCTCTCGCACTTGGATAAATCAAAAAGCCAGATTCTTTATATAGTCAGGGCAGCGTCAGATTTTCGGCAACGAAGTCCACGAATACTCTGAGCTTGGGTGACAGGTGCCGACTGGATGGCCACAGGATGTTCAAAGGTGTGCGTTCCTGGTTGTACTCGTCCAGTACGCTGATGAGTTTGCCTTCATCCAGTTGGCGTTGTATGGTGAGATCCGGCACGCAAGCGAGGCCTATGCCTTGTTCGGCAAAGCATACTTGCGGGTTCAATGAGTTTGTCATCATGCTGGCGGATAGATCGATCGCAAGTGGCTCGCCGTTTCTGCTCAAAGACCAGACATCCAACTTGCCGGTGCTGGGAAAGCGATAGAGCAGGCAGGCGTGATGGCGCAGGTCTTCCGGTTGCAGCGGACGCCCGTTTCGTTCGAAGTATTCTGGTGAGCCGACGATGATGCGGCGATAAGAGCCGAGAGTGCGTGCCATCAATCGTGAGTCACTTGGTTTGCCAGTGCGGATCACGGCATCGAAGCCTTCTTCAATTACATCCACCAAACGATCTGAACAATCTATGTCCAGCGCAACATCGGGATAGCGCGACTGGAACTTAGCCAGCCCGGACATGAACTTCACGCTGAGTGAGGGCATGCTGATGCGCAGTTTTCCTTGCGGTGCACTTTGCGTTTGCAAGAGCTCTGCTTCAGCTGCTTCCACTTCACACAGAATGCGCCGACAACGTTCCAGAAATAATGCACCCTCTGGCGTCAGATTGATGGCGCGGGTAGAGCGATGGAATAGCCTTACCCCCAGTCTTTCCTCTAAGCGCACGATAGCCTTGCTGACGGCTGATGCCGAGATGCCCAGTTGTTGTCCGGCGGCGGTAAAACTACGTGCTTCCCCTGCGTGAACGAAGACGTTCAGCGAACTTAAATTGTCCATGATTTATTCCAATTGATGACACTAGAGTCATAAGTATTTGGAACTGTAGCCTATTTTTCATTTATCCATTTCCCCTCACACTGTGGCCCAGACTCAGGCGCACCAATTGATGCGCGCAGATAGATGACAGGAAAAATGAAAATGACGACTACGAATGCGACCGCAATCAATAGCGAGGAGCGATTACCACTGACCGCATTGTTGGCTTTGGCGATGGCAGGTTTTTTGGCGCTAGTAACGGAGATACTTCCGGCTGGCATGTTGTTGCAGATCAGCGCAGGAATGGATGTCTCGGAAGCACTCGCGGGTCAGTTCGTGACCTTGTATGCCATGGGTGCATTGGTCGCGGCGGTACCGCTGACGGCTGCAACGATAGGCTGGCGTCGGCGACCATTATTGATGGCGGCATTGATTGCCGTGTTGGTCTTTAATACGCTGACGGCGCTGACGTCCAGTTATGCCGTCGCTTTGGTCGCACGCTTTTTGGCAGGAATGGGCGTAGGTTTGATCTGGGGCATGCTGGCCGGTTATGCACGGCGCATGGTGCCGGACCATCTTAAAGGACGCGCTTTGGCGGTGGCGGGATTGGGTGTGCCGTTGGCATTGTCACTGGGCGTACCGCTTGGTGCGTTGCTGGCAGCTACTTTGGGTTGGCGTAGTGCATTCGGCGCGATGTCTGTACTGGCGCTGGCGGTGATCGTCTGGGTCTTCTTCAAAGTGCCTGACTATCCGGGGCAAGCGGCAGAAAAGCGCGCGCCAGTACGCAAGGTTTTCTTGACGCCTGGTGTGCGTCCGGTGCTAGCGGTGCTTGCGCTGTGGGTGTTGGCGCATAACATTCTCTTCACTTATATGATGCCTTTCCTCGCACCAGCTGGCCTGTCTGATCGTATCGATTTGGTACTGCTGGTTTTTGGTGTTGCATCACTTGTCGGTTTGGCGCTGAGCGGCTTGTTGGTAGATCGTATGCTGCGCTTGCTGGTACTGCTTAGTTTGGCGGGCTTTGCTTTGGTAGCGCTGGTGTTGGCTATCGCCGGTGCTCAACCTGTGATGGTTTATCTCGCGGTGGCAGTATGGGGTTTGACCTTCGGTGGTGCTCCGACTTTGCTACAAACTGCATCGGCAGAAGCGGCGGGTGCTGGTGCGGATGTGGCGCAGTCCATTCTTGTCACGGTGTGGAATAGTGCCATCGCAATTGGCGGCATCGTCGGTGGTGTTTTGCTGGAGACAAAAGGTGCGGGTGCACTCGCATGGGCTGTGTTGGCATTGGCAACGGCCGGTTTATTGGTGGCTTGGACATCTAGCGCACATGGATTTTCGAACAGGTTTTCGACTGATATAGGATTGGCTGCAGAAGGGAGTTAATTACTCGAGCTTGAATTTTCTTATGCGGAAAACAGTTAAACATTCTTGAAACGATTCGTTCTCTTATCTTGCTGATCTACTTAAGCTTATTCACTTCAACGTGGATACAAGGCAGATCAAGAAATGGTAACGACATCAAACAAACGACGTCTGGTTTTGCAAGGCATGGCTGCAGCTGCATTGGCAGGTACAACTTCTTTGAGCGTGGCTGCTGAAGATCGTGCCTTGCGTATCGGCTATCAGAAATTCAATACGTTGAATATTCTGAAGGGCACAGGCAATCTGGAAAAGGCCCTGCAGCCTTTGGGTTGGAAAGTAAAGTGGTTCGAGTTTGCTGCTGGTCCGCAATTGACCGAAGCCTTGAACGTCGATGCGATTGATTTCGGTCATGCGGCGGATACGCCTTCAGCGTTTGCTAATGCGGCTGGCGTCAATGCAGTTTATCTGGCGGCTGAACAGCCTTATCCAAAAGGTATCGCCATCTTCACTTCGCAAGATTCACCTATCCGTTCCATCAAGGAATTGAAAGGCAAGAAGATCGCATTGGGACGCGGCTGGAATGTGCAGTATCTGCTGGTACGTGCACTGGAAGAAGTCGGCCTGACTTATAACGACATCATTCCCGCGTACGTCACCAATGCTGCTGATGTACGCGCTGCCTTCCAGTCAGGCAATGTTGATGCTGCGGCCTTATGGGATCCATTCCTGGCGGGGCAGCAGATCACCAACAATCCTCGTATCTTGCGCGATGGTAGTGGATTGTCGAACAACCGCACCTTCCATCTGGCAAATCCAAAATTTGTTGATCAGAACAAGAACATCATTCGCACGCTGTTTGCCGAGCTGAAGAAAACCAACACCTGGACACAAGCACATCCGCAGGAAACTGCCGAACTATTGGCGCCGCAATTAGGTGTTGATGTGAAGGTACTGCGACTCGCAACGGAGCGACGCAACTACACGACTGTACCTATCGATGCCGGCATCATTCAGGAGCAGCAACAGATTGTTGAAGCTTTCTACAAATTGAATTTGATCAAGAATCCGGTGCAGGTGAAAGACAAGGTATATGGCGAAGTATTGCTGTAATACGGTTGTAGAGTAGGCCTTGCTTCGTTCGCCAAGTAGCGGATGAAGCAGAGCCAATACTCCCGCGTCTTTCTCACATCAAACTCGATTTATTCATTCCATCTTCTGGAAACTCCCATGCAGATTCATCTTGCCGCCTTTCTGATTGCCGGCAATGCCGCGCATAGTCAGGTGCTATGGCGTCACCCGCAAAGTCAGCCGGGTGGCTTTCTCAAACTCGACTACTACGCGCGCATTGCACAAACGTTGGAACGCGGTAAATTCGATTTACTGTTCTTCGCAGATAGACTCGCAGTATCAACGCGCTATGGTGGCGATCATCGCTATGGCGTAGCGCATGGTGATCAAGATGCGACGCGACTCGATCCTTTGCCAGTACTTGGAGCACTGGCAGCGGTTACATCGCATATCGGTTTAGGCGCGACACGTTCCACTACTTATTCTCAACCGTATAGTTTGGCGCGCGAGTTTTCCACTTTGGATCATTTGTCTTCCGGACGTGCCGCGTGGAATGTCGTGACTTCAGTCAATCAGGGCGAAGCGGATAATTTTGGTCTGCGTGAAACGCTGGGGCATGATGAACGCTACGATCGTGCCGATGAATTCCTTGAAGTCGCACACAAGTTATGGGGTAGTTGGGCACCCGACGCTTTGCAATTGGATGCGAGCAAAGGGCAATATGGAGATGCTGATCAAGTTAATGCGATTGCGCATCAAGGCAGGCATTTCAATGTGCAAGGTCCGTTAAACATTCCTGCGTCGCCGCAAGGAGGTCCCGTCATTATTCAGGCTGGGTCATCACATCGGGGGCAAGATTTTGCCGCACGCTGGGCGGAAGTGGTGTTTGGCATACAACCAGATCTGCCACGCATGCAGCGCTTTTATCAGGACTTAAAGGGACGCGCAGCTAAGTTTGGCCGGGCGCCAACTGATATCAAGGTGCTCACCGCGATGATGCCCTTTGTCGGCAACACGCTGGACGAAGCTGAAGAGAAACGTGCGCAGCATAATGCGTTGATAGATGATCCGCTGGTCGGCTTGTCGACCTTATCCAGTCATATGAATGTTGATTTCTCAGCATATCCGCTGGATGCACCTATCGAAGACTTGCAAGTCGCCGGCATGCAGGGCTTGTTCAGTTTGGTCAAAGAATTATCGAAAGAGCAGAAACTGACGCTGGCAGATATCGGCCGTTTGTATGCGAGCGGTGTGCTGGTACCGCAGATAGTTGGAACTGCAGCCGATATCGCCGACTGGATGGGCAACATCATTGCGCAACAAGGGGCAGATGGCTTTGTCATTACGCCGGCGCATTTGCCAGACGGTTTTGATGACTTCGTCGATCTCGTAGTGCCGGAACTGCAAAGACGCGGGCAATTCCGTCTCGACTATGAAGGTGATACTTTGCGCAGCTATTTGCAAAGTTGATGGGCAAGGGTGGTGATGCAAGGCCCAGAAACGACAAAACCGTTGACGGATCAACGGTTTAGCGTATTCGTGGTGGAGGCGGCGGGAATCGAACCCGCGTCCAGAAGCACTCTACAGACAGTTCTACATACTTAGCGCTGCCATTTGATTTAACCCAGACGACGCGGACGCGCACGCTTCGGACAGGCGAGTCACCTATTATTTAACGCCTTGCCAAGTGACCCGGCACGACGCGATTCCTTGTATATGACTTCACTGCTGTTGCCAGCCCGCCCCAAGGAAGAAACGGTGTGAAGCTAACCGGTTATTAAGCGGCTAGTGCGTACGAGTTATCGTTTGCAGTTATTACTTTTCCGGTTGTATTTACGAGGTGACCAGCCCTCGGTATGCCCTGCGCTGCTTTGCAACCCCTGTCGAAACCAGGTCGCCCCCAAGCATTGCCATTGTATCTCATTAGATGGGGTGATTCATCCCAGATTCAAGTGAGCGAGAATTTAGCGGCTCTCCTCGAAGCTGCATATCTGTTTTTACTGGCTAATCAGCGTAAACAATTGCTGCGGAGACTCCGCCAAAGCATCGGCATTCCAGCTCGCTGGTGCAATGTTGCCGCAGTAACCCCATCCGGCAGCGATAGTGGTCATGCCGGCTGCCTGGCCTGCTTGAATGTCACGCAAATCGTCGCCGACATACCAGCAATGTTCCGGATCGATGCCGATACGTTTGGCAGCTTCGAACAGCGGAGCAGGGTGTGGTTTGGGATGGCTCGCGGTATCGCCTGAGATAACGCAGGCCGCGTGGTCGAGGCCGATTTGTGGCACCAGGCTGTCAGTAAGGTAGGAAACTTTATTGGTGACGATACCCCAGACGATGCCTTGTGCTTGCAAGTTGGCAAGCAGTTCGGTGATGCCGTCGAACAAGCGGCTTTCGACCGCGATCGATTCTTCATAGTTTTTTAGGAAGGCATCGCGCAGTTCCGGGTATTCAGCATCTTGCGGCGTTAGTCCGAATGCAGCACCTATCAGTCCGCGCGCACCTGCCGAAGCGGTGGGGCGCAGCAATTCATAATCAGTTGGTTCCAGTCCGCGTGCAATGCGCAATTGATTGACTGCACCAGCCAGATCAGGAGCTGTATCTGCAAGCGTGCCATCGAGATCAAACAGGATGGCTTGTGGTGTGCGTAATTTCATGCGGACTCAATCAATATGCAGAAGGATGAGAGCAAGCGCTTTATCGTAGTTGTAACCGATGAAAAGCGCTGAGATTTACTGATAATCAGGCTGGCTTTGTACACGCGACCAGATAATTGACGCTGGTGTCCTGATGAAGAGAATAAATCTTCGTGAGTGGATTGAAGCCCATGCCCTTGAGTGCATCAATGCTCAAACCAGCTTCACGTGCAAAGCGCGACAATTCGGCAGGTGTAATAAATTTGGCGTAATCGTGTGTGCCTTTAGGCAGCATGCGCAATAAATATTCTGCACCGATGATGGCGTGTATATACGCTTTTGGATTGCGATTGATAGTCGAGAAAAATATCTTGCCACCTGGTTTTGCCAGCTTTGCACAGGCTGCAACAATCGAGGCGGGATCGGGTACGTGTTCCAGCATTTCCATGCAGGTGACAACATCATAGCGACCAGCTTCTCGCTCAGCCAAATCTTCGGCTGCGATCAATTCGTAGCGTACTTGCACGCCGGATTCCAGGCTGTGCAAATCGGCGACCTTCAATGCCTTTTCGGACAAATCGATGCCAGTGACGTTCGCGCCTTTTTTTGCCATTGACTCAGCAAGGATGCCACCACCACAACCGATATCGACGACGGTTTTGCCGCTGATCGGTGCGCGACCATTGATCCATTCAAGCCGCAATGGATTGATTTCATGGAGCGGGCGAAATTCTGATGTTGGATCCCACCATTGATGGGCCAGGTCGCTAAATTTTTTCAGTTCTAATGGGTCGGCGTTCATGGGCTAGATGATAACTGGAAAGTGCGTTGAGTGTATTTGTTGCGTTGCTACGTGTGGGGCGGCTTGTTTCATGCACGAAAAAAAACCCCGCCGTAGCGGGGTTTTGGATTCGTAAAAAACGAATTATTTACGTGTACCAACAACTTCGATTTCTACGCGACGGTTTTGTGCGCGACCAGCTGCTGTTTTGTTTGTAGCGACTGGTTGTTTTTTGCCTTTGCCTTCGGTGTAGATACGTTTCGAATCAACACCTTTGCCAACCAAGTAGCCTTTAACAGCTTCTGCGCGACGGATCGACAGTTTTTGGTTGTATGCATCGGAACCGATCGAATCGGTATGACCAACAGCAATGATAACTTCCAGGTTCAAATCGTTGAGTTTGGAAGCCAGATCGTCAAGCTTAGCTTTGCCTTCTGGTTTCAAAACTGCTTTGTCGAAGTCAAAGAATGCATCAGCTGCAAATGTGACTTTTTCCGAAGTTGGAACTGGTGCAACAACGACAACTGCTGCTGGAGCTGCTGGAGCTGCTGCGACCAAGGCGCCATCGCAACCAGCAACTGAAGCTGCTGGAGTCCAGTAGCCAGTGTGCCAGCACAGACCGGTCGAGTTGCGAACGATCGTACCGTTAGTGGCTTGAGCGTAAGCGCTGTTAGGTGTGCTTGCTTTGATGTCTGTTTGTGCTTGTGCAGAGAACGCAACGACCGCGGATGCAGCGAAGACGAGTTTTGCTAATTTATTCATATTTCTTTCTCCTCTCGAGTGAGATATCCGCAGATTAACCTGCGCAAATTACGTGAATGACATCGGAAATGGATATTAACACGCGCTTCAACGACCACATGAAACAAAATTGTTCGCATGCAATAGTCTAACTTGCCTCCATTTTGCCACAGCCGATGCGTCCAGCGAACGATTGCCAAATCGACTAATTAACGTTTTGTTTAAAGCGTTGTGTTTAAACAACGACTTGCTAAGAAATATTTCCCCTGGCAAAACATTGACCTTTGAACATCAAAAACGTTCATGTTTTTGAGAAATCTTTGATAAAAAGCACTCTTTTATTTCGGCAAGTTGTGCATTTCAATTAAAACGCGCCGATTTGGTGCTAAACATGCAACTAGTTTGGTGCGTTTCAATGTGCTGTCGCAATCCTTGACAGGCTGGCTGGCGCCGACACCGGCAACCTTCATATTGACCGTCACGCCCTTTTTCTTTAGATAGCTGGCAACTGCGGCAGCGCGTTTTTCCGATAAAACCTGGTTGGAACGTGCATTGCCCAGCAAATCCGTGTATCCGGTAATCGTCATGCCGCTGGCGCCATTGCATGCCGTCAGTTTCGGCAGGACATCGTGATCGATGCGGGTTTTAGCCGCTCTATTTAATACAGTCTGATTCAGACCGAAGGTTTGGTCGCTTTCCAGTGCGATAGTGAAATCGCAAGAATTTGTCGCAATGGCGACTGGTGCTACCTTGCCGTCCAGATGGCTGGCAACATCGGGCGCGGTTGGATTTGGGATCGGTGAAGCTAGCGCACCGTCGCAACCGGCGACTGCATCGCCCGGCGTCCATGCGCCTGAGCGCCAGCACAGGCCGAAGGCGCTGCGCGTGACTACACCACGGCTATCTTGAGTGTATGCATTGTTTGTTGGGGCCTGAATATCGGTTTGCGCGGCGACGTAGGATGAGGAAGCGCCAAGCAGCAAGCCAAGGACCACTTTGTTGATCATGTTTTTCTCTTGTTAAGGGATGAGGGCTGAAAAATAGGCATATTTTTAACAGTCAGCATTTAAACATATTTTCTTCACACTACGTGGCTGCAATGGCTACCGCGGCGAAAGCTCCTGGATTGCCGAAAGCGGGGAAGAGAGGGCGCTGCCGTGTTAAAATCTTACGATTTGCCGGATCGCCCGTTACTAAGCATTAATGCTTAAGCGATTCTTCATTCAAAACCCCTAGCCAAAGACCAGACGAACCGCCAATGGATCAATTCGCTAAAGAAACAATCCCTATTTCACTCGAAGAAGAGATGCGCAAGAGTTACCTTGATTACGCAATGAGCGTAATCGTAGGCCGCGCATTGCCCGATGTGCGCGACGGCTTGAAGCCAGTGCATCGCCGGGTGTTGTTTGCCATGCATGAGATGAACAATGTGTGGAATCGCCCGTTCGTAAAGTGCGCACGTGTGGTCGGTGAGACCATGGGTAAATACCATCCACACGGTGACGCGTCGATTTACGACACGCTGGTGCGTATGGCTCAGCCATTTTCGCTGCGTTACATGTTGGTCGATGGCCAGGGTAACTTCGGTTCCATCGACGGCGATAATGCCGCTGCGATGCGTTATACCGAGTGCCGCTTGGATAAGATCGCTGGCGAATTGCTGGCTGATCTGGACAAGGAAACCGTCGATTTCGTGCCTAACTATGACGGCAAGGAAAAGGAACCATCGGTACTGCCGACGCGTATCCCTAACCTGCTGATCAACGGCTCGTCCGGTATCGCGGTCGGTATGGCGACGAATATCCCGCCGCACAATATTACTGAAGTCATTGATGGCGCTTTGCATGTATTGCGTAATGCAGATGCGACGGTCGATGAACTGATTGAAATCATCCCGGCACCAGATTTCCCTACGGGCGGCATCATTTATGGTGTGTCCGGTGTGCGCGATGGTTATCGCACTGGTCGCGGTCGCGTGGTGATGCGTGCGAAGACGCACTTCGAAGAATTCGGCAAGGAAAACCGCGCCGCGATCATCGTCGACGAGTTGCCGTACCAGGTAAACAAGAAGTCGCTGCTGGAACGCATTGCAGAATTGGTGCGTGACAAGAAGCTCGACGGTATCTCCGATATTCGCGACGAATCCGATAAATCGGGTATGCGTGTCGTGATCGAGTTGAAGCGTAATGAAGTGCCGGAAGTTGTACTGAACAATCTGTACAAACAGACTCAGTTGCAAGATACCTTCGGTATGAACATGGTCGCGTTGGTTGATGGTCAGCCGAAGTTGCTGAACCTGAAGCAGATGCTGGAATGCTTCCTGTCGCATCGTCGCGAAGTTGTTACGCGTCGTACCGTATTTGAATTGCGCAAAGCGCGCGAACGCGGTCACGTACTGGAAGGCTTGGCAGTTGCATTGGCCAACATCGATGATTTCATTGCGATCATCAAGGCTGCGCCTACACCACCAGTGGCTAAAGTTGATTTGATGTCGCGTGCCTGGGATTCGTCCGTGGTGCGTGAAATGCTGGCGCGTACCGGCGAAGAAGGCGTCGGTGGTGTGAATGCCTTCCGTCCGGAAAACCTGCCTAAGCATTATGGTATTCAGCCTGATGGTTTGTACAAGCTGTCCGACGATCAAGCACAGGAAATTTTGCAGATGCGTCTGCAACGCTTGACCGGTCTGGAACAAGACAAGATCGTCAATGAATACAAAGAAGTGATGTCGCAAATCGCCGATCTGCTGGATATCTTGGCGAAGCCTGAGCGTGTCACCGTCATCATCACTGATGAACTGACGGTAGCGAAAAATGAATACGGCATCGGTAATAAAGATGAACGTCGTTCGACCATCGAACTGAACGCAACTGATCTCGGCACTGAAGATTTGATCACGCCGCAAGATATGGTTGTGACCTTGTCGCATACCGGTTACATGAAATCGCAGCCGATTTCTGAATACCGCGCGCAAAAGCGTGGCGGTCGCGGCAAGCAAGCGATGGCAACCAAGGAAGACGATTGGATCGATCAACTCTTCATCGCCAATACGCATGACTACATTCTTTGCTTCAGCAATCGTGGTCGTTTGTACTGGTTGAAAGTATGGGAAGTGCCGCAAGGTTCGCGCAACTCGCGCGGCAAGCCTATCGTCAATATGTTCCCGTTGCAGGATGGCGAAAAAATCACCGTGATCTTGCCGATCTCCGGCGAGAACCGTACTTTCCCTGAAGATCATTACATCTTCATGGCAACCAGTCTCGGTACCGTGAAGAAAACATCGCTCAGCGATTTCAGCAATCCACGTAAGGCCGGCATCATCGCGGTCGATCTGGATGATGGCGACTTCCTGATCGGTGCTGCACTGACCGACGGCAAGCACGATGTCATGTTGTTCTCCGATTCCGGTAAGGCAGTGCGCTTTGACGAAAACGATGTGCGTCCTATGGGTCGTACGGCACGTGGCGTACGCGGTATGAATCTGGAAGAAGGCCAACAGGTTATCGCCTTGCTGGTTGCAGAGAATGAGCAGCAATCAGTTCTGACCGCGACTGAAAATGGTTACGGCAAACGTACGCCGATTACTGAATACACACGTCATGGCCGTGGTACCAAAGGCATGATTGCGATTCAGACTAGCGAACGTAACGGCAAAGTAGTAGCTGCGACTTTGGTAGAAGCTGCTGATGAAATCATGCTGATTACGACCGGTGGCGTATTGATACGCACCCGTGTTGCAGAAATCCGCGAAATGGGTCGTGCGACACAAGGCGTGACTCTGATTGCTGTCGAAGACGGCACCAAGCTGAGCGGCCTGCAACGCATACTTGAATCAGATATTGAAGAAGATCAATCCGGGGCGGAGGAAGCAGAATAATGAAGCGTGTGTTTAACTTTTCGCCGGGGCCAGCTGCATTGCCAAAAGAAGTAATCCAGCAGGCTGCGGATGAAATGACGAATTGGAGAGATAGCGGTTTGTCCGTGATGGAAATGAGTCATCGCGGTAAGGAATTTACAGAGATCCTGGAAACAACCAAGAACGATTTGCGTGCTTTGTTGGCAGTCCCGGATAACTACAAAATTCTGTTGATGCAAGGTGGCGCGATTGCTGAAAATGCGATTGTTCCCATGAACTTGGTCGGCAAAAAATCGCAGCCTGCAACTATCGATTTCGTTAACACCGGACATTGGTCTGCCAAGACTATTCATGAAGCGCACAAGTACGCAAAAGTGAATGTCGCCGCATCGTCGGAAGACAAGAACTTCACCTATGTCCCTGCGCGCGACACCTGGAAGCTGACGCCTGATGCAGCCTACGTGCATATCTGCACGAATGAAACCATAGGCGGCGTCGAGTTCGACTACACGCCGGATGTTGGCAATGTGCCTTTGGTGGCAGATATGTCGTCCAATATCTTGTCGCGTGAAATCGATATTTCGAAATACGCTGTGGTCTACGCTGGCGCGCAAAAGAATATCGGTCCTGCAGGTTTGACTATCGTGATCGCACGTGAAGATATGCTGGGTCATGCGTTGCCGATTTGCCCATCCGCATTTGACTGGAAAGAAGTGGCTGACCATGACTCCATGTTCAACACACCTCCGACCTATCCTATCTACATCGCCGGTTTGGTTTTTGCCAATCTGCGTCGTTTGGGCGGTGTTGCAGCGATGGAGAAAATCAATATCGAAAAATCGACATTGATGTACAACTATCTTGATTCGACCGATTTTTATAAAAACTCGGTATCGATTGCGAACCGTTCGCGCATGAATGTACCGTTTGTGTTGCATGATGCATCCTTGGATGCAAAATTCCTGGCTGAAGCAGCGCAAAACGATCTGGTGCAACTTAAAGGTCATAGTTCAGTCGGCGGCATGCGTGCGTCGATCTATAACGCGATGCCGCTTGAAGGTGTGCAAAAGCTGGTCGCGTTCATGAAAGACTTCGAGAAAAAGTACGGCTGATTTTTATTCAAATAAAAGATTGTTTGCATAACTATGACGACCGACGACAAGCTCAAACCACTGCGTGAACAGATCGATGCGATCGATGCGCAAATTCTCGATTTACTGAATCGGCGCGCACGCGTCGCGCAGGAAGTCGGCCACGTCAAGGCGGAGACCAACGCACCGGTCTTCCGTCCTGAGCGCGAAGCACAAGTGTTGCGCAGCGTGGCAGAACGCAACCCAGGGCCTTTGCTCGATACGGATATTCAAACCGTGTTCCGTGAAGTGATGTCGGCTTGTCGCGCACTGGAAAAACGCGTGACGGTTGCCTATCTTGGTCCAGTTGGCACTTTCAGCGAACAAGCGGTTTATCAGCAATTTGGTCGTGCAGTTGATGCGATGCCATGTGCGTCCATTGATGAAGTCTTCCGTGCAACGGAAGCTGGCACTGCCGACTTCGGCGTCGTACCTATCGAGAATTCGTCGGAAGGCGTGATCAATCGTACCCTCGACTTATTGTTGCAAACGACGTTGACCATCAGCGGCGAAGTATCGATACAGGTGAATCACAGCTTGATGACACGCACCGGTTCCATGACCGGCGTGAAAACCATCTGTGCGCATTCGCAGGCACTGGCGCAATGCCAAGTCTGGTTGAATCAAAATTACCCGAATATCGAACGCATGGCAGTTGCTTCCAATGGTGAAGCAGCGCGTCTGGCCGGTGAAGATCCAAGCATCGCTGCCATCGCCAGCGAAATCGCCGGGCAAAAATACAATCTGCAAGTCATCAAAGCACACATACAGGATGATCCGCACAATCGCACGCGCTTTGCGGTGATCGGTCGCCTGCAGACCTCTGCCAGCGGTAAAGATCAAACCTCATTGGTATTGTCGGTGCCGAACAAGGCGGGTGCTGTCTATAACTTGCTCGCACCTTTGGCCAAGCATGGCGTATCGATGACGCGTTTCGAATCGCGTCCGGCACGCATGGGTACGTGGGAATATTATTTCTACGTCGATGTGGAAGGCCATCTGCAAGACGCCAAGGTTGAAAATGCCTTGAAAGAATTAAAAGACAACGCAGCATTTTTTAAAGTGCTGGGTTCGTATCCATTCAGTTTGTGATGTGTTGCGGACGCTGCTTGGCGGTGTCCGACTTTGCCTCAGACGTGATTTATTTTGGAATCTTCTATGTCAATTAAGTTTGGTCCTGACTACGTTCGTGCGATTGCGCCTTATCAGGGCGGCCGTCCGATTGCTGAAGTCGCGCGTGAATTCGGCCTCGATGAAGCAAAAATCGTCAAACTCGCTTCGAATGAAAATCCTCTCGGTATGCCTGAGTCTGCCAAGCAGGCGATGGCTGCAGCAATAGCCGATGCCGGTCGCTATCCAGATGGAAACGGCTTCGCATTAAAAGCGGCGATTACGGCTAAATACGGTGTGCCTGCTGAGTGGATTACCTTGGGCAACGGCAGCAATGACATTCTTGAATTGGCCGCGCATGCCTTTGTGCAGCCTGGTCAATCGGTGATCTATGCGCAGTACTCATTTGCGGTTTATCCATTGGCGACGCAAGCTGTTGGTGGTCGCTCACTGGTGATTGCAGCCAAGGATTTCGGGCACGATTTGGATGCGATGGCGGATGCGATTGAAGCGGATACGCGTTTGATTTTTGTCGCTAATCCAAATAATCCAACCGGCACCTTTATTCCGGGTGCTGAGATTGAAGCTTTCCTCAAGCGCGTGCCACCAGATGTGGTGGTAATACTGGATGAGGCTTATACCGAATTCCTCGCGCCGGAGCAGCAATATGACTCCATCGGCTGGGTTGCGCAGTATCCGAACTTGCTGGTTTCCCGTTCCATGTCCAAGGTCTACGGTCTGGCCGGTTTGCGTATTGGTTATGGCATTGCGCAGGCTGGCATTACCGATTTGCTGAACCGTATACGTCAGCCTTTCAATGTGAACTCGCTGGCGCAAGCCGCCGCGATCGCTGCCTTGAATGACCATGCTTTCGTACAAAAAAGTGCGCAGCTGAATGCCGCTGGTTATCGCCAGTTGACGCAGGCTTTCGATGAATTGAAGCTACGCTATTTGCCATCTTCCGGCAACTTTGTCATGGTCAAGGTTGGCGATGATGATGGTGCGGGTGCACGCGTCAATCTGGCTTTGCTGAAACAGGGCGTGATCGTGCGTCCGGTTGGCAACTATGGTTTGCCGCAATGGTTGCGCATATCCATAGGACTGGAAGAAGAAAACGCGATCTTTATCGCTGCTCTGAAAAAAGCTCTGGCCTGATTTTTACAGTATTTATCTCAGTTCGTTTCTAAGCTGAACCGATCAACCGTTTTCTTGTGCTCTCGTGCTTAAAAAAATCGTCATCTTTGGAGTAGGTTTGATCGGTGGATCGTTTGCGCGCGCTTTGCGCCAAGCGGACGCGGTCGAACAAATCGTGGGTGTGGGCCGCACTGCGGCGCCTCTGCAACGTGCCAAAGAGTTGGGCATTATCGATGTCGCCAGTACTTCAGTGGAAGAAGCATTGCGTGATGCCGACTTGGTATTGTTGGCAGCGCCGGTAGCGCAAACGGCCGCCATTCTGAAGTCGATCAAGCCGTATTTGCAGGCGGGTACTGTCGTGACCGATGCAGGCAGTATCAAGGGTGAAGTCGTTGCGACTGCGCGTGCAGTACTAGGTGAGAAGATTGCGCAATTCGTCCCTGGGCATCCGATTGCAGGATTGGAAGCGAATGGACCGGAAGCTGCGATTGCCGATCTATATGTAGGCAAGAAGGTTGTGTTGACGCCTTTGGCCGAGAATTCGGCTGCTGACGTCGCATTGGTGGCGCAAGCTTGGCAGCAATGCGGTGCGATCATCCATCAGCTGACGCCAGAAAATCACGATGCTGTGTTTGCTGCGGTCAGTCATTTGCCGCACTTGCTGGCGTATGCCTTGGTGGACGATATTGCGAACAAGCCGCATGCCGATTTATTGTTCCAATATGCGGCTAGCGGTTTCCGTGACTTCACACGTATTGCCGGTTCTTCGCCGGAAATGTGGCGCGATATCAGTCTGTCGAATCAAGATGCAATATTAAATGAGCTGGACGCATACATCGCTCAGTTGACGCGCTTCCGTGCGCAGTTGGCGGCGAAAGATGGCGAAGCAATGCAGGCAATGTTTGCGAATGCACAGCGTGCGCGCCAGAACTGGCAGCGCAGCATAGAAACGGCTGAACCTCCTCAGCCCAAACCAGATGGCGATGAATGAAACACTATCCGCATTATCTTGATCTGAAACCGGCAATGCACGCGAAAGGCGTGGTGCGTTTGCCTGGTTCTAAAAGTATTTCCAATCGTACTTTGCTGTTGGCTGCGCTGGCGAACGGTACGACTCACATCAAGGATTTACTCGCTTCCGACGATACGCATGTGATGCTGATGGCTTTGCAAAAGCTAGGCGTCAAATGGGAACAAATCGGCGAGTCGCAGGATTATGTCGTGCACGGCGTGAACGGCGTTTTCCCTGTACATCAGGCTGATTTGTTCATGGGTAATGCTGGTACCGCCATTCGTCCGTTGACGGCAGCATTGGCTGTTACTGGGGGCGATTACACACTGCATGGCGTAGCGCGTATGCACGAACGTCCTATCGGTGATTTGGTCGATGCCTTGAATGCCATCGGTACGCATATCGAATACACCGGTGAGCCGGGCTATCCGCCACTGCATATCCAACGCAGTCTTATTCATGCACATCAGATGTCGGTGCGCGGCAATGTGTCCAGCCAATTTCTGACTGCATTGTTAATGGCTGCGCCTTTGATGGCGCGCGAGCAGGATGTAACGATCACCGTGATCGGTGAACTGATTTCCAAGCCGTATATTGAAATTACGCTGAACCTGATTCAACGCTTTGGCGTAGAAGTACAGCGCAATGGCTGGCAGACGTTCACGATTAAAGCAGGGCAGCGTTATGTCAGTCCTGGCACCATTCATGTGGAAGGTGATGCTTCATCGGCATCCTACTTCCTTGCGGCCGGTGCGATTGCTGGTGGTCCGGTGCGTGTCGAAGGCGTGGGTAAAAACAGTATTCAAGGCGATGTGCGTTTTGTTGAAGCGCTGGAACAAATGGGCGCGACCATACGCATGGGTGACAACTGGATAGAAGCGGAATCGAATGGCGTCTTGCGCGCGATCGATGCCGATTTCAATCACATCCCTGATGCTGCAATGACGATTGCGGTTGCCGCTCTGTATGCCGACGGTCCTAGTACTTTGCGTAATATCGCCAGTTGGCGCGTGAAGGAAACCGATCGCATCAGCGCAATGGCGACTGAATTGCGCAAGTTGGGTGCGATTGTGGAAGAGGGTGACGACTACCTGAAGGTAACGCCGCCGGCAGAGATACAAGCAGCAGCGATCGATACTTACGATGATCACAGGATGGCGATGTGCTTTTCGCTGGCGACGCTGGATGGCGCTGCGCGTCGTGGTAACAGGGTGCGTATCAACGATCCGCAATGTGTGGCCAAGACTTTCCCTGAGTACTTCGAGGCCTTTGCCAAGATTGCCGAAGACAGCTTGTTTTAATGCGTGGCGAGATGCAGCAATCATCTCGCCATGAATTTATTTCTCCCAACGACTCTGGTTCTGCGCCTTAGTTGTATTTTTGACACACTCCTGAAATGACATCCACTCCATCTTCCGCCATTCCTGTCATCGCTATTGACGGTCCTACCGCTTCCGGCAAAGGCACGGTTGCGCAACTGGTCGCGACTGAATTGGGTTTCCACTACCTTGATTCCGGCGCTCTGTATCGCCTGACGGCCTTGTCTGCGCTGTATCGCGGCATTGCGCTGGACGATGAGCAAGCTTTGGCTAAATCGGTGGAAACCCTCAATTGCGGCTTCAAAGATGGCAACATCTTCCTCGATCGTGAAAATGTCACGATGTCGATACGTGCGGAAGAAGTTGGTAATACAGCATCAAAAATTGCCGCTTTGCCGGCTGTGCGCAAGGCCTTGGTTGATTTGCAACTGCGTTTCCGTGAAGCACCAGGCCTGATTGCCGATGGGCGCGACATGGGTACCGTGATTTTCCCTGATGCGGAGCTGAAGGTCTTCCTGACTGCCAGTGCTGAAGCGCGGGCGGAAAGACGTTATAAGCAATTGATTGACAAGGGATTTTCTGCTAATATAGAAGACCTTCTGAAGGATTTGAACGAGCGGGATGCACGCGATGCGAATCGCGCAGTTGCTCCGCTCAAGCCCGCAGAAGGGGCGTATTTGCTAGATACCTCGAATTTAACCGTGCAGCAGGCGGTAGATCAGGTGCTGGCCTGGTATGCAGATCTGAATAAATAAAGCTGTTTGTTGTAGAAGTACCTGGTGTCTGTCCAGACGCAAAGTCTGGCAGGCGTTGAAAAACCTAACCCATTATTCGTTCGCTTTGTTTTTTATACGACAAATCGATTAACCACGAATTCTGGTCAACTTGTATTAATCATCTTATGACTACTGTTGTCACCTCAATCCAAGATACACCTGTTGGTATGGAAAGTTTTGCCGCTCTTTTTGAAGAATCGTTGTCACGTCAGGACATGCGTTCTGGTGAAGTGATTTCGGCTGAAGTTGTCCGCCTCGACCATAACTTCGTTATCGTCAACGCTGGCTTGAAGTCGGAAGCATTTATTCCAATCGAAGAATTCAAAAACGACAATGGCGAACTCGAAGTCAACGTTGGCGATTTTATTTCCGTCGCTATTGAATCCCTCGAAAACGGCTTTGGCGACACAATCTTGTCGCGCGACAAGGCTAAGCGCCTGGCGTCGTGGCTCTCGCTCGAAAAAGCGATGGAGTCTGGCGAAATCGTTGTCGGTACCGTTAACGGTAAAGTCAAAGGCGGTCTGACCGTTTTGACCAATGGCATCCGCGCATTCTTGCCGGGTTCGCTGGTTGATACACGTCCTGTCAAAGACACGACCCCATTCGAAGGCAAAACACTCGAATTCAAAGTTATCAAACTCGATCGCAAACGTAACAACGTTGTGCTGTCGCGTCGCGCTGTCATCGAAGCATCGATGGGCGAAGAGCGTCAAAAACTGATGGAAACCTTGAAAGAAGGCACCATCGTTACTGGCGTTGTTAAAAACATCACCGACTACGGCGCGTTCGTGGATCTGGGCGGTATCGATGGTCTGTTGCACATCACCGATTTGGCATGGCGTCGTGTGCGTCATCCTTCGGAAGTACTCACCGTCGGCCAAGAAATCACCGCAAAAGTCCTCAAGTACGATCAAGAGAAAAACCGCGTTTCGCTGGGCGTCAAGCAATTGGGCGACGATCCATGGACCGGTCTGTCACGTCGTTACCCACAAGGCACACGTCTGTTCGGTAAAGTCACTAACCTGACCGACTACGGCTCGTTCGTTGAAGTTGAACAAGGCATCGAAGGCCTGGTTCACGTTTCCGAAATGGACTGGACCAACAAAAACGTGGCACCAAACAAAGTCGTTCAATTGGGCGATGAAGTTGAAGTCATGGTTCTGGAAATCGACGAAGAACGTCGTCGTATCAGCCTCGGCATGAAACAGTGCAAAGCTAATCCATGGGACGACTTCGCTGTCACCCACAAGAAAGGTGACAAAGTCCGCGGCGCGATCAAATCGATCACCGACTTCGGCGTGTTCATCGGTCTGGCTGGCAACATCGACGGTCTGGTTCACTTGTCGGATCTGTCTTGGACAGAAACAGGCGAAGAAGCTGTTCGTCGCTTCAAGAAAGGCGATGAGCTGGAAGCAATCGTGTTGGCAATCGACGTGGAACGTGAACGCGTATCCCTCGGCGTTAAACAACTCGAAGGCGACCCATTCAACAACTTCGCTGCAATGAACGACAAAGGCGCGTTGGTTACTGGTACCGTTAAATCGGTTGAGCCTAAAGGCGCAGTGATTCAATTGTCCGAAGAAGTTGAAGGCTACTTGCGCGCTTCCGAAATCTCCCGCGACCGCGTGGAAGATGCTGGTACGCACCTGAAAGTCGGCGACACTGTTGAAGCGATGGTTATCAACGTTGACCGCAAAGCACGCGGCATCCAACTGTCGATCAAAGCTAAAGACAATGTTGAAACGCAAGAAGCAATGCAAAAAATGTCGTCGGATTCGAACGCTGCATCCGGTACGACCAGCCTCGGCGCATTGCTGAAAGCTAAGCTCGATAACAGCAAGAACTAAGTAATCGTCAATGACAAAGTCGGAGCTCATTGCTCGCTTGGCTGAGCGTTATCCACAACTGGTAGCTAAGGATGCGGATTACGCGGTCAAAACCATACTTGATGCAATGTCTGATGCCTTGGCAACCGGACAGCGCATCGAGATACGTGGTTTTGGCAGCTTTGCACTCAATAGCCGCCCACCGCGTATTGGTCGCAACCCTAAGTCGGGTGACAAGGTGATGGTTCCGGAAAAACGGGTACCGCACTTCAAACCGGGCAAGCAGTTGCGTGAGCGTGTGGATGCGATGGTCGGGCAACCGATTATCGAAGACTGAGTTGTTTGTAACGAAATAAGGACGGCATCTTCGGATGCCGTTTTTTTTCACGTACAATTTCGTTAATCTATTGCTGTGTCAAACTGATCGGATGTTTTTGCCTGATCTGTTCAATAAAAGGAATGTGCGCCATGAAAATCCTTCTTAGAATCCTTGCTGTCGTACTTTTCGTCGTGTTCTTCGGTTTTGCCTTGAAGAATACGCAGGAAGTTTCCCTGCAGTTTTTCCTTGGTTACGAAATACGTGGGCCGCTGGTTCTTTTATTGTTGGGTTTCTTTGCAGGTGGTGCAGCGCTGGGTGTGTTGGCGATGACGCCGACGGTATTCCGTCACCGTCGTGAGCTGGCAAAGCATAAGAAGACGATTGCCGCGATACAAAAAGAAGTACAAGAACAAGCATTGGCGAAGTCGCAGCCGCCACAACCGGACGCCGTGATTCATCTTTGAGTCGCGTGTCTTTTTCAGTCATTTGATTACTCTCTACAACACAACATTGCATGGAATTTGAAACTTGGTGGTTGCTTGCCATTCCAGCCTTTTTTACCTTGGGCTGGATTGCTGCGCGCGTTGATATCAAACAGTTGGTTTCTGAATCGCGCAGCCTGCCGCGCGGCTATTTCAAGGGTTTGAATTTCCTGTTGAACGAGCAGCCCGATAAAGCGATTGATGCTTTTATCGAGATCGTTAAATTGGATCCGGAAACTGCAGAGCTGCATTTTGCCCTCGGTAATTTGTTCCGCCGCCGCGGTGAAACTGAGCGTGCTATTCGCGTGCACCAAAATTTGCTGGCACGCCCCGATTTGCCGCAAGAGCACAAGGTGCATGCGCAATACGAATTAGGTCAGGATTATCTAAACGCGGGTTTGCTTGATCGCGCAGAAGAAACTTTCAATCTACTGATCGATACGCAATACAGCGCGCAAGCGCGACGTGCGTTGCTGGAAATTTATCAGCGTGAAAAGGAATGGGAGCGCGCCATCGAAGCAGCACAAGGCTTGCAGGAGTCGGGTGCAGGCGGACGTCAGAAGGAAGTGGCGCAGTTCTATTGCGAACTCGCACAGGATGAGCTGGTGCACACACATCCTGATGCAGCGATTACTTTGCTGGAAAAAGCACTGGCAGCCGATCGTAAAAATGTGCGCGCGACTATTCTGCTGGGCGATGCGCAATTGGCCAAAGGTGATATCGAATCAGCGTTGCTGACCTGGCGTCGTGTCGAGCATCAGAGCGTGCCGCATGTGGCTTTGGTTGCGCAGCGCTTGATGGATGGTTACCGTGCTGTAGGGCGTGCGCAGGAAGGCGCTAATCTGCTGAAGTTCTATCTGGCTGAAGCGTCATCTATCGATTTGATCGATGTCGTATTCAAGGCGGTGCTGGAGCTGGAAGGTGTAGACGCAGCAACGCAACTGGTCAGTGATGAATTACGTCGTACGCCTACTTTGCTGGGGCTGGATAAATTGCTGGAAGCGCGTTTGATGGATGCGCCGCCAGAGATGCGCTCAGAATTGTCCATGGTCCAGAATCTGGTGCATGGCTATACGCAAAAACTGGCGCGCTATCAATGCAGCCATTGTGGTTTCAAGGCGCGTCAATATTATTGGCAATGCCCAGGCTGCAGCAAATGGGAAACTTATCCGCCGCGTCGTACCGAAGAACTGAATGTAATGAACTGATTTTCCGGCTATCTGATTGCTAGTAATACTTCTAATCAGATAGCCAAATCTCTCCGCAAGTCTTGCCTTTCCAGGCGATCTTCATAAAACGATGTAATTATCTAAATGACATTTGAATTTAAATGTCGTTATACTTCAATTAATTTATTGTGCGTTTAATAATAAATTATGGCGGAGAGCATCGCCATTCCTAGCATTTTCACAAATTGACTGGAGATATTCAATGTTAAAGAAATTATTGCTGGCTATTGCAATGACCCTTGCATCGATAAGCTTTGCGTTTGCGGATGTGGATGTTAACAAGGCTGACCAAGCCGCACTTGATGGAATCAAAGGTATAGGTCCGGCTACATCGAAGGCGATTCTGGATGAGCGTAAAAAAGGCGGAAATTTTAAGGATTGGGCTGACCTGGAAGCACGCGTGAAAGGCATAGGCGATAAAAATTCGGATAAATTTTCACAAGCCGGCTTAACCGTGGGTGGCGTTTCCAAGCCGAATGCCGGCAAACCTGCCGCGCAGAAGCCTGCAGCGAAAACCGATACTGGCACCAAAACAGACGCATCCAAGTCTACGGCTAAATCTGATACAGCCAAGCCTGCTGCCAAAACGGATACATCTAAACCTGTGACCAAAGCAGATACGTCCAAGGCGACTGCTAAAACCGATACATCCAAACCGGCAGCTGCTAAAACGAGCGATACGAAAAGCACACCGGCAAAGCCGTAACGAAGAGAGCAAGCGTTTACAGTAGTGCTTGAAGGCGTAGCCCCTACAATGCAGATTGCAGGGGCTTTTTGCTGTGCGCCTGGTTTTGATCGAGTTTGTACGCGTGATGGCATCTGCGATTAAAATGACGTTTTCCCAGACACAGTAGCCAAGCACTCACTATGCAATATTTGACCATTGAAGACACCATCGGCAATACACCTTTAGTGCAAATCAAACGACTGGCCGGCGAAGATGCTGCGCGTCGCAACAATATTATTCTCGGCAAGCTTGAAGGGAATAATCCGGCAGGTTCGGTCAAGGACAGACCTGCCTTGTCGATGATCAAACATGCAGAAGAGCGCGGTGATATCAAGCCAGGCGACACTTTGATCGAAGCGACCAGCGGCAATACCGGTATTGCGTTGGCGATGGTAGCGGCGATGCGCGGTTACAAGATGATTTTGCTGATGCCAGAGAACTTGAGCGAAGAGCGCCGCCAAGCAATGGCAGCGTATGGCGCAAAGATCGTATTGACGCCGAAAACGGGCGGCATGGAATATGCCCGCGATCTGGCTGAGCAAATGCAAAAGAATGGCGAAGGGCTGATTCTTGACCAGTTTGCCAATCCAGATAATCCTCGCGCGCATTACGAAACCACCGGGCCGGAAATCTGGCGCGATACTGGCGGGAAAATCACGCACTTTGTCAGTGCCATGGGGACCACAGGCACGATCATTGGTGTATCGGAATATCTGAAAGAACAGAATCCGGATATCAAGATCATCGGCGTGCAGCCGGATGAAGGTTCACAAATCCCGGGAATCAGAAAATGGCCGGAAGCTTATCTGCCAAAAATCTATGATTCGAGCAAAGTCGACCAGCTTGAATACGTGAGCCAAGCCGTTGCCGAACAAATGGCACGGCGTTTAGCGATAGAAGAGGGGATTTTTTGCGGGATTTCAGCTGCGGGCGCGTGTGAAGTTGCGCTCAGAATTTCTCAAACTGTAGAGAATGCAACAGTAGTCTTCATCGTCTGCGATAGAGGCGATCGTTACCTTTCAACAGGCGTATTCCCAGCCTAAACCGGAAATACGCTGTCTATACGGCAGTATTACTCGTGCGATTCGGTCGCAACGCCTTCTTTAGGCTTGAATTGCTTGTCGCTGATACGGAATTTATCGCGACGATCGCCCATCAGAATACGCAGATCGCGAATACTTAAATCGCTCACCTCGTGCATGCGAATCAGCAAGGATGCGCCAACCGGCAAACGGCGGTGGCGAATTTTGCTGATTACTGGCGGGGCGACTTCCAGTGCGCGCGACAGAGCCGCATCATTTTTCAGATGCAGTCTTTCAATCAACGAGTCCAGCAGATGATTGGGATCGTACGCAACTTGATCTGCGAGTCGGTTACTAGTCATTTGGCTATCCGGAGTAGTCATAATATCTTCGATTTCAAAATGTCAAACGTGGGATCGGGAAATGCAAATTGTGTTGCAATTTCGACGGCTACTGATTGGAGTCTTGTCACATTAGTAAAGTTGCAGGCGGCGACGACTTTTTCAAGGCTATATATGAAAAAATTAACTATATGCAATCAATATAGCAAGAAATTTCAAAAAAGCAATTACAACTCAGTGTACTTTTGGCCTCACAATTGGCTAAGAGTTCCATCAAACAATCTTTTCTTTTTGAGAAAAGTAGCGTTATTGAAATTTTATTCTTTTCTGCCTGAATTCACCAAAAAATCCTTAAAAATCAACGCTTGTTGTTGTTTTAAGGAATGATTCTTTTTGGCAACATTCTCTGTTAAATAATACTTGTATGTTATTCCGTGTTTCAGCGCGGTGGTGTGACCAAATGTAAATTTTGCCAACCTTCTATTCCGAGTCCGCGCAGCGTTTCCATGTTCTTTTCGTATATATCTTCCGCTTCCGGGAAGGCTTCGACGGCGCGTTCGATGCTCGACTCTCGTAATAAATGCAAAATCGGGTAAGGCGAACGATTCGTATAGTTTTCGATATCGTCGGCCTTGGTTCCGGCAAATTGGTAGTCAGGATGGAAGCTGGCAATTTGAATTTCGCCGTCCAATTCCAGTTTCTCGATAGCAGCATCGGCAAGATCGAGAAAATCGTTATAGTCCAGAAAATCCCCCAACACCTTAGGCAGGATCAGCAAAGTCGTATCGACAGCAGCAGGATCGCTGGCGTGCAAAATTTGCAATTCCGCTTCCAGCTCCTCCAGCAAGGCATCTACCTCAGTGGTTTCGCTGACCGTATAGCGGATTTGGTTTTTGACGTAGACGGATTTGGCAAACGGACAGAGATTCAAGCCGATAACGGCTTTCTCTATCCACGCTTGCGTGGCCGCGACAATTGCATCGTGTTGAGTTGTTTGCATGCAGGACATCCTGTTATTAGTCTTCTATTTTAAACGTTTGTAGCAATTTCCATGTTACTGCCGTGTCAGTTAAAAAATGTCGCCATGCGATAGGCGGATCGGCTATTCTTGCCACCGTTCCGCGCTATCGCGACATTTTCATCAAAGTAGAATTCATGGCACTTAAATCAACTATCTTCAAAGCCGATCTGCAAATTGCCGATATGGACAGGCAATACTACGATGGTCACACGCTGACGATTGCGCGTCATCCATCGGAAACGGATGAACGCATGATGGTCAGGATTCTGGCCTTTGTATTACATGCCAATGAGGCACTTGCATTCGGTAAAGGCTTGAGTGCGGATGATGAGCCTGACTTGTGGCAAAAGGATTTGACTGGTGCGATCGATCTCTGGATAGAAGTTGGTCAGCCGGACGACAAGCGCATCATGAAGGCTTGTGGTCGTTCCAATCGCGTCATCATCTATAGCTATAGCAGCATGAGCAATATTTGGTGGAATCAAATCGCCAACAAGGTCGACCGCGCAAAGAATCTAAGTGTATTTAATCTGCCGGCGGCAACCAGCCAGGCACTAGCCAAACTTGCACAGCGTAATATGCAATTGCAGTGCACGATCCAGGATGCACAAGTCTGGATTAACGGCGATGGCGAATCAATCCAGATTGATTTGACTTGCTTGAAAGCGCCAGCGAACGCAGCGCGTTGATCAGTGGCCGCCAACAGCGTTGGTCGGCTACTGTATTACTTAGGGATTGCGCGCCGCGCGCACTGCGCGACTCAGATCAATCACGGACATCGCATAGAAGAAGCTGCGATTGTATTGCGTGATCGCAAAGAAGTTAGGTGCACCCAGCCAGTATTCACTAGCATCGGCGCCATTCTGTAAATCCACCAGACCGAACAGCATATCGGCAGGTGGTTCAACCAGCGGCGTCACGCCGGCTGCTTTCATTTCTGCCAGAGTGAACTTCGCTTCCAATCCCTGACCGATAAAGCGTTGCCAGTTTTCCGTCATATCCACTTTGGCAGGGAAGACAGTCGGCTCACCTGTACGCCAGCCGTGCTTCACCAGAAAGTTGGCGACGCTGCCAATCGCATCGACTGGCGAGTTGCGCAGATCGATGTGACCATTGCCGTCGAAATCAACCGCGAACTTGCGTATGCTGCCTGGCATAAACTGCGGCCAACCTATGGCACCTGCATAAGAGCCAAGTAATGAAAACGGATCAATGTTCTCATCGCGCGCAAATAGCAGCGTGTTCTCTAATTCGCCACGGAAGTAGTTCATGCGCGCGGTGCGATTCGGTGTGTCTGGATAGGCAAACGCGAGCGTTGTAATGGCATCCATCACACGGAAGTTACCGGTATTACGGCCATAGACGGTTTCTACACCAATGATGCCGACGATGATTTCTGCCGGTACGCCGTACTGCGCTTCAGCGCGGGCCAGCGCATCGGCATATTGATTCCAGAAGGCGACACCGGCATTGATGCGTACCGGTTCGACGAAGCGGGCACGGTAGGCTGCCCAGTTTTTCGGTTTGCCCGGTGGCGCTGGTTTCATCAACTGTATAGCGCTGTCGACGTAGTGGGTTTTATTCAGAGTCGCTTGCAATTGCCGTTTGTCGAAGCCGTTCTTCTCTACCATCTGGTCGATAAAGTTGGATACATCACCCCATTGCGAGAAGTTGGCGAATTCATCGCCTTGCACCGGTTTGACGACTTTCTTGGCTTTGGCAACTGGTGCTGGCTTCTTGTTGGTATCGGTAGCAAAGGCGCAACCGCTCAGGGCAAGAATGGATGAGAGTGCGAGCAGCGAGGCAGATCGTTTGGAGGGAAACGGAAATTTCATTGAATTATGTATTCGGGAATGATGTGAGTGTGGACAGCATCTGCTGCGCGATAGTTCAGTAGAGCAAGTAATCATGCTGAACGGAGGTGCAGCTTTTTATGTGCGTGGCCGCATTACTTTGTTGCGCTGATCTGCAGCATTATCGCTAGTCGCTTGATGTTACCGAAGGCGAGCAGGCCTAGCAAATCCTTTTGCTTGCCCGGCTGGTAATTCAACGTGTATTGAATCTGTGGTGTTGGATTGTTGTGTAAAGCGTGGCTTGGCTTTGTACAGATACGGTGTGGGCTTTTAATCCTGCTTCTGCTTGCGTATGACAAACCAGCCCGCCACGACTGTGAATGTCGCGACTATGCCGGCAACGATCCAGAAACCGTATGAGTGTTCCGCCAGCGGTATGCCACCTACATTCATGCCGAGTAGACCAGCGATGATATTGATCGGTAATGCCAGCACCGTGACGATGGTCAGCACGTACAGGCTACGATTGTTTTCTTCATTGACCTGCGCCGCGATTTCTTCCTGCAGCAATTTGATGCGTTCCTGGAGCGAGCTCATATCACTCAAGACGACGGAGAATTCTTCTGTCGATTGTCGTAATTCTTGCGTATCCAGTTCAGCAACCCAGTTGGGTGGTTTTTGCAGCAGACGAAACAATGCTGCCGGCTCCGGTGCCAGCAGACGTTGCAGACGAACGAGTATGCGGCGCAGCGCGCCGAGATCGGTGCGTTGCTTGTTCAAGCGACCGGCGAGTAAATTGTCTTCCACCTTGTCGATGCGTGCGACAGCATCGCGCACGATCTTAACCAGTACATCGGCTTGATCGCGCAGCAGATGGATCAGCAATTCGACTGATGAACGTATCGTGTCGCCGCCTTCGACTGCTTGGCGCAGGCGCTCAATGGACTTCAAAGGAGTTCGGCGTGTGCTGATGACAACATGTTGCGTGACGCTGAGCCACAGGGTGGCGATATCGGCTGATTCGAAGGAAAAGCTGTGCAGGACATCATTGACGACGGCGATCAAGGTGTTATCGGCCAGTTCAATGCGGGTGGAGCGTGAGCCGTCGTGCAGAGCTTCGTTGAACTCGTCGACCACGCCCGCATGTTCGATTATCCATTTTTCGCTGGCGGTATTACTCAGGTTGAAGTGCAGCCAGATGAATTCACCGGGGCGATATTCTGATTTCTGGTTTAACCATTCCAATGCCTGATTGGAGTTAATCAGACTCGCAGGCAAGTCTGGTTTGAATAAAAATCCCCAGATCAAGCCGGATTGATCTGAACCGTAGGTCAAGCCGTTGGCGCTTATCATCGTTTATTCAGTGAGGGGACAGCGATGCCGACACACGGTTGCGTGCCATGCGAGGGATAAAAGGAGCGAAGGAAGTGCACGATAGACAAGTTTGTTGCAATGTCGATATGAGCAAAAGCATCGCAAAGGAATTGGTCGGGGCCTTTCTCGCGCCGGTCCCCGTTGGCGCTGCGGAACATAGTCTGCATGCCGGATATGACGTGTGTATGACATTTTGGGATGATTAATGCCCGGAATATGACGAAAGGAGGCGCGGCTTCCTCTCGGAGGAGGCTGCGAGCGAGTAAAATAGCGGCTTGCTTCCTTAAGATAAAGTCACGCATGTCCATACAATGGTACCCAGGTCACATGAACGCCGCCCGCAAGAAGGCGGCGGAAGCCATGGAAAAGACCGACATGATCATCGAGGTGCTGGACGCGCGCGTACCGCAAGCGAGCCGCAATCCGATGATCGAAGAGCTGCGCACGTTTCGCCAGCGGCCTTGCCTCAAGATACTCAACAAGAGCGATCTTGCCGATCCTATCGCTACGCAAAAATGGCTGGATTTTTATAACAAGCAGAAGGGTGTGCACGCGGTTGCCTTGAGTTGCAAGAAGCCGTCCGACGTTGCCAAAATCCCTGGCTTGAGTTTGAAGATTGCTCCGCATCGCGGTACGGCACTGAAACCGTTACGCATCATGATCATGGGCATTCCTAACGTTGGTAAATCGACGTTGATGAATGCATTGCTCAAAAAGCGCGTTGCCAAAGTTGGCGATGAGCCAGCAGTGACCAAGATGCAGCAGCGTCTGTATCTCGGCAATAACATGGTGTTGACCGATACACCGGGCATGATGTGGCCGAAGATTGAGCATCCTAGCGACGGTTTGATGCTGGCAGCCAGTCATGCGATTGGTAGCAACGCGTTGATTGAAGAAGAAGTCGCGACCTTTCTGGCCGACATCATTTTGATGCACTATCCGAAATTGCTGACTGCACGTTACGGCTTTCCTACCGAAGGCATCGATGGTGTCAGCGTGATCGAAGGCGTGGCTCTGCGTCGTGGTTTCCGCATCAAAGGTGGCGAGCTTGATCTGGAAAAAGCAGCACATACCTTTTTGCAGGATTACCGTACTGGCGCTATTGGTCGCATCAGTCTGGAAACACCGGAAAGCCGCATCGCCTTGCTGGCCAGCTTCCAACCGCCGCCATCCTTGAGTGATGTAGAAGACGATAGTGAAGAAGATGCGCCAGAAGAAAATCGTGATGATACGTTTTCACGCCGTCGTTAAATAAGTCTCGGCAAGAAATATAAAAAACCCGCAAGGTTTAAAACTTGCGGGTTTTTTTATGGCTGTTGACTCAAGTTGATAATGCCGCCGACAGCATTGTCTCCTTACGTTGAAGGAGTATTGCGACGTCTGCGTCTCATGAATAGCAAGAGCACAGCGAGGATCACTATGGCGATAGCTGCGATTCCCACTTGTGCCAGAAGCGCCAGATTAGATGCGCCACCACCGGCACGTAAAGTTTTGACCTGGTCGACAGTGACGGTGCTGGCCGGGTTGCCGTATTGCTTGATCAGATATATTCCCAGCGTTGCTATCTGCTGATCCGATAGGGCATTTTTAAAACCCGGCATCAGTATTTCTTCGGTCTCCGTTTGTCGCTGTATGCCGTCGAGCATCACCATCACCAGATTGTTGGAGTTGCTCCTGCCAAGTGCAGTGTTGTGAAACAGCGGCGGCAAGCCGCCATCAAAACTACCCTGTGCGCTGGCTTGGTGGCAGGTCGCGCAATGTGCATCGTAGAGTTGCGGTCCCGTCATCTGATTCAAGTCTTTAGGCAAGGGCATGCCGCGAATAGTATTGAGTTCGTTTTTCGCAGATCCCCACGCATAGACAGGACGACTGTCGGCTGCGTCATGTACGGCAGGCACGCTCTGTATGTAGACGGCAATTGCGCGCAAGTCTTCCGGCGTTAAATGACGCAAGCTGTGATCAACAGCTTCTGCCATTGGTCCCGATGCCTGACCTTTGTCGGTGGCTCGACCAGTTTGCATGTAGTTGACCAACTCTTGTTCGCTCCAGCCGCCTATGCCGCTGTTGGCATCTGATGTGATATTCGGCGCGTGCCATACGCCTACATCACCACCGGCCAATTCCTTCGAGAGATTTTCCGCCATCATCATGTTGCGTGGCGTATGACAAGTGCTGCAATGAGCGAGTCCACGTGACAGATAAGCACCGCGATTCCATTCGACGCTTTTGCTGCTATCGACGACGAAGGGTTTGCTATCGAGGAACAATATATTCCACGCCGCCATTGATAGACGGATGTTGAAGGGGAAGGGCAGTGAAGTGCTTTGCGTCGGTGCAGCATCGACCGCTTGTACACCGTTCATGAAGTAGGCGTACATCGCCTTGGTATCGTCATCCGATACCAGTGCGTAAGAGGTGTAAGGCATCGCCGGATACAGGCGCTGGCCATCTGCACGCACACCTTTGCGTAGTGCATTACTGAATTGCTCCAGTGTGTAGTTGCCTATGCCATGCGTCTTGGATGGCGTAATGTTGGTTGCAATGATGTCGCCGATAGGTGTCGGTAGCGCCAGACCGCCAGCCATGGGTTTGCCATGCGGTGTGCTGTGGCAGGCAATACAGTCACCTGCTGTTGCCAGATATTGACCGCGCTTGACCATATCGGCATCTGCGCCCACTGCAGCGACGTTTTCAGTTGCAGCGTAGACATTCAAGCTGAGTAGCGCCAGTACGCTAGCGCCAAGAAGACCATGCAAACATAGTGGCGATCTCATGTTGGCTGCCTTTCTGACGTTGAGTTGGTAGCGGCAGATGGCGCAGGTGCCTTGTTTTGTTCTGCAAGTATGTGATGCACGGTACGCAAGGCTACTGCCAGCCCGGTTTCGGTTGAATTGCAGGTGGCAGCGGTTGGTAACAGACCGGTGCCAGCGCAGTACAGATTCTCGTGATCATGCGTACGTCCCCATTGATCACACACCGACACATTGAGATCCGTGCCCATGCTGAGAGTGCCGCAGATGTGCTGATTGTTAGCGAACACGCCTTCTTTGCTGAAGCGAAGATTGCTGCCGCCCATCAGTTCTGCAATGCGCTTGAAATCTTCTTGTGAGCGCTCATGTCCCTTGCGGGTGTAGTCGTGGATCGCATAGTGCGCCTGCGGTTTGGGGATGCCCATCGAATCTTTTTCATTGCCGAGCGTGACGCGATTTTCAGGATCGGGTAGCACTTCCAGCACGTTCTTGACGTTGAGCTCGTGCGCAGCGCTGTAGCGCAATCGTTTTTCAAATTCAACACCGTAGACGCCAGCAGCGATCAATGATTGAGTCGTGCTATCGACGCGCGAGATATTGGTGAAGTCGAGGCGATATGCGGCATGTTCGGAACGGAAAGAACCATCGCGCATCGTGTTGATGGAGCTGGGACTTTGCGGGCCGCGACCGAGCCAGAGATCTTCTTCTGCATCGAAGGTCAGTGATGTGCTGGGATGATCCATCAGATGACGTCCCACCATTTCGTGGTTGTTGGCTAAACCTTTTGGAAATTTGTCGCTGGCAGATAGCAACAACAAGCGCGGACTCTCTATGCCGTTGGCGGCGACGATAAAAGTTTTTCCGGTGACGCGATGCGAATTTTTATCAGGGTCGTAATACAAGGCTGCGGTCACACGACCTTTTTCATCGTGCTCCAGTTTGTAGACATTGGCATTCGCTATCAGTTTGGCACCTGCGGCTTCGGCCGAGGCTGCGGCAATACCGCCGTGATATTGCGCATCGATAGGGCAAATTGGTTGGCAGCTGTTGTTGCCGCAGCAAGCAGGTCGGCCATCATAGCTGCGGCTGTTGCGTGCGGTGGTGTTGCTGACGACTGCATAGACTGGGTCCAGACGTTCACGCAGGCGTTGCATCGCATACGGTTCTGTGACTGGTTCCATCGGAAATGGTTTGTTGCGTGGCGAGCCTGTATTCGGCGCGCCGGATACGCCCATGATTTCTTCAGCTTCCTGATAGTAGGGTTCCAGATCGTCGTAGCTAAACGGCCAGTCAACGCCAACGCCATACAGACTATGTATCTTGAAGTCGCTAGGCACGTTGCGCCATGCTTGTGCTGCCCAATGCCAGGTGGTACCACCAACTTGGCGTATGTACTCTGCCTCATACGGATACGGACCGGCTTGCATGAAGTAATTGTTTTTGGTCGGCTGATAAATCGGATGCGGTGCAGAGGGCACGGATGGATAGGGCGACATCCAGTCGCTGCGGCGCGGAGAATTTCTGAAGCGCGCGACAAGCTCACCGCGTGTGACGCGTGGTCCGGCTTCCAGAATAATGACCGATGCACCAGCTTGTGCAAATTTCTGCGCCATCAAGGAGCCGATGATCCCGGAGCCAATAATGACAAAGTCTGCGGATAAATCGTTAGGCATCTGATGCTCCTTATGTTGGTTTTTTTGTCCAGCTACCGTAGGTGCCATAGCAGTAGGTAGGTGGCTTCAAGATGTCCGACACGATTTCTGCATTGAGCGCAGTTTCATAGGCGTAGACACGCGCCTTCTCGCCGCTACCCACTATGCCCAGGAGCCAGGCGCTGGCGATTTTTCTTGGAGTGTCTGCCAGATCAGAGTTTTCTGTATCCAGGGTTTGCTGTAACTGGAGTGGGTCTATCTTTCGTTGTTCGATCAAGGCAAGTAGTGCTTGCGCCTTTTTCGGGAAGTCCGCATCGTTGGCGGTGAGTGCATCATATAAACGCGTGGCCTGTATCGCATCCAGCGTAGTACGGCCGACAAGAATGGCAGATACGGCGACAAATGCGCCTTGCTTGTCATCCGCTACCGGTTGCGCTAATGCCCAAGGGATCAGCGACGCGGTGTAGGCAGATAGCATGCCGACTAATAGACGGCGTCGCGTCGGTGTGAATGAGGAAGTGGTCTCGACGTCTTTACCTAAGGTATCCATGGCAGATGTGATCCTCTTTTAGTAGTACTGCTGAATGCAAGAGTGTTTGCTATATACGTTTGTATGCGCGTTGTTGAATTGCGTTTGTCAGAACGAATGACGTATGCCGACCATGAAGACGGCTTGATTGGCGCCATCCGACGGCGTTCCGTTTTGTGAATCGCCAACAACGGCAACGGCTCTGACAGGCATGCCGATTCCACCCAGGCCCAAGGTTTGACCTTTGGCGATCTGGTAAGCCTCTAGAAAATAAATCGCAGTGCGTGGAGAGAATGAGTAGGTCTGTTCCAGTGATATTTGGTGGTATTTGGCTGGATCGGTGATGCCGTTGGCTGCTTTCTCTTTCGTATAGCTGTAACCGGCGCTGACGAACACGGCAGGTGTCAGTTGATACGTCGAGAGCACGCCCAGAGTATTGAAGGTCGCTTTGTTTATGAATAATGAGCCGCTGTTAGGTCGGTATTCGACGTTCGATGCATTCACACCCAATACCAGTTTGCCTATCGTATAGCGTGCGGCGGCGGCAAGAAATTGTGCTGAATCGGCAGACAGGTAACCATTATTAATAGCAGACGTAGCGAAGCTGGCGGATGCGCTGGAGTTCCAGTTGCCGGGTGTCGTGCCATTGTTCAGACGTTGATAACCCAGTGCAAAATTCCAGGCGTTGTAGTCATACTTGACGGCTGCGCTGAGTGTTCTGCCGGCAGACATATTGCCTGCTGTTTCACCGAAACCTACCAAGCCGCTGAACTGCAAGCCGTTGAAGACCGGTGATGTATAAGTCACAGAATTATTGCTGCGTATGGTTGTATCCAAGCCGTCGATATCACCTGGATGTGCGCCGGTCGCGCCAGTCAATGCAGTAGTAGGGCCGATCGGTGCGACGAACAGATAGTACGGCGTGTATTGGCGACCAGCCGTGAGCGTGCCGTAGTGTTTATTGGATAAACCGACATAGGCTTGTCGATTAAAGAAGGAACTGGTGGAGCTTAATTCGCCGGTATCAACGTTAAAACCGTTTTCAAGAAGAAAGATGGCGCTCGTCCCGCCGCCCAGATCTTCCACTCCCTTGAAACCGATACGACTACCGGCAAGATTGCCGCTACGCATATAAGTATTGGATGCACCACCCTGATTACTGCTATAGACCGTGGCGACGTCGACTATGCCGTAGATGGTGACACTATTTTGTGCGTTGGCATTGTGTAATGCGCCACTGCACAGAGTGATTGCTGCTGCAAACAACAGTCTGTTTCTTGCCGTCATGATGCCCTCGCCTTGGTCGTATTTCTTGGGAAATAACGCTAGTGCTACGGTGCTATCGATCAGTAATTACAATGATTCTTATTAGGGACGCGCGCATGGAGAAACGGACTGCATCAGCAGAATGCTGTGAGCTGATTGTGACTTGATGATTTGTAGACTACACCCGCCGATGCAAACATTGTGCGAAATTTTTCTTAATTTCTTGTTAAATTTTTGTTTGTCGGTTTTGGAGCAAGTTTGCTTGTTCTTAGTTCCCGCAAGAGTCAGGGATGTTCGAAGAATAGATAGGGCTGTGTTTTAAAGAGCATATTGAAGCAGGCTCTTGCGTTACATGCATTTGTTTGTGCCAAACAAAAAGCCTGCAAGGCGCGAACCTTGCAGGCTTTTTGATGTGCGGATAAAGCACATGGGAGCTTCGACACCACTTGCGTGATGTCGAAAGCGGAACAGCAATTACATCATGCCGCCCATACCACCCATGCCGCCCATACCGCCCATGTCGCCCATACCGCCAGCTGGTTTGTCTTCAGTAACTTCAGCAACCATGCAATCGGTAGTCAACAACAGAGCAGCGATCGATGCAGCATTTTGCAATGCCGAACGTGTCACTTTAGCTGGATCCAGCACGCCCATTTCAACCATGTCGCCGTAGGTACCGTTAGCAGCGTTGTAACCGAAGTTACCTTTGCCTTCCAATACTTTAGCTACAACAACCGATGCTTCTTCGCCGGCGTTTTGTACGATCATGCGCAGTGGTTCTTCCATTGCGCGCAGAACGATACGGATACCTGCGTCTTGATCGGAGTTGTCGCCTTTGACATTGATGCTGGCACGTGCGCGCAACAGAGCAACGCCGCCGCCTGGAACGATACCTTCTTCAACAGCTGCGCGGGTTGCGTGCAGTGCATCTTCAACGCGTGCTTTTTTCTCTTTCATTTCAACTTCGGTAGCTGCACCGACTTTGATGACTGCAACGCCGCCTGCCAATTTGGCAACGCGTTCTTGCAGTTTTTCACGGTCGTAGTCCGAAGTTGCTTCTTCGATTTGAGCGCGGATTTGTTTAACACGTGCTTCGATGGTGACAGCTTGGCCGTTACCGTCGATCAGCGTGGTGTTTTCTTTGCCGATTTCGATACGTTTAGCTTGGCCCAATTCTTCCAGCGTGATTTTTTCCAGTGTCAGGCCAACTTCTTCAGCAACGACTTGGCCGCCGCTCAAGATAGCGATGTCTTCCAACATTGCTTTACGACGATCACCGAAGCCTGGCGCTTTAACTGCGCAGGTTTTCAGAATGCCGCGGATGTTGTTCACAACCAGAGTTGCCAGTGCTTCGCCTTCGATGTCTTCTGCGATGATCAACAGTGGACGGCCAGCTTTAGCGACTTGTTCCAATACCGGGAGCAGGTCACGGATGTTGGAGATTTTTTTGTCGCACAACAGGATGAATGGATTTTCCAGAATAGCGGTTTGCTTTTCTGGGTTGTTGATGAAGTATGGCGACAAGTAGCCGCGGTCAAACTGCATACCTTCAACGATGTCGAGTTCGTCGTTCAGGGATTTGCCGTCTTCAACAGTGATGACGCCTTCCTTGCCGACTTTTTCCATCGCTTCAGCGATACGCTCGCCGATCGAGTAGTCCGAGTTCGCCGAGATCGCGCCAACTTGAGCGATTTCTTTGGTTGTTGTGCATGGCTTTGCGATCAGCGCGAGTTGTTCAACAGTCGCTGCAACAGCTTTGTCGATACCGCGTTTCAGATCCATAGGGTTCATGCCGGCCGCAACGTATTTCATGCCTTCGCGAACGATCGCTTGTGCCAATACGGTTGCAGTAGTGGTGCCGTCGCCTGCGTTGTCGCTGGTGCGGGAAGCCACTTCTTTCACGAGCTGCGCGCCCATGTTTTGCAATTTGTCTTTGAGTTCGATTTCTTTAGCAACCGAAACACCATCCTTGGTGACGGTTGGTGCGCCGAACGAGCGTTCCAGAACCACGTTACGGCCTTTAGGGCCCAGGGTTACTTTAACTGCGTTGGCCAGAATGTTGACGCCTTCGACCATCTTGGCACGGGCTGCGTCGCCGAAAATTACTTCTTTAGCTGCCATGTTGATTGCTCCTGATTATTCGTTGAGTGACTGAATCACTGAATCCCGACTAGGGATGACACCATTTCGATCGCTGCGGCGTGGCCGTCGCGCTCGAAAAACGGCATCACTTTTGTACGATTGCCATGATGTCTTCTTCGCGCATCACGAGAACTTCGTTGCCATCAACTTTGACGGTTTGGCCAGCATATTTGCCGAACAGAACGCGGTCGCCGACTTTAACGTCGAGTGGGCGAACTTTGCCGTCTTCGAGGATCTTGCCGTTGCCGATAGCCAGAATTTCACCTTGATCAGGCTTTTCAGCAGCTGCTTCAGGAATGATGAGGCCGGACGCAGTTTTTGTTTCCTGGTCGAGGCGCTTGACGATGACGCGATCGTGCAAAGGACGAAGGTTCATACAAACTCCTTAGTTTTCAATAGGTTATGGTGATTTGCGGCATGGGCTGCAAAGCGTGCTTTACAGTGCATACATGCCGCACTAGAAAGTTGGTCAGTCGGGGAAAGTTGTTAGCACTCTCTTCCGGTGAGTGCTAAGTATAGGGACGGTTGTTTAATAATTCAAGCGGGTGATGGGAAATATAAAAGTCTGTTGTCAAAATTGATTTAAGTCTGAATTCACGTCAGTTATCTCAGAACTCACCTCGATAGGGAAGTTTGCGATTTTGTATAAGTGATGTTTTTGTGACTACAAGGTGGGGCATAGCGCACATTTCAGCGTAACTCTCTATCGCTGTGAGACGCTCTTAGGCTCGGATAACTGCTTCGGCGAAAAAGCTGTAGCCGGCATTGCGGGCAGTATTGACGGGTAAGGCTATGCCAATCGACTCTTCGGCTTTGCGGCGCAGGCGGCGCATTTGCGTGTCGAGCCGACGCTGATCGTAATGCAGGAAGTCTTCCCCTAATGCTTGCACGATAGTTTGACGGCTCACGATTTCACCTTGCGCTGCCATCAATGTATGTAAAACGGTGACATCCTGCTGCGAGAGAGGAATCGCAGATTGCCCAGGCGGCAATAGACGGCGACGGCCGACTTCCAGTACCCAGCAGTCGCTGGCTTCAGGTTGTGCCAGACGGCGCTTGAGTGCTGCCAGCGTAGCGGCCAGTTCATCCAGGTCTGCAGTTTTAGCAAGATAGTAGTCGGCACCTTCATCCAGTCCGGCGATCTTGTCCGGCATGGCACCGCGTGCGGTGAGTACGACGATGCCGATGCGATGGCCTTGCTGGCGCAATTGGCGTATCAACGTCATGCCATCGCCATCAGGTAGCGTCAGATCGAGTACGGCCATTTGATGGTTGGCGGGTGTGTAGATTTTTTGAAACTCGGCGAGCGTGCTTACCGCATCGACTGCATAGCCGAGATCCGTTAAGAACTCGGCCAATTCCTGTCGTAATACGTTTTCGTCTTCGAGCAAAATGAGTTTGTACATCGCGTAAGGATAGCCGATTCCTTGAGCGCTATATCTGAGTGTTTCTGAGCGTTTGCAAAAATCCGGAATTTATCGTGCGCATGTTATTCTCGCCGCCGATGAAACGTCTATTCTCATTCCTTTTTCTGTTCGCGATTCTGCTGCCTTTGTCCGGCCTGGCACAATCTACGCTCGACTTACAAGCCAGCACACGTAAAGTGCTGGGGAGCGGCCATCTATCTATATTGCGTGATCCCGGTGCCCAGCTGACGCCTGATGCCGCACTGGCATCGGATCGCTGGCAAGCGATACCAGCCGCCCTCAGCGCCGGTTACACGAAAGACACTATCTGGTTGCGTGTGACGGTAGAACGACAGGCCGATGCGCCGGAAGATTGGTTTGTGCGCTTCTCGAATGCCTTGCTCGATGATGTGCGTCTGTACCGGCCGAATGGTGCACATGGTTGGGATGAACAGCATGCCGGTGAAGATGTCGGGCGTGCATCGTGGCCGCTGGATACGCGTAATGTGGTGCTGCCGATCAATATGGAGTCGACAGGGCCAGAAGTGTGGCTGATGCGCTTGCAGAGCAAGAATGCGATGTCGACCAATGTGGAAGTCTGGTCGCGCGTGGCCTTCGGTGATTCTTCGCGCCGCGAATATCTTTTCTATGGCTTGTACTTTGGCTGCTTTGCTTTGCTGATAGTGTTGCATGTGTTCTTCTGGCGCATGACACATGAAAAGCAGAGCGGTTTGTATCTGCTGTATGTGATGATGAATATCATGACCGAGCTGATGACGGTCGCACTGCCGCAGCAACTATTTGATCTGCCTGTCACCATCTCGGATCCTTTGCTTGGCTTATCGATGTGTGCCAGCTTGGCGGTGGGCGTGCAGTTCTCCTTGCAGCAGTTGGAGCTGCCTCCGATTTGGCCGCGCTTCAGTCGTTTCGTACTGTATGGCGCACGTGCGGTTGCCTTGGTGAGTGCCTTGCTGATTTTGAGTGGCCGCTTCTCTAGTGGTGTCATCCTGATGCAGCAGGTAGCGATGTCGCTGATTGTTGTATTTGTCAGCATCGCATTGTGGCTGATGGTGCATGGGCATAAGCCGGCGCGTTTCTTCCTGCTGGTTTTTGGAATATTTTATGCCGGTGCCATCGTCAGCTATCTGCGCAATATGGCTGTAGTGCCGACGAATTTTGGGACTGATCATGCGATTGCGATTGGCGCCTTGCTGCATATGATCTTGATGAGCTTGCGTTTGAACTTGCGTTACGACGGATTGCGTCGCGACAAGGAGAACGCACAGGCAGAAACCGTCAGGGTAGTGCGGCAGTTGAATGAAAGTCTTGAAGATCAGGTCGCCAAGCGCACAGCAGCACTGCAGCAGGAAATCGCACAGCGGGTGCAACTGGAGCAGGAATTACGGCAGGCGCTGGAAGTGGAGCGACGCATCAAGAGCGAGCAACAGGACTTTGTCGCGATGGTGTCACATGAGTTCCGCACACCACTGGCCATCATCAATACAACTGCGCAGCAAATCGCGAAGAACCTCGACGCGGCACGTGAGAGAACCCTGACGCGCTGCCAGAACTTGCGTGACGCCGCACGTCGCATGGCAGCACTGGTCGATGAATACTTAACTACTGACCGAATGAACGCGAGTGCGACGGCATTCCGGCCGACTGTCTGCGACTCGCAGCAGTTGCTGGAAGCGACGCTGGCAGAGTGGCCGGAAGAGCGAATCAAGCTTACGGCGCAAGCGCTGCCATCCTCCTTTTTCTGTGATCGCGGTTTGTTGCAAGTGGCGCTACGTAATTTGCTGGCAAATGCAGATAGGCACTCCACGATGGGACGTGCGATTCATGTCAGCGCTGTCGGTGATGAAGGCGGCGCGCTACATATTGCGGTCAGCAACCATGGAGAACCGATACCAGAAGAAGAGGTGGCTCGCCTGTTCCAGAAATACTTCCGCGGACATGCGGCGCAACATCAGCCGGGTGCAGGGCTCGGTTTGTATCTGGTGAAGCGTATCACCGAGATGCATGGCGGCAGTGTGCATCTGGAAAACAACATCGCTGCAAAAATAGTCACCTTCTCTTTACGCTTGCCGAATACCGGCACAGCCTGAACGGACGGGTGTTGCACGGCAATCCCGACTGTTCTTGTCGGGTACTGCTCAGGTTTGCTCGATTCTGTACGGCAATTTTTCGATAACTTCCTAGCTTGGTTTTTTACAAGACAAAGTGCGCGTCAGCTGCACACAGGAAGGAAGCTATCGTGAACAAGGCATATCGCATCGTCTGGAGCAAAGCGCGCTCCGCATTTATCGTCACTCATGAGAAATCAGCTAGTCGTGGCAAATCTTCCACGACATGTGCGGCAGCCACACTGGGAGTCGCTGCGCTCTTGCTGAGTGCGGGGCCAAGCTTGGCAGCCAATGTGTGCACTGCGGTCACTAATTCCATCAGCGGCATTCAAGCGACGGATAGCAATTGCGTGCTGAACAACAACGGCAGCAGCGTGACGATCGAAGAGGGTGCTGTGATTTCCGCCATCGACACTACGATCAAGCCGATTTCTGTGTCCGGTGCGGTTGGCAGTATCACTAACAATGGCACAGTGAGCGCGGCTGGCATCGTCGCTATCGACATTGCGTCAGGTAGCACCTTATCTGGCAATATTACGAATACCGGTACCTTGTCGGCCAGCAACACTGGAGCCGTTATCCGGATGAAAAATACCAGCATCGCTGGCGCGATTATCAATGATGGCAGCAGTGCCCAGATGACCGGTTCTGTGTACTTGGATGGCTCCAGCGTGAAGACTATCCAGAACATCAATGGCGCTCAAATCAACGCGCTTGATGCCAACGCCAATGGCATAGACCTCCGTAACTCTTCCAAGGTCACGAATGGCATCTTGAACGGTGCTAGCAGCAGTATTGTCGCTCACTCAGCTGCGATCAATGTGGATAATTCGACCATCGGCACTGGCGGCATCGTCAACCATGGGACCCTCACTGGCGGTCTGCAGGGCGTGCAGTTGGTCCAATTCACCGTCAATGACAACGTTGTCAACACAGGCAAGATAAATGCGACCGGTCCCGTTAGCAGCTGGGGGTTTTACTCGGTTCTAGGGACAGTGAATGGTAGCCTGCGCAATGAGGGCGTTAATAGTGAGATCAGCGCGAATACTGGCATAACCTTAGCTATGAACAGTAACATTACCGGCGGTCTCTTCAATGAAGGGAAGATACAAGGGAATGACGCTTACGCTATTTACCTGCGTAATAGCAGCAAGCTGGGCGGCATCGTTAATAGTGGGTCAATTATCAGTACCGGCATTGGATCAGGCATCGAAGTGACTACTACTTCTGCGATTACCAACGGTATTCACAATACTGGCACCATCTCGTCAAAATATGCGGCCTTAGCGCTGGGAGGCGGCGCCACCCTGACGGCGGGTACTAATGGTACGGCGCTTTATAACAACAATAAGATACTCACTAACTACGGAAGTGCCATCCTGGTTACGGGGGCGGGTTCAAAAATCACCGGCAATATTGTCAATGATACTAGCGGTATTATCGGCATTGCTGTGAATGGCAATTCTGGAACTGCTATCACTGTTGATAGTCAGGGGCAGATTGATGGTGGCATCTATAACAGCGGTACCATTATCGGCTACAAATATGCTGTACAAGTCAGCGCGAATGCATCCCTGGCTGCCATCTATGCCCAAGGCAGTAACGCTCGTTTTATTGGCGACGTTGATGCGAGCAACACTGATTTTACGGTGTCGGCAGGCGCTAATTTCTCGAACACCAATGCTTACAAGGTCAAGGGTTTCTCAGTTGCCAATGGCGCTCAGTTCACCATGACGGCTGGGAATAGTTTGTCGGGTGGTGCTCTGTCCAACGGCATCACCGTCGGCAGCAATGGTTTCAACAATGCCGGCGCGATGAATCTGGCTGCCGGCACGACGGCGGTGATTAATGGCACATATACACAGGCCGGTACGGGTGTGTTGCAAGTCGGCAGTAATGGTAGCCCTAAGGCAAAGTTGACGATCCAGGGTGTAGCCACCAATACCGGTAGTATCGGTTTGGCGACTAACGCCGAGTTTGTGACTACCAGTCTTAGCAGCAGCGGCACAGTTACCCTGGCCAACGGTGCGCTTCTTAGCACGACGAATGGTTTCAGGAATGATGGCACGCTCAGCCTGAGCGGTGCGAATGCAACGGTACAAGGCAATTACACACAAACCAATACCGGCGTGTTGCGTGTTGGTGTTAGTGGCGATACGACTTATACCAAGCTGAACATCAACGGTGTCGCTGACCTAGGCAGCAATGCGAAGATCGATGTTGATGTTAGCCCACGTGATTACAAGTTCAGCGTGGATCGTCTGCAGAATGTCCTGACTGCGTCGACCTTGAATAGTGATGGCACGTTTGCTGTCACTGACAATTCAATTTTGTTCGATTTCGGCGCAATCAAAGTCGGTAATGCTATCCATCTGACACTGGCCAAGGCACCGGTCACGGTGCTGGGCAGCGTAAAGGAAACCAATAACACGCCAGCCGTCGGTGCTGCGACAGTATTGGATCAAGTCATTACAGCCAATCCTGGTGGTGCAATAGGTAGTCATTTCGTTGGGCTGACCAGCAAGCAGGCTGTATCGGATGCAGTCTCGCAAACGTTGCCATTGCTGAATGGCGGTTCGATGGCAGCAGCCACCGGTTCCATCACCAGCATCAATCGCGTGGTTCAGGCGCGCATTGAAAACAATCGCGGCCTGTCATCTGGCGACGACATGCTGGGTGATAAATATGTCTGGTTCAAACCTTTCGGTTCATGGGCGCGGCAGGATGACCGTGATGGCCAATCCGGCTTCAAGGCAAACAGCACCGGCTTCGTCGCAGGTGCCGATATGGCAGCCAATGAACGCAGCCGCCTCGGTGTCGGTTTTGCGTATGCCAAATCTAAGGTGGACGGTAACTCTGCCATTGCGCCACAGCACATGGATGTCGATGTTTTCCAATTGCTGGGATACGGCAGTTATAGCCTGGATGAAAATACAGAAATCAATTTCCAGGCTGACGTTGGCCAAAACAGTAATAAAGGCAGCCGTCGCATTGCCTTCACTGGTAGTACTGCCAGCGCTAGCTACAAGAGCTTGACTGCACACGTCGGCGTCGGCGTCGGACGCATCTTGCCGTTGAATGCAAATACCAGCTTTACACCATCGGTACGCGCTGACTATACGTGGATCAAGGATCAGTCTTATCAGGAAAACGGCGCTGGTGCGCTGAACCTGAATGTGGCGGGACGCAGTGCGAATGAATTACTGCTCGCAGTCGATGGCAAGTTGGCGCATAAGTTGAATGAGAAAACAACTTTCGTTGCCAATTTGGGTACGGCTTATACCGCGGTGAAAGGCAATACTTCCATCATCGCGGCCTTTGCCGGCGCGCCGCAAGCGGCGTTCGCTACCTATGGTATGGAACAGCGTCCGTGGACTGTTCGCGGCGGTTTGGGTCTGGTACGCAAGACGGGTAACGGTAGCGAGATTGCCTTGCGTTACGATGCTGAAGGTCGCAATGGCTTTGTGAATCAGACTGCTTCAGTGAAGGCACGTTGGATGTTTTAAGTAGCAAAGCAAAAAGTAGAGCTTCAGGAAAAGCGCCTGCAGGTAACAATACCTGCCGGCGTTTTGACGTATGTTTCATCTGCTAGCGATCTCTGCGCTACGGTAGCGTCATCCCAGTATCTTCAGCGAATCCGACCAAGTCTCGATTTTTTCCGAACATCACCATTCTGGTATGAAGATCTTCGCGGATCTGGCCACTGATTTCGTTTCCTAAGTAGCTCAGAGTTTTATCGCGCAGATCAACATAAATCAAATCGTAATGTTTGTTCAGTGAATGCCATAAGGCATGCGCACCAACGGACTGACGTGCGCCACTAATCAAACAATTGCCTGCATCTAGCCACCATCGATAGATCACGCTTGCGATGCCGCGACGTTGATAGGCTGGCGCGTATTTGGAATGTGTTGCGCGCAGATGTTTGTCTTGGCGACGATTCAGTTCGATCAAACGATTAAAGACGGTGTAACCCGCCAGGCAGCGACGCTTCAAATCTTCAACATAAATATAGTGTTCTCCATCTGCTTCGCGATAGCGAAAGGCCAGGTCGGGAAAATTGATGTCTATGCAGGGAAGATCGTAAAGAATATCGCCAGGCTGGTTTAAGCGTCGATTGAGCGCATCAAGTTCTCTTTCCAGTTCTGATAACGGAAGCTGTACGTCGATGCGCAATTCCATGATGCGCGCCAGCCAGAGAAGGGAAGGGAAGGGTAGGGCTACAGGATTCAAAATAATCTCCAAATCAAGATGATGTAAGTTGATTTTTTCAGGGACGACAACATGGCATCAAGCCAAGCAAGCGCCACCCCACCAACCACTCATCAAGCGTTCGGGTTTTGACTTAGCGCGTACCTGAGCACTCGCTTCCCACGCATCAAACTGAACGACCAATCCTGCATAGATGCCGTACCCTGCACCTGCTTGTATTTCCTCCATTGCCTGCAAGCTTTCGCCTGCCTTGATCGTGCCGTGAGCAATGATGGCTTCTTGGGCCTTAATGCCCCAATTTGCCTCTAGATGTTTTTCGCAAATAATGGCTGCGCCGGATTCGATACCATTACCGGCCCAGATGCAGTCCAATCCCGTTATCGCGCCACCGGTCCTGATACTTTTATCGCAGCGGAATACGCCTTTGACCATGAGGTCTTGTCCCACGAATGTGTTACCCGTAACAGACAGGCCACCACCGCACAATAATTCCCACTCGGCACGCAAGTCGCCTCCGCAGCGCAGGGTCTCTTGAACTTCAATTCCCCAGCCCACCTTGATATCTCCGCCAGCATCCAGCGTTCCTTCGCTGCGTATATTGCCGGCAGCACGTATGTCTTCGCCCGCGATTATGGAATGACCTGCACGAATCCCGCCGCCAGCGCGTATCGCACGTCCAGCTCGCACAATCGAAGCGACTTCAATGTTGCCTTGTACCTCTAGCGTCCCGGCAAATACGATTGCTTCAGCATCGATGGCATCGACTCTTAATACCGCATCAGTGGGACCAAATTGCGTGAGCAGCCAGCATGCGTCATCGACTCTGCCGGCGTTGACCAGTGCATCCAGTAACGGTTGGTAATCGCTCCCTTCTTGGTGGTTGCGCAGAAACCAGCGAAAGCCATCGGCACAAGGGCTCTTATGTTTAACGAAGTTTTTGGTCAGCTCCATGGCGACCTCGATATAAGAGAAAAGTACAGCGAGCGATAGGCTGTAGAAACCAGATATGGACGGAGAGAGAACGCGCTGTGCATGTGCACTAGGCGAACGAACGGAAGCTCGGCGAGAGTTAACTCGCCGTAAATAATTGAAGGCATGAAATAAATCCCAATGCGCAGCCCAAACTCAAGAAAGAGTTGGCCGCTATCGCGCTTGGCTTAAGCCCGGCGATAGATGAATTGCGCTAATGAGAAAAAGGAAGTATCGCCGGGCTTAGGAATCTGCTGCCGGCTGGAGGGCGTGTTCTGCGCCCAGAAATCTGAGCACGTGCGAAAACAGAACCGTCATCAAGGACTGTTCTGTTGCCAATGTGCCAAAGGAGTGTACGAGGATTGCCATGGGCGTGAGTATAGGCGATCTCGTGATGTGGGGCAAACCATGGCCATTTTGTAAAGTGCCGTCCTTGCCATGAGATAGGCCGTTGATTAGGTATATGCGACATGTATTGCATGCTCCAATCGGCAGTGACATATATACAAGAAAAATATCATTTGTTAATGAGAATCATTATCTATTACAATAGGCGCGATTCTTATACATTCCGCATCAGCCAGCCTTAGTCAGCCAGTGCATATTCCAAAAGGGGACGCGCTGTGCTGTGCCGTAAAACCATTACTCTCGCCGTTAGTCTGGCGTGGGCTGTTCCATTCTCTGCTGCCTTGGCGCAGCAGGGTGATTCATCAAGCAGAGATGTTGATTTGAATACATCCACCACAACCTTGCCGGCGGTACATGTGACGACGGTGTCTGATGGCAGCAGTGAACATACCGGTTCCTATGCTGCACAAGCCATCACGATAGGTTCGAAAATTCCGCAGACAGTGAGGGAAACACCTTTCTCCATCAGCGTGATTACGCGTCAGCGTCTGGATGATCAGAACATTACAAAGATCGAAGATGTTTTGAAACAAACGACAGGGATGATCGTTACGCGATTTGATGGTGGTGGTAATGCCAATAGCATTACGGCGCGAGGTTTTAGTATCGGGTCGATTCAACTGGATGGATTGCCCATCGGTCAGGCTACCAACTATACGACTGCACTGGATACATCGTTATACGACCGTATTGAGGTGTTACGTGGACCTGCTGGTTTGCTGCAAGGCGCGGGTGAGCCGGGAGGCACTATTAATCTCGTACGTAAACGTGCAAGGGCGGATTTTGCTGGCAACGCTGCCGTCATGCTGGGTTCCTGGGATGCGCGGCGCGCCGAATTTGATGTCACCAGCAAGCTGGTTGAGTCAGGTGCGATACGGGCGCGCGTAGTGGGCGTGGTAGACAATCGTGATTCATATGTGGATATCGTCAAGAACGATAAAACCGTAGGTTACGGCACGATTGAAATGGATTTGAGCCCACAGACCACACTGTCCCTAGGTGCTTCGCAACAGAAACTGGATACCGTGCGTGACCTTGGATTGCCGACCTATGCAAACGGCACTTTGATCAATCTGCCACGTTCAACTTTCGTTGGCCGGAGTGGTAATACACAGAAGCAGGAAACCAGCGAGATGTTTGCCGAGTTGGAGCATAGGCTTAGTGGTGGCGGTTTGATGAAATTCTCTGCTCGTGAGGTAGAGCGTTATACCTATGATTATGGTGTGCGTGGTAATAGTTTCCCCAATCCGCTTACCGGATTGATGAATTTGCAAGGTGCTGCATCTGAGCGTGAAACGACAAGCCGCAATCTTGACGCATACATCACTACGCCGTTTGAGTTGGGTGGACGTACGCATCGTGCTTTGGTTGGTATGAGTTACAGCACAGAGAATGATAAGACTGCATCGACGACGACTGGCCCCGCTGGTGGTGGTACTTTGAATATCTTCCAGCCGAATTACAACGTGGCTTTACCAGTCATGAACATCGGACCTTACACCACAGGGGCTAATCAAACTCAGACTGGCATATACGGTCAAGTGCAACTCAAGCCATTTGATCGCTGGACTTTTCTGCTCGGTGGACGTGTCAGTCGGTGGAATACGGAAGCTGTTGATTTGATTAGTGGTGTAGTCACGTCACCGCAAAAACTCAAGCCGAAGTTTACGCCGCTTACCGCAGCGATATTCGAGTTGAATCAGCAGTCATCTTTATATGCCAGCTATGCAGAAACCTTCGTTGCGCAGACTGCGCTCGATATCAATAACAAACTCTTGGCGCCACGTACTGGTTCGCAGATTGAGTTTGGTATCAAGAGCGAGTTTTACAACAAGCGCTTGAATACGCATTTAGCGCTGTTCCGCATCTTCGACAAGGATAGGGCCATTGCCGATCCAAACAACACTACCAAATCGGTTGCTGGCGGCGAGATACAAAGCCAGGGACTGGAAGCGGAAGTCAGTGGACAGATACGTCCTGGTTGGGAGATGACGGCGGGTTATGCCTATACCGATTTTAAATATCTCAAGGTGCCGGTGAATGCAGTGACGACAGGAACACCCAAACATAATGTCAATGTGTGGTCCAAACATACCTGGCGTGATGGCGCATTCAAGCGTTGGAGCGTGGCAGGCGGTTTGAGGAGCATGAGTAAAACGTATGCAACAAGTGGCACGGCAGCAAATCCTATCCGAATAGATGCAAAAGGCTACACCATCTTCAATGCACAAATCGGCTATCAAATCAGTCCGACGACGACTGCGAGTCTGACCGTCAACAATCTGTTTGATAAAACTTATTACGAGAAGGTCAGCATGCCTAGCCGGCAGAATTTTTATGGCGAACCGCGCAGTGTGATGTTGGCGCTCAGGACGGCTTGGTAGGGAAGAATATTTAGTAAGAAAGAAAAATGTCCACGTGTGCCAGATGTTTTTCTGCAAGCAAGTATGTGCAGCACGAGTAGTCATTATTGTATTCATTTAAAAGGAACGACCTTCATGAAACGACGCCTTGCATTACTTCCATTGATGACGGCATTGATGTTTGCCGGAGCTGCACATGCACATCAAATTTGGCTGGAGCAGACACCAAAAGCAGCGAGCTTGTACTTCGGTGAATTTGATCGCAATCTGCGCGAAACTTCGCCCGGCTTGCTCGATAAAATCACTCAAGCAAGTGCAACCTTATCTAGTGACAAGGGTGAGAAAGTTTTAGCTTTCACCAGAAAAGACAGTGCACTTGTGCTTCCGGGGCATGCAGGTAAAAACGAATCGATCTTTACTGAGGATGTCGATTTCCCTGTATCGGAATACAAGAATGGCGATGTGACGGTTCGTTCCGCCAGAATACTGGGTGCACGTTTAGTCACATCGAATGCTGTGCAAGCACCCAAGCTCACACTTGATCTGGTTACGACCGGCAAGCAAGGTGAGTTCAAGGTGTATTACAAAGGGCAGCCGCAAGCCAAGGTCAAAGTCGGTTTGATCGCGCAATCGGGTTGGACGAGAGAAGCATCAACGAATGAGCAAGGTGTAGTGAAGTTCGATCTGCCTTGGCAAGGTACGTATGTACTGGAAGTGCGTTACGTAGACAAGACGCCGGGCGAACGTGCTGGCAAGCCGTACGACTTCACCAACTTCATGACGACTTTATCACTGTCGCAAACAACGGGCATCAAGGCATTGCCGACAACGCCAGCCGAGACGCCGAATAAATAAGTAATCAAGAAAATGAAATTTAACGAAGGATTGCAGTATCGCCTTGGTGTTGCCTCACGCGCCATAGCCGCCATTCTTGGCGGTTATGCGGTGACGGCGCTTACTACCGCTGTGCTGTCTTTAGTGTTGCCGATGGCGCGCGTCGATGCTGTCATGACGGCGACTTTGCTGTCGTTTACCGTCTATACCTGCGCGGTGCTGTGGGTGTTCGCAGCGCGGAGTGCATTCCATGCCTGGATGGGCATAGGCTTACCTGCCGTAGTCCTGGGTTTGGGATTGCTGGCATATCGGAGCATCGCATGAGAGAGGGATTCCGCCAGTCGATGGCGTGGTTGCATACCTGGTCGGGTTTGCTGGTGTGCTGGATATTGTTTCTGGTTTTTTCTGCAGGTACGGCTTCGTATTTCCGCGATGAGATCAGCTTGTGGATGAAGCCTGAATTGCATGCGGCGGCGGCAACGCCGGTACCAGCCAATCAGGTGGTACAGAACGCGTTACGCATGCTGGAAAAAGAAGCACCTGGTGCGGCGCGCTGGTCCATCGATTTGCCGGATGAGCGCAATCAGGCAGTGGGCGTGCTCTGGATAGGACAGCCGGAGAAAGGCAAAAAAGGACGAGGTAAGCTCGAAAGAGCGCAACTGAATCCTGCTACCGGCGAACGTCTGGAGGAAGTCAGGGAAACACGCGGTGGCGATTTTCTATATCGACTGCACTTTGATCTACATTACATGCCGGCAATTTGGGCGCGCTGGATCGTCGGTTTTTGCGCAATGTTCATGCTGATCGCAATCGTCAGTGGTGTCATTACACACAAGCGCATCTTCAAGGATTTCTTTACCTTCCGACCGAAGAAAGGTCAGCGTTCATGGCTGGATGCGCACAACGCGGTTGCCGTGCTTGCCTTGCCATATCACTTGATGATTACGTATACAGGTTTGGTTACCTTGATGTTCATGTACATGCCTTTCGGTGCACAGGTGGCGTACAAGGGCGATGAAAAGACCTTCCTAGCAGAAGCATTGCCGCAAGGAGAAAACCGAAAATTTGTAGGTCAGCCAGCGTCATTGACCGCACTTGCACCTTTGATGGCGCAAGCAGAGAAACACTGGAACGGCGGGGAGGTTGGCCGCGTCACGATCACTAATCCAGGCGATGCGAGCGCCACCATTCAAATCAGACGCGAACCGGAAAAGAAACTTTCTATTGCGCGTCAGACCATGCAGTTCGATGGTGTAAGCGGCGCGCTTATCACCACGACTGGTGATGAGGTCAGCGGCGCTGCCGAATCCAGAAATGTGTTGTTCGGTTTGCACATGGCGAATTTTGCGAATCCATTATTGCGCGCGCTATTTTTTCTGTGTGGTTTGGCTGGATGCGCGATGGTTGCTACCGGCGCTTTGTTGTGGGGAGTCAAGAAGCGACAGAGTTATGCAAAGGTATTGGCAAAAGGCGGACGTGTGGGATTCGGTTTACGCCTGGTTGATGGCTTGAACATAGGCGCGATTGCTGGTTTGCCGATAGCGTTTGCGAGTTATTTCTGGGCTAACCGTTTATTGCCGGTTGGTTTGGATGGACGTGCAGATGCAGAAATAAATTGGTTCTTTATCGCATGGGGCATCGCGGCAGTACTGGCACACATTCGCCCTGATCGTTGCATGTGGCAATGGCAATTGAGTGTCGGTGGCTTGTTGTTTGCCTTGCTGCCGGTACTGAATATATTTACTACGCACTCGCATCTGGGGGTGACGCTGTTACAGGGCAAAGGGCCGTGGGCGGTTGCAGGCTTCGATTTGTTTGTGCTGGTATTTGGACTTGCTTTACTTTATGCCGCCAAGCGCTTGAAGCGGAAGGCGGGCATTGTCAAAGTAAAGTCGCAGGAAAAGGTAATTGGCGACAGTGATCGCTCCTCGATGCAGGAGGCTGCATGAGTGAGTTTGGTTTTGCGACGGGCTTGGCGCTGGCTTATAGCGGCTGGACTGCACTGAGTCTTGCGATGGATAGACACTATGCCGATATCTATGGTCGCGGCAAAGAGTTGGATCAAGCAACGCGTAAGCGATATCGATGGACAGGAACGCTGGCGCTGATTGCGACCTTTGCTGTGTGTGTCAAGTTGGCTGGATGGACGATAGGTGCCGTCTTGTGTCTTGGCACTATGACGATGGGTGCTTTGCTGTTGGTTTTATTGCTGACCTACGCACCGAAGCGCGCGGTTCCATTCGGTAAATTGGCTGGATTGTTTTCTGCCTTGCTTGCTCTGATGTGGTTGCTGGCTTGAATCATGCCTGCACTGCATCAGGATATATATCTGTTTGCCTAAGTAATTGTCGTTTAGCGTTACTTAGACAGAAGATAGAGCATTTTTCATCGCACAGTTTTTCGATGTTTAATGTCGCTCTAAAGCGAGTTGCCAAGAGATGAATATCTCGATTGGCATACTCCTTGCCTTCTCCTGCCAGACTATTTCTTGGATAACGATATGGAATTTATTTCGTTGTACATGATCTGATTACATATCTAGGGCACCCAAACCGCATCATTTTTAACGTGGGCTACCCAAAGTTCAGCTGCTGCAAATTTATGTATCCTTTTATAGGTGATAAAAATGGCAAATGCATATGTGGGTGCTCTTGATTCGGAAAAAGTGACAGGCTACAAAAACCGTTGGATGCAGTTGGTCATCGGCATTGTGTGCATGGGTTTGGTTGCCAATCTACAGTACGGTTGGACCCTGTTCGTAGAGCCAATGGAGAATAAGCACCATTGGGGAACAGCAGCCATTCAGCTCGCATTTTCCATTTTTATCGTGATCGAAACATGGCTGGTACCGATTGAGGGCTGGCTGGGCGATAAGTTCGGTCCGCGTCCGGTCGTAGCCGGCGGCGCAATCTTTGCCGGTCTTGGCTGGATCATGAATAGTTATGCGACTTCGCTGCCTATGTTGTACGCGGCAGCGGTCGTATCCGGTATCGGCGCTGGTTGCGTCTACGGTACTTGCGTCGGTAATGCACTCAAGTGGTTCCCTGATCGTCGCGGTTTGGCGGCGGGTCTGACTGCTGCCGGTTTTGGTGCAGGCGCTGCTGTTACTGTGATCCCGATCGCCAATATGATAGGGAGTGCAGGCTACGAAAAAACCTTTCTCACATTCGGCATTATTCAGGGTGTAGCCATCTTTGTGCTGGCGCTGCTTTTGGTCAGACCCAAAGCACCGGCGCATGCGATTGCCAGAGTGGGCACCGTGACTAAGGTTGATTACACGACCAAGCAAATGCTCAAAACGCCGGTGTTTTGGCTGATCTATGTGATCTATGTTTTGGTCGCTGCCGGTGGTGTGATGGCGACGGCGCAACTGGGTCCGATTGCACATGACTTTGGTATCAGTTCTACACCTATCTCCATGTTTGGTGCGACCTTGCCCTTGTTGACCTTGGCGCTGTCTATCGACAATGTGGCGAATGGTTTGACGCGTCCTTTGTGTGGTTTTATCTCCGACAAAATCGGCCGTGAGAATACGATGTTCATTGTATTTATCGGCGAGGGTTTGGCTTTGCTCGGCTTGATGAAGTATGGGCACAACCCGTATATGTTCATCACGTTTGCTGCGCTGATCTTCATGTTCTGGGGTGAAATTTTCTCGATCTTTCCAGCAATCTGTGGCGATACCTTTGGCAGCAAATTCGCTACCGCGAATGCCGGTACTTTGTACACAGCCAAAGGTGTAGCCGCACTGATGGTGCCGCTGGCTTCGGTCGTGGCTGCGGGAGGTAACTGGAACCGCGTGTTTATTCTTGCTGCGGTTGTCACGATAGGTGCGGGTATAGCTGCCAAGTTCGTGCTTTTGCCTATGCGGAAGCGCTTCTTGTCTGCTTCGGAAGTAAAGGCGGGAAGCTGAAGGTGATGATTCAGACAGAAGGTTTAATGCATCTGTTTGATGTGAAGATAAATGGCATGAACGTGGCCAAATAAAGAATGGGCTGGCGATAAAAAAGGACAGACATATTTACTATGTCTGCCCTTTTTATTTGTGGCGTGTTTAGCCCCACATTACATACTAGTTCTTGATTTCCAAGGCACGGTTGAGGCTCAATGCAGCGAGTGAACCGACAGCACCAGACAGCAAATATAGGCTGACGTAACCCAGACCGAAATGCGCGGACAGTCCCAGCGCGACCAGCGGTGCGAAACCTGCGCCTACCAACCACGCCAGATCGGACGTGAGTGCTGCGCCGGTATAGCGGTACTTGGCAGGGAAGTTGGCAGAAACCGCACCAGCTGCCTGACCATACGATAAGCCGAGCAAGCCGAAGCCGACGATGATGAAGATATCTTGGCCGAGTTCGCTACCACCCATCAAGAAGGGAACAAAGCCGCTGAATACCGCAATCAGAGCCGCCAAGGCGCCGAGCGTGGTGCGACGGCCAAAGCGATCTGCAATCAAACCGGAAGCAATCACGCCAATCGCTGCCAAACCGGCCCCCCACATTTGCACGTGCAAGAAAGCACTGATAGAACGTTCCGAATACAAGGTAATCCAGGACAGAGGAAATACCGTGACCAGATGGAACAGTGCATAGCTGGCCAGAGCCGCGAGTGCGCCGATGATCAGATTACGTCCTTGCGAGCGGGTGATTTCAACGGCACTGGTCGGTTCCAGTTCCTGTTCATCCAGCAGGCGGCTATATTCAGGTGTCGAGACCAGACGCAAGCGTGCGAACAGCGCGACCACGTTGATGGCGAACGCTACGTAGAACGGATAGCGCCAACCCCAGTCAAGGAAGTCCGCTCTGGAAATTGAAGACAGCAAATAAGCGAACAAGCCGGCCGCAATTACGAAACCTGTCGGTGCACCTAATTGTCCAAGCATCGCATACCAGCCGCGTCGATTTTGCGGTGCGTTGAGCGCCAGCAAGGAAGGCAAGCCATCCCAGGAGCCACCCAATGCAATACCTTGGCCGATACGCAACACTGACAGCAGCACAATCGCGGTCACACCCAAATGCGTATAAGTTGGCAGGAAAGCAATGCCAGCCGTGGATGCGCCGAGCAGGAAGAGGGCGAGCGTGAGCTTGGCTTCTCGGCTAAACCGTCGTTGAATTGCCATAAAGGCAACTGTGCCGAGCGGTCGGGCAATAAATGCGAACGAAAAGACCGTAAAGGCGTAGAGTGTGCCTGTTAGCGGGTCTGCAAACGGAAAGAAAACGGACGGGAATACCAGCACTGAAGCAATGGCATAGACAAAGAAGTCGAAATATTCGGAAGTGCGGCCAATAACCACTCCGATAGCGATTTCCCCCGGGGCAATGTGTCCGCCGCGGGTGTTGATGATTCTAGGGCCATCGCCTGGTGAGGCAAGTTTGGAGTCAGCTGGGAGTCCTGTGTCATACGTGGTGGCCATAATCTTTGTCTCCAATCATGTTAATCAACGCGCTGACGCTGCCCCACACCACAAGTCCCTTACCCGTAGGGTGGGACAAAACGTCCAATCGGCAACGCGCGCTGTTTGCGTTACATTAGCACGATCTCCCAACCTCCGTAATGCATTGAATGACTTCTTTGATAACTCGTCGCGGATTACTTCTATTACCACTCGCATTGCTGGCTGGATGTGACCTGGTTGTACTGAATCCATCTGGTGACATAGCCGCTCAGCAGGGACAACTTATCGTTGTTTCCACGCTACTCATGTTGTTGATCATTGTCCCTGTGATCGCTCTGACGATTTTTTTCGCATGGCGCTATCGTAAGAGCAATACAGCAGCTAAATACGACCCAGACTGGGATCATTCCACCCAATTGGAACTTGTGATCTGGGGCGCACCGCTACTTATCATTATCGCCTTGGGTTTGATCACATGGATCAGTACACACAAGCTGGACCCGTATCGTCCGCTTGATCGTCTGGATGCCAACCGTCCGATTTCGGCTGCTGCCGAACCGTTGACGATTGAAGTCGTGGCGCTCGATTGGAAGTGGTTGTTCATCTATCCTGAACAAGGTATCGCGACCGTCAATGAATTGGCGACGCCGATAGACGTGCCGGTCCGCTTCAAGATCACTGCATCTACTGTGATGAATTCCTTCTATATTCCTGCACTGGCTGGTCAGATCTATGCAATGCCGGGTATGGAAACACAACTCAATGCGGTCATCAACGAGCCTGGCGTATTTGATGGTTTCTCATCGAACTTCAGTGGTGCGGGCTTCTCGCACATGCGCTTCAAGTATCACGGCATGGATGTGGCTGACTTCGACAAGTGGGTGAAGGACGCCAAGCAAAAAGGTCAGACGCTGGATCGCGCGGTCTACACCGAGCTGGAAAAACCAAGCGAACGTGAACCGGTGCGTTACTACGGCAAGGTCGCTCCTGATTTGTATCAAGCGATTTTGAATCGTTGTGTGGTTGAAGGCACTCCTTGCATGAACAAGACTATGCATGACGATGCAAATCGCATGAAGGTTCAGGCCGCAGCCAAGAATTTCCTCAGAGACGAAAAGACTGCCCTTGCTGAAATCGATGCAGCGGTATGTACTCCGTCCACCAATTTATTGAAGAGTAACTAATGCAAGACCATACTGATCTGACGAAGCTTATCTTCGGCCGTCTGAGCTGGGACGCGATTCCGTTCCACGAGCCTATTCTGCTGGTAACGTTTGCAATGGTTGTCCTTGGCGGCATCGCGGTTCTCGGCGGTATCACTTACTTCCGCTTGTGGGGCACTTTGTGGCGCGACTGGATTACCAGTATCGATCACAAGAAAATCGGCATCATGTACATGATCCTCGGTTTGGTCATGTTGATGCGCGGCTTTGCCGATGCATTGATGATGCGTGCGCAACAAGCGATCGCTTTTGGCGATAATCCTGGCTTCCTGCCACCACATCACTACGATCAAGTTTTCACCGCGCATGGCGTGATCATGATTTTCTTCGTGGCGATGCCGTTGATTACAGGTTTGATGAACTATGTAGTGCCGCTGCAAATCGGTGCGCGCGACGTGGCTTTCCCATTCCTGAATAACTTCAGCTTCTGGATGACGACCTTTGGTGCCATGCTGGTTATGGCCTCCTTGTTCGTTGGTGAATTCGCCAAGACCGGCTGGCTGGCTTATCCGCCGTTGTCGGGGATATTGGCGAGTCCGGATGTCGGGGTGGATTACTACATCTGGTCATTACAGATTGCCGGGGTTGGGACACTGCTATCCGGCGTCAACCTGATCGCGACCATCGTCAAGATGCGCGCGCCAGGCATGGACATGATGAAAATGCCAGTATTCACCTGGACGGCTCTGTGTGCCAACGTTTTGATCGTTGCTGCTTTCCCGATCTTGACCGCAGTGCTCGCCATGCTGTCGCTGGATCGCGTGCTCGATACCAACTTCTTCACGAATGATCTTGGCGGCAATCCGATGATGTACGTCAATCTGATCTGGATCTGGGGTCATCCTGAAGTTTATATTCTGATCTTGCCGTTGTTTGGCGTGTTCTCGGAAGTGGTATCGACTTTCTCGGCCAAGCGTTTGTTCGGTTACACCTCGATGGTGTACGCGACGGTCGTTATTACCATCCTGTCGTATCTGGTTTGGCTGCATCACTTCTTCACCATGGGTTCCGGCGCGAGCGTTAACTCGTTCTTCGGTATTACCACGATGATTATCTCGATCCCAACCGGCGCGAAGATTTTCAACTGGTTATTCACGATGTATCGCGGCCGTATTCGTTTCGAACTGCCTATGATGTGGACCATCGGCTTCATGATCACTTTCGTGATCGGCGGTATGACCGGCGTCTTGCTGGCAGTACCACCAGCCGACTTCGTATTACATAACAGCCTGTTCCTGATCGCTCACTTCCATAACGTGATTATTGGTGGCGTAGTGTTCGGTGTGTTCGCGGCGATCAATTACTGGTTCCCGAAAGCATTTGGCTACAAGCTCGACGTGTTCTGGGGTAAATGCTCGTTCTGGTTCTGGATCATCGGTTTCTGGATGGCGTTTATGCCGTTGTACATCCTCGGCTTGATGGGCGTGACCCGTCGTATGAGTCAGTTCCAGGATCCATCGCTGCAAATCTGGTTCCAGATCGCTGCGGTCGGCGCTGTGTTGATTGCACTCGGTATCGGTTCGATGCTGATCCAGTTCTATGTCAGCTACAAACGTCGTGATGAATTGCGTGATGTGACCGGCGATCCTTGGGGTGGCCGTACGCTGGAGTGGTCGACATCGTCGCCACCACCAGACTATAACTTCGCATTCACACCTAAGGTCTACGATAACGATACCTGGGCTGACATGAAGAAGAATGGTTACAAGCGTCCATTGACAGGTTTCACTGCGATCCATATGCCGAAGAACACGGCAGCTGGTTTCATCATCTCGGCTATCAGTGCAGCGGTTGGCTTCTGCCTGATCTGGCAAATGTGGCTGATGGCGGGCGTTACCTTTGTGGTGCTGATCGCAGCCATCATCATCCATACCTTTAATTACAAACGCGATTTTTATATTTCGGAAGAAGAAGTTACTCGTACCGAAAATCTTCGCACTCGCTTGTTGGAAAGCCATGTCTGAAATCACTGCAAATTCTGCCAGCGCGATGAGCGCTGACCCGAGCGCACGTTTTTACGTGCAAGAGCACCATCCGGAAAACGGCACCTTGCTCGGTTTCTGGCTGTATCTGATGAGCGATTGCCTGGTTTTTGCGAGTCTGTTCGCGACTTATGCAGTATTGGGTCGTAACTACGCAGGCGGTCCTACCGGTGCTGAATTGTTTGACTTGCCACTGGTGGCGATGAATACAGCTTTCCTGCTGTTGTCGTCGATTACCTACGGCTTTGCGATGCTGGAAGCACAACGCAAACGTCTGAAGGCCACCATGATTTGGTTGGTTGTGACTGGTTTGCTCGGCGCAGCCTTCCTCGCATTGGAACTGTATGAATTCAGTCATCTGATCCATGAAGGTGCAGGACCACAACGTAGCGCGTTCCTGACATCATTCTTTGCTCTGGTTGCTACCCATGGTTTGCACGTGACTTTCGGTATCGTCTGGTTGGTAACCTTGTTGTTCCAACTTAAACGTCACGGTTTGATTCCTGAAAACAAGCGTCGTCTGATGTGCCTGTCGATGTTCTGGCATTTCCTGGACGTGATCTGGATCGGTGTATTTACCTTTGTTTATCTGATGGGAGTGTTGCCATGAGCGAACATCACGCACACGCGGCACACGGTGCCGACCACGGTCATCACGACCACGACGATCATGCCCATGGCAGCTTGAAGAGCTACACGATAGGCTTCATTCTGTCGGTCATCCTGACGGCAATTCCATTTTGGCTGGTGATGGGCAATGTGTTCGAAAAATCGAGCACGACATCATTTGTCATCCTCGGCTTTGCTGCAGTACAGATCGTTGTGCACATGATTTACTTCCTGCACATGAATACCAAATCCGAAGGCGGTTGGTCGGTTCTGGCTCTGGTCTTTACGATCATGGTGGTGGTAATCATGTTGGCCGGTTCGATCTGGGTCATGTATCACATGAATCACAATATGATGCCGAGCATGATGTCTGATCCTACGGGTGAAATGCATATGCCATCCAGCGAGATGCCTGCAACACATCAGATGAACCATAAGTAATGTCAGATAAGTCTGTACAAACAAGCGGCTCGGTTTCGAAAGAAGCCGAGCCGCTTTTACGTTCGCGCACCACCTTGCTGGTGCTGGCTGTGATCGCGGCCGTCTTGTTCACGGGGCTGGTTGCGTTGGGGACCTGGCAGGTATATCGCCTGCAATGGAAACTTGCGCTGATCGAACGAGTAGATCAACGTGTGCATGCAGCACCTGTACCCGCTCCGGGACCGGATCGCTGGTCGCAAGTCAGTGCAGCTAACGACGAGTATCGTCATGTGAGTGTGACGGGTACCTTCCTTCATTCACTTTCCACCAAGGTTCAGGCCGTGACTGAACTTGGCAGCGGTTATTGGCTGCTGACACCTTTGCGCAGAGCGGATGGCAGCGTAGTGTTGATTAATCGGGGTTATATCCCCGAGCGTGCCAATATCGGGTCTGTTGGTCCGGACGAAGTCGTTACCGTGACTGGCTTGTTGCGCATCAGTGAACCGGGCGGCGGCTTTCTTCGCCATAACGATCCTGTCGGCAATCGCTGGTATTCACGCGATGTGCAGGCAATTGCAGCGATGCATAAGTTGTCGAATGTTGCGCCGTACTTTATTGACGCGGATGCAAGCAAGTATTCCGTTGCCAATCCTGCAGCAGAAGCTACGTCTGCCCAGCCGGTTGGCGGTTTGACGGTCATCTCGTTTCACAATAACCATCTGGTCTATGCACTTACTTGGTATGCTCTTGCCTTGATGGTGGCAGGCGCGGCTTTTTGGCTGATGCGTGAAGAGCGTAGGGCGCGTGCCAACAGTCGACGTGCTGATTGTATAGACCGAGAAACTGAAGATGCTGGGAAAAACCGAGATTCCTGCGAGTAAAGAAAACACACGCTGGACTGCCGTGCGCGGTGAGAACGCCGCCGGTCACAAGAATATGCAGCAGTTGATACAACTGCGCTGGATCGCCGTCGTTGGGCAACTTACAACTATCGCTGTCGTCACGCTTGGTTTTGGCATCGAACTTCCAGTGCGCCACATGCTGGAAGTGCTGGTCTGTCTGGTCGCCTTCAATATCGCTAGTCATCTGCGCTGGCACGAACGGCCTAGCGTCTCAAACAAGGAATTGTTTCTCGCACTGCTGGTCGATGTCGCCATCTTGACGGCGCAGCTATATCTCAGTGGCGGCACTTCCAACCCTTTCGTATTCCTTTATCTGTTACAGATCATACTCAGCGCAGTGCTGCTGGAGGCCTGGACGACCTGGACTATCGTCGCGATCACCAGCGCATGCTTGGTTGCGCTTTCTGTACTATCCACTCCGCTGATCTTGCCCTACGATCATGAGCTGCGTTTTTTCAGCTTGTATGTGCAAGGTACGTTGATTTGCTTTGCATTGAATGCGATCTTGCTGGCCTTCTTTGTGACGCGCATCAACCGTAATCTGCGCGCTGGCGATGCGCAACTCGCCGACTTGCGCAAACGTGCGGCCGAGGAAGAGCACATCGTGCGTATGGGTTTGCTGGCCTCGGGTGCTGCGCATGAACTGGGTACGCCGCTGGCGACGTTATCAGTGATTCTTGGCGACTGGCGACGGATGCCTGAGTTCAGCAAGAATCAGGAATTGCAGGATGAAATTGCCGAGATGGAAACGCAGCTAAAGCGCTGCAAATCCATCGTCAGCAGCATCCTCTTATCAGCCGGTGAAGCGCGTGGTGAATCATCGGTCAAAACGACACTCAATACTTTCTTGAATGATCTGGCGGAAGAGTGGCGCAGCAGTCGGCCTATCGTTTCCTTTGAATATAAAAACCGGATACAGCCGGATATTCCCGTGGTCTTTGACTCAGTCCTCAAGCAAATGATTTGCAATGTGCTCGATAATGCACTTGAAGCTTCACCACTATGGGTACGTCTCGAAGCATCGCGTGAAGAAGATCAGCTGATTCTATTGATTACAGATTCCGGTCCTGGCTTTGTGCCTGCAATGTTGTCGCAGTTAGGCAAACCGTATCAGTCAACCAAAGGGCGGGCGGGTAGTGGTTTGGGATTATTTCTGGTTGTGAATGTGGCGCGTAAATTGGGCGGTACTGTAGCAGCACGCAATCGTGCAGAAGGTGGGGCAGTGGTTGAGCTCACCTTGCCGCTTGCCGCAATTAGTTTAGACGAGGATGAAGAAAATGGCGGGTGATCGTCTATTGTTGATTATTGAAGACGATGCCGCTTTTGCTCGCACGCTAGGTCGCTCATTCGAGCGTCGCGGCTACACGGTGTTGTTGGCGGCGAATCTGGATGCTGCTGCAGTTTTGTTGCGCGAACATTCTCCGCGTTATGCAGTAGTCGATCTGAAACTGGAAGGAAATACTTCCGGCCTCGCTTGCGTACAAATGCTGCACAAGCATGACCCTGAAATGTTGATCGTGGTATTGACCGGCTTCGCCAGTTTGAACACAGCAGTCGAAGCGATCAAGCTGGGCGCGTGCCAATATCTTGCCAAGCCATCCAACACTGACGATATCGAAGCCGCTTTCGGTCATGTTGCCGGTGTGGTCGACATTGAGTTGAGCAATCGTTCGACTTCGATCAAGACGCTGGAGTGGGAGCGCATACATGAAGTGTTGGTGGAAACAGACTTTAATATCTCTGAAGCTGCTCGTCGTCTTGGCATGCATAGACGTACACTGGCGCGTAAGCTGGAAAAGCAGCGCATCAAATAAGCTTGATCGCAGTCTTTGCTGCAAAGGCATAAGACTCGGTTTCTCGCATTGAGTAAGCTTTTTTTCTGGCAGACAAGCTTTACTGATTTCATTTAAGCTTCTGCCATGTCATCCAAAGATTACCCTTCTTCTGAAGCTATGCCTTCAGATAAATATATCCACACCTCCGCATTGTTATTGATGGCGCTGGCGTCGGGTTTGTGCGCGGGTGGTAATTATTTCAATCAACCTTTGTTGCATTCGATAGCGCTCAGCCTCAATGTCAGCGAGACGACTGCTGCGCTGACTGTGACGATGGCACAGGTGTCTTATGCGTTTGGCTTGGTGTTGCTGGTGCCTTTGGGTGACAAGCTTGAGCGTCGCGGTCTGGCAGTGACCTTGATGCTATTGGCTGCGATGGGTCAGTTCATTAGCGGTTTCTCTTCCAATATCAATATGTTGTTTGTTGGCATCATCATGGCCGGATTGTTTTCTGTCGCTGCGCAGATACTGGTTCCGATGGCAGCAATTTTGTCTGATCCAAAACGTAGCGGACAAGCGGTTGGTTTGGTGATGAGTGGTTTGTTGATCGGCATTCTGACAGCACGTAGTGTGGCGGGCTTGTTGTCGGAGTTGGGTGGTTGGACCACGGTGTATCGCGTCGCGGGTGTAACGATGCTGCTGGTGGCGATGTCCTTGTGGTTTTTGCTGCCGCCATCACGTAATCCTGAGCAGGTGAGTTATGCGCAAGTGCTGCGTTCCATGACTGCATTGATCGCTCGTTATCCTCGTTTGCGGAGTCGTTCATTGATGGGGGCGTTGTCGTTCGCTTCAGTCAGCGTATTGTTTTCGACGATGGCTTTGTTATTGTCCGGCCCGGGGCATGGTTTGACTGATGGCAGTATCGGATTGGTTGGCCTGGTTGGTATTGCAGGTGCCTTGATGGCGAACGTTGCTGGTCGTCTGGCCGATCGCGGTTGGGGGCAAGTGACCAGCGTGACATGTGTTTTCTTGTTATTGCTGAGTTGGGCATGCTTTTGGTTCAGTACCAGCAGTTTGATGTGGTTCCTGATCGGGATGCTGATTATTGATCTTGCCTTGCAAGGGCTGCATATCACTAATCAAAACGTAGTCTTGCATTTGGAACCCGAAGCGCGCTCACGGCTGAATGCGGTGTACATGACCAGTTATTTTATTGGCGCGGCATCTGGTTCAGCGCTGGGTTCTCTTGCGTGGGAACTAGGCGGTTGGCATGCGATTTGTGGTGTCGGCGTTGTGTTGACTGTGTTGGCGGGCGTGGTGTTGATGTACGATCAGCGCCTTGCTAAAGAAAATCCATCATTTACATGATGACTACGTATCACTAAATTCTTGACCTACTGACAGGCGCAAGGCCGCTTCTTCAGCGTTGTTAAAGCCTCACTACTCTTTTCAATCATTTCTCATCAGTAATACATTTCTCCTAGTGAGCGAGATTGTTCTACTTCAAGTTTCTGTGTTTACGGCAAAGCTGTACAGACATGGGAATCATGCTCTGCATCCATTTTCTTCTCTCATGCGTATACATCTTCATAAGGCGTTATTGACCGATTGAGTCAGTTTTCGTTGCGATGCAAGCTTCTATGAAGGTTGTGACTTTAAGAATTGTTAATATATAGACAATCATTTTGCATAAGTCATGTGATATATATGTATACATGTTTTTGAAATTCGCCCCGAAAAGTGTCTTGAGGTAACAAAAGTAACGCTTCCTAAAACATGAATGCCGCGGATGGTATGTGGCAATAAATAAGTTGTTGGTCTTGTAAAAGATCGACAATTTTTAGAGAGGATAGTGTTGCGTGTGAAAATACTTTCTATTTTCGGCACACGTCCAGAAGCCATCAAGATGGCGCCTTTGGTGCGCGCACTCGAACAGGCTCCAGGCATCGAATCGGTGGTCTGTATCACCGGCCAGCATCGCACGATGCTGGAACAGGTGATGACACTATTCGAGATCAAGGCAGATCACGATTTAGATGTGATGGTGCCGAATCAATCGCTCAATTCTTTATGCTCCCGTATTTTTTCCAAACTCGATCCTATTCTGGAAAGCGAACAGCCTGACAGAGTACTGGTGCACGGCGACACGACAACCGCAATGGTTGCAGCGACCGCAGCATTTCATCGTCGAATTCCGGTTGGGCATGTGGAGGCTGGTTTGCGTACTGGCGATTTGACGCAGCCGTGGCCGGAAGAAATGAATCGGCGTGTCATTGACGTCATGAGTGATTTTCTTTTCGCGCCAACGGTCAGCTCTCGCGACAATCTTTTGCGTGAAAATTTAGGCGGACGCATCGTCGTTACCGGCAATACCGTGATTGATGCCTTGCAGTTGACGGCACAACGCCTTGAAAAAAATGCAGCCTTGCGTAGCCAACTGGATGCGAAATTCCCCTTCATCTCGCCGCAACGGCGGATCTTGCTGGTCACAGGTCATAGACGCGAAAATTTTGGCGATGGCTTCGCACATATTTGTGAGGCGTTGGCTGAATTGGCAGAGCGTCCCGACATCGATATTGTCTATCCGGTGCATCTCAATCCCAATGTCCGTGGTCCGGTATTGCAAGTGCTATCGAATCTGCCGCGTGTGCATTTGATTGAACCACTGGATTATCTGGAGTTTGTGCGCTTGATGCAGTTGTCGTATGTGGTGCTGACAGACTCAGGTGGCGTGCAGGAAGAAGCGCCATCGCTAGGCAAGCCGGTCTTGGTCATGCGCGATGTGACTGAACGCCCGGAAGCAGTGGCAGCCGGTACTGTCGAGCTGATAGGAACCGGCAAGCAGCGCATCGTCGATGCGGTCACGCTCTTGTTTGATGATCGCCAAAAATATGCCCGGTTTTCCAATGTCACTAATCCCTATGGCGATGGCCATGCCTCGTCACGCATCGTGCGTGCCTTGTTGGGCAAGGCTTATGAAGAATTTAATGCTGATGCATCCCTGAGCGAATTTCTACCTAGAGGAAATTATGCGCGTACTTAATCGCATTCATAACAATACAAAAACTCCCACTTCCATGCTGCTGTCGTTAATGGGTTTGCTGACCCTGTGCATGCTTACACATAACGCATGGTCAGCGGATGGCGTAGGGCGTTATTTTCAGCAAATGGCGGCGGATCAGTCGGTGACGCGCGAGGTGACATTGAAAGAGTTGGGTATGTCTGTGCCACTTATTTTTAACGGTGCCAACAGTCAACGCGACATATTTCTGCCAGTGCCGGCTGGCGTACCGGTTATGAACGCTGCATTGCAATTCGATGCCAGCTATCTGCGCGCCGATGGTGGGCGTACTTCTATGACTTTGTCTGTAGATGGCTATCCGGTAGTGGCACGCAAGCTGGCAGAAGATCAGGGCGACCTTAGTCAAGGTGTTGCGATTTCGGGCCAACCGCGTAGCGATGGCTTTATACATTTTGGCATCCAGTGGTCTTCAGTCATGTCGGAGACGGTGTGTAGCGACCAGCGTGCCCCTGGAAATGCTTTAAGAGTGGAGCCTAGTTCCCGTTTTACTTATAGCTATGATCGTAGCGCGATCAAATCAATAGCGACGGCATGGAGTGCTTTGCCACCGAATCCGGTCGTGCTAGTGTCCAGTCGCACATTGACGGCAGATGCTTACGATACTGCCTGGCGCATGGGTTTGACTTTGAAGCGGGCCGCTAAAAAGCCGCGCTGGATGTCGGTGCCTGCCGTTGGCGATACGGTTAATCTTTCTTCCATCAGCGTACCGCCTGAGCTGCGCGGCATTCCGTCTTTTGCTGCGTTAATGAATGGCGATACGCAGTACAAGATCAAGAACAATGCGGAAATCGCCGCCTTGTTTATTCTCGGTAATCAGGGGCCTTTTCGCGCTGATCTAGTGATTGCCGATGCGGCGTTGAATAAAATTTTGCGTGATGCGATGAATGCATTGGGTGCAGAAATCCAGGCGAGCTCGGCTGATACGGGCACGATTTACCAGACTTGGCTGAAGACTGATGTGGCGATACTGGATCAACCGAATGCTGTTGATCAGGTTCGTCTTACTTCCTTCGTGGGTAGTCCTGTGATCATGGTGTCGGCCAAAGGTGGCGCGAAGGCTGCGGCTCTATTTGATACCTTGTGGCGTCCGATCGCGGCTTCCAAGGATGTGACGGTAGAGACCGCCGAAGCCCTGAGAGGAAAGGCTGCGACTGTATTGCTCAGCCAGTTCGGTGCCATCAACGGCACGATCGAAGTGTCGGAAAAAAGTGAACGTTCCGTCACGTTTGAGATCGGCGAATTAGTCGGTAGCGGTCGCTTGCCCAGCCAGATCGTGTTTGACGTGTCGGCTGCACCCGGCACCAGTGGTGAGGCACCGGTAGTTTCCATTTTCCTTAATGACTATTTGCTGGGTGCCCGCGTGATGACGGTCGATGGACAGCCGCATCGCATTGCAGTGGATATTCCGTATTACACGCTGGCGGCACACAACACCATACGCATTGCCTTTTTACGTCAACCTTCCAAGCTCCATTGCCATGATGTTGCGACTTCATTCCCGGTCGCTATTTTCCCCGGCAGTCATTTGAAATTAAAACAGATGGCGGTTGGTAATAACTTTGTCGGTATCGCGGCACGCTATGCGAAAGAAAGTACGCTCATTGTCAAGGATGAGTGGCTCAAAGATGCGCTGGCTATGCTGCCGATGACGGTACGTATGGCCGATGCCGCCGGCCTGTCATCAATACATACGGATTTTTTAGTATTGAAACAAGGTGAGGTATTCAAGCCGACAACGCCTTTTCTGGCGATGGACGTGCCGCTGGAAAGCAAAGCTTCTGCTGAAGCGCATGACGGTATGCTGGTACTGAATGGTGCCGAGAAGACACCCATCCTGCAATTGAAAGGGTTGGATGGTGTGGGTGTAGCGGAAGTCATGGAGATTAACGGTCATAGTGGTATTCGTTACTACACCGTAGGTAAACACATGCCGCTGCTGAACAATAGCTTCCGTCTGGCGCATGGCAACCTCGCAGTGCTGACTGATGCCGGTCCGGTACTGCAGATAGACAAGGACGATCCGACCGACAGCCGTTTTGCGCTGGAAGATAATCCTCAGTCGCTATGGCAACGCTATATGTGGGTGTGGTTGATTGTAATTGCGGTCATCATCTTCATTTTGATTTCTGCGCGTGTCGCACAGGTACGCCGTAACAGACGCAAGGCTGCCGAATCGATGGGTTTATGACTTGAGCTCTTCATCTATATTCTGGCCAGTATTTTTTGCACAGTATTACAGTGCGCTGGAAAGTATCGCCGTCGTGGTGGCGATCATTATTCTGATTTCCAGTCTGGATGATTTGTTCATTGATACATGGTATTGGGCGCGCGAAATTTATCGCAAATTCACTATCAAGAAGAATAAAAACTATCGTCCCTTAACACCAGAGCAAATCAAGGAGCGTGACGAACAGCATTTGGCAATCATGGTGCCAGCCTGGCTGGAATATGACGTGATCGCACAGATGATAGAAAGCATGGTGGCGACGCTCGACTATCGCAACTACACGGTGTTTGTCGGTACCTACGTCAATGACAGTGCAACGATAGAAGAAGTGGAGCGCATGCGGCGTCGCTACAAGCAATTGCGCCGTGTTGAGGTTCCACATGACGGGCCGACGTGCAAGGCGGATTGTCTGAACTGGGTGATACAGGCGATTTTCCTGCATGAACAACAAGCCGGGATCGAGTTCGCCGGTGTCATCCTGCACGACAGCGAAGACGTGCTGCATCCATTGGAGCTGAAGTTCTTCAATTACCTGTTACCGCGCAAGGACATGATCCAGTTGCCGGTCGCTTCGCTGGAACGCGAGTGGTACGAACTGGTGGCAGGCGTGTATATGGATGAATTCGCTGAGTGGCATGCGAAGGATCTGGTGGTGCGCGAAAGCGTCACCGGTACTGTGCCATCAGCCGGCGTTGGTACTTGTTTTTCACGGCGTGCATTGCTGGCGCTGGCAGCAGCAACCAATAATCAGCCTTTCAATACCGAAAGCCTGACCGAAGATTATGACGTCGGTAATCGTCTGGCGGCGATGGGCATGAAGTCTATCTTTGCGCTGTTCCCGGTGGATTTCGTGACGCGCGGGCGCCGCTGGTTTGGTTTGGGGGTGGACAAGGAACGCATTATCAGGATGCCTTTATGTGTACGCGAATTTTTCCCTGATACCTTCCGTACCTCTTATCGACAAAAGGCGCGCTGGGTACTCGGCATCAGCATGCAAAATTGGGAGCAGATGGGTTGGCGCGGTTCTATCGCACATAGGTATTTATTGTTCCGTGACCGCAAAGGAATATTGACGTCTATCGTCAGTGTTGTGGCGTATATCTTGTTCCTTCAATTCATATTGTTTTACCTGGCACATCTGGCTGGTATCTGGACCATGGAGTTTCCCAGCCTCTTTCTGCAATACAGCTGGTTACAGTGGGTTGCGCAGTTCATTTTATTTGCCCTGGCCTTGCGTATCATTCAGCGCTTTTATTTTGTGACGCGTCTGTATGGCTGGGAGCATGGCTTGATGTCTATCCCGCGCATGGTGGTTGGGAATGTCATCAACTTCATGGCGGTATGTCGGGCGTGGAAATTGTTTTCCGGTTATATGCTGATGGGAAAAAATATGGTGTGGGATAAGACCATGCACGATTTCCCATCGACTTCGCAATTGGTACAGAAACGCCAGCTGTTGGGCGAAGTTTTGACTGCATGGCAAGCCGTTGATGCTAACAAGATGAGTGATGCCTTGGATGAGCGTGAAAGAACGCAGAAGCCTTTGGGGCGTATCCTGATTTCAAATGGCTGGCTGGATGAGGAAACATTGGCTGAGGCAATTGCCTTCCAGGCCGATCTGCCGCGCGCGCATATCGATGCCGAGTTGATTGAAAAGTACGCAGGTTATGTGCCGCAAGAACTATGTGTACGCATGCGCGCGCTGTATATCGGTAATGACGTGCGACAGCGGCCTATTGTTGCAGTATCTGCTCCGCTTTCTAAAGATGCGATGCAGGAGTTGTCGATAGTCTTCGGGCAGGATCCCGCACAGCGTATTGCACGCGATAGCGAGATTGCCGCAGGTTTGCGTGTACTGCGTGGTGAAAGTGATGCTTTCAAAATACTTGAGGACGGTGCGGCAGGCGTACCTCTGTTGGGTGATTTGTTGATAGATCGCGGACTGGTACGGCGCGATGCTTTTGATAAAGCGATGGATGCATATCGTCCTGATGAACACGGACGTATCGGCGATCATCTGGTTGCCAGTGGAGTGATTGAACGTCATGTCATAGAACAAGTGGTGGAAGAGCAACGTCGTCTACAAGCAGCACAAGAGAGCCATTAATGAAAAAAACAAAACTTCTTTTTTTGCTGTTAATGCATGCAGGTATGATTGCGAACGTTAATGCGCAAGAGTCGGAGCTGCCGCTGAGCGGACCTGCTTATGACATTGCAGATGCTGCTTACAAGGCGTATGCCCGTGGCGATTATGCACAGGCAGTGCAACAGGCGCGCGAAGCAGTACGTCTGCGTCCGGATGTACTCAGGTTGAAGCAATTGTTGACGCAAGCGGAAGAGGCGCAAAAAAATCAAGGGAAGGCAACATCTACACCAAAAGCCGCGACAGGAAAACCAGCTAGCGCGGCTAATCCGGCATACACGGCGGCCAACAAGGCTTACAAGGCATACGCAAAGCAAGACTATGAGGCGGCCGTCGGTGATGCGCAAAATGCGGTGCGACTGGACCCTGCGAACGCATCGTACTGGACTCTGCTAATTAATTCTCAGATTGCAGCGCAACGATATGCGGAAGCGGAAAAAACCGTAATTGAGGCAATGCAGCGCTTCGGTGCCACCGCATCCTTGGTGAGTCAACGTGAAGTGGTAAATCAGAATATCGCCGCGCAAGCAGGTAGCGCAATTTATCAAGCCTTGGAGCAGCAGAATTTTTCAAAAGCGGTGTCCTCAGCGCATCGTGCCGTGGCGTATGCACCAGAGAAAAGGATATATCGTTTGTTGCTGGTGCACTCTCTGCTGAGTGCGAATCGGCTGGAAGAAGCCGAGCAAGCTTTGGAACCATTACTGAAAAAAGCTGATGACCCTGTGCCATTAATATGGCGCGGTTATATCAAGCAGCGTTTGGGGCAACGTGCTGCGGCGATTGCCGATTTCGAGAAAGCGCTATCCATGCGCAGTGAATTGACGACGGAAGAACGAGTGAATCTACGTCTGATCGTTGCCGATGCTGGTTTGAGCGCAGGCGAGTCGGATGCAACATTGGAAGTCTTGCAGACGCTGGATGGAAATGCAGCTGTGGCGACACGCAAGCGCAGTGCCGCCGAAATGCGTTTACGTCTGGCACGACCAGGCAGTGTCGCGACAAACAAAATCATGCAGCCACCTGCCTTGCGTTGCCGCAGCGCGACTAACGGTGAAGTCTGCAGTCTGGTGCCTGGCGCTGCGCCTGCCGACCCGGCTTATGCCAGCGCCGATGCTGCTTACAAGGCCTTGGCCAAGCGCGACTATTCATTGGCACTGAGTAAGGTGCGTGAGGCATTGCAATTGTCACCTGATAACCCTGCATATCAATTACTGCTGGTAGATATACTGAGTCGCGATGGTCAATTGGCTGAGGCCGAGCGTGAGGCGACGCTGGCACTGGATAAAGGCAATCGTGATCCGGAATTGCGTGCGCAAAGAGGGCGTGTGCGGCTAGCCTTATATAAAACGCAATTGGCTGATGAAGATTTCAATCAAGTGCTGCTGTCAAACGATGCATCGCTACCCTTGCAAATCGAAATGCTCTCCAAATTAGGTAGGCGCAACGAGGCGCGCCAGCGTTTCAATGCGGCATCGGAGGCAGGTGCTTTCGATGGCATGTCCAAGGTCGAGTTGGCTTATCTGGCAGCATCCGCCGGTGATAGCCTGGGTGCATTCACTTTGTTTGACCTAGCCTATCGGGATGGCAGTCTGCCACCCAATGCAATACCAGATGCCGGCTATGCAGCGTTGAATGCACGTCGTGATCCAGAGGCCACGACTTACTTCCGACGGACCGTGGATGCGGTGGATAAGGGTGATATTGCGATGGCGCCGCAACAGTTGTTTGAAACGCGGCGTGGAATTGCCGACCTTGAACGTAGCTGGGGCGCAGTGGCATCGCTGAATTATCGCGGCTCCAGTCTGCAGCCTGGTTCGGGGATCGCGCCTAGTGGTACGAATAATACGGCGCAGATAGGTGGTGAAGTGTACTGGCGGCCATTCGGTTATCGCAGTGGGCGACCGATAGAAGTGTATGCCAGCGTGTTTGAGACGGTGTACAGCAAGGACAAAGCGCTTACCGGTGCACCTACCGCACAGGGTGGTGTGGGTGTGCGCTGGAAGCCATTCAGCGAGACGAATGTGATTGTGGCCTTGCAACGCCAGATCAAGATAGGATCGGCTTCCGGCGACGGCGACTGGTTGGCACGCCTGGCATATTCGAATTCTTTCGGTACCGATCTGCGTGTCGATAAACCCAGCTGGTGGACCGGACAGATATTTGGTGAGGTCGGGCGCTATATAGACCAGAAGCAAACCTATTCAATCTTTGAAGGCCAGCTCGGACGTAGCTATCGCTTGGACGACATTAACCCGAATCTGACCATCACCCCGCATTTTGTCATCGGTTCGGATTTCAATTCGACATTAAGAGTGCCGGCTGAAAAAACTGCAGTGGGAGCCGGTCCTGGTGTGAACGTTCGTTATTGGTATCGTCAGGATCACTACAAGGCACCACAGTCTTATGTTGATTTCTCGCTCCAGTATCGTTTCAAAATATCGGGTGACGAGCGTGCCCAAGGTGTGGTTTTACGCACGACGTTTTATTACTGATGAGCATGTTGTTTGAAGCATATGAGTATGCGATTTTCTCTGCATATTTCGCCCATCGCACAAAGAGCGCACAATGACCTTCTTTGTTCGGTGGGGAATGAATATGCAATTTGCAGATGCTTCCATACCCGCACGGCGTGGTTCTCGCGCATTCTTGCGCGGCAGCCTGCTGATGTTGTTCATGAGTATTTGCATCGGTCATAGTTCGGCAGCCTCCATTACAGGCATTGTTTGGCAGCCTGAAAACGCGACGATAGCGCCACAAGGCAAGTGGGATCAAATCGGCGCACATCAATTACTGATTCAGTGGACTGCTGTTGATAATCTAGCTTTCGTTGCCGATGCCGGGATTCCTGTCGCGCCACAATTACCGGACTGGAAGCGCATTGCCGGTGAACCATGGGCGCGTGAAGTCATACTCGGTTTAGCTGGATATTTTGATGAAAACAAAGCACGCGCCAATCTGGATGAGCTGGGTGCATTGTCTGCACGACTGGCAAAATTACCGACGCCCTTGAATGTGGTTGGCTGGTATTTCCCGGTAGAGATAGACCCAACCTGGAACAATGCCGCCAAGCTGGCGCCCTTGTTGGCAAGCTTGCCGCGTCCTTTGTGGATCAGCGTATATGACAGTGCGAACGTCGGGCCGGATGATGTGGCGAAATGGCTGGCGTCCTGGTTGCCCAAAGACGTAGGTGTGTTTTTTCAAGACGGCGTCGGTGTACATGCGCGTGAAGCACATATTGCAGTCGACTACCTGAATGCGCTGGAAAAACGTTTGGGGAAACAGCGTGTGCGCGTGATTGCCGAAGCGTTCAGACCGCAGATTGGCGGTGGTTTTCGCTCTGCGACAATTGACGAACTGATGCCGCAACTTAATGCGTATGGCACGCGTAAAGTTTATTTATTCGACGGTCCGCATTATGTGTCGGATACGCTGGTAGATGAAATCAAGAGCAGATTGAAACAAGAGAAGACTAAGCGCTGAAGTGATACTTACGCATCATCAATGATGATCCTCAGTCCAGATGCCGGTACGTTCGGTCGTTGGTGCTATTTCTCTCAGTGTCCAACGCAACGGGATAGTCTTGAATGCCATCCAAGCTTTGCTAATGTGAAAGCGCCACAGACGCTCTGCACCCGCCAGATGTGAAGTTTCATCCGATTGCCACAAAATTTCCGTTGTACCTTGCAGATGCAAGAGATCCCCAGTAGTGAAGTCGATGAACAAGAGCGCAGCGCGCGGCTCGACCAGCATATTTCCCAATGTATTGAAATAACGATTCCCCATAAAATCTGGAACCGTCAGCGTATTGCCGTCGATGCGAATAAAGCCGGGCATGCCACCGCGATGCGAGATATCGATTCCACCTGCATTGACCTCATTCTGCGCTGACGTTGTGGCAACAAAGAAGGTATCTGCCTTGTTGATGATGCTGCGTGCATCATCATTCAGCTCCGTAAAATCTTGCCCGATCAAAGCTGGCTGGACGTTAGCTGCATCACGCACATCACGCGACTGTATGTATTTTGGGCAGTTGCCAAACGATTGATCGACTGCAATGGACAAGCCTGCATGATCGATTGCTTTGATGATACCGTTGGCACGATTGCGACGGCGTGTGCTGAAATCGATACCCAGCATGCCGATTTTCTTATCGGGTACAAATAATGATTGGCTTGCCTTTTGCCAATGCGCGCTCGCAGCTATTTGCAAATGATATTGATCTGGCGTGGACAAGAATCCCTGTTGACCAGTTACGACGGTGGCGATAGGCCAGCCGTCGGCATCGGTTGTGGCGAGAAACATGAAGCGTAGCATTGCAAAAAATTGCCTATGTTGTTCCGGCATGTAGTCGCGTATGGCCGCACCCGGCGTGCCAGTACCGGCCAGTGCGTGCGCTTGCAGCTCTCCCGTATGAAAGAGTACAGAATCGGTATTCATGCTGCGGCAGGTATGACGGAGCGTGGCATTGCTACAAAGCCAGGCAGATTTTCTATGCGCGCCAGCCACGTGCGCACAGCAGGGCAATCGTCCAGCGAGATGCCGCCTTCCGGTGCGTGCGCTATATACGAATAGCAAGCCAGATCGGCGATGGTTGGATGATCTGTCGCAAGGTAGTTGCGATCTGTCAAATGCGTCTCCATAAAGCGCAACAAGTCGTGGCCGATTTCTGTCGCGCGGATCGGATCGTCCTTGCCGATTTTCCACAGGCTATAGATGCGCGCATTAGCTGGTCCGTAGCGCAACTCTCCAGCAGCAATCGACAGCCAGCGTTGTACCTGTGCGGCGCCAACGGCGTCGTCAGGCAACCATGGGCTAGCTGCGGCGTAGCGTTTGACCAGATAGACCAGAATCGCATTGCTGTCGCACAGCACCAGATCACCATCCGTCAGCACAGGGATCTGTCCGAGTGGATTGAGTTTGCGAAAATCGGCTGAGGCGCGCAGTGATGCCGGTGCTTCTACATACTCGTAAGTGATCCCTAGTATGTTCAGCAACAGTGAGACGCGATGACAATGACCGGATAGTGGTGTTCCATAAAGTTTGATAGTGGCTTGATTCATGATGTTGTCCTTTTGCTTGATCGAGACTAGATGTTAGGCATTCCTTGAATTGATGTAAATTAGGTGAAATTGAAATTTACTATTTCATAAAAAGGAATAATCAATATGGATCGTCTGGATGAACTGGAAGTTTTTATTGCCATTTTGGATAGCGGTAGCCTGATCGGTGCCAGTCGCAAGCTGCGCCGTTCGCCGCCAGCGATTACGCGTCTGCTGGGTTCGCTGGAAGAACGTATAGGCACGCGCCTTATCGAACGAACCACGCGGCATCTGGCGGCAACTGAGGCAGGCTTGCGTCTGGCGCAGCATGCGCGGCAGGTATTGCTGGAATATGAGCAGGCGGTGCAGGAAGATCCGTCGGCACCTTTGCGCGGCACCTTGCGTGTGACGGCGCCGGTCGTGTTCGGACGGCGTCATGTCGCGCCTATCGTCAATAGTTATCTCGACATGTATCCGGAGATGCGGGTCGAACTCATCATGAATGATCGCAATCTCGACATGATTGAAGAAGGTATCGATATCGGGCTGCGCATAGGTGCGCTTGCCGATACCAGTCTGGTCGCACGTCGTGTCGGGCAGGTACAGAGTTTGTTGGTAGCGAGTCCCGACTATATTGCGCGTCGTGGCGAGCTGAAGTCATTGGCGGATATTGCAAAGCACGATGTGATTTTTACGTCGGTACGCAGCAGAACACCTGAATGGCGTTTCCGTCATAACGGGCGTGAGCAGATCGTTAGCTTGACGCCGCGCCTGATCGTGAATGAAATCGATGCAGTGTTGTTGGCGGCGAAAGCAGGGCGCGGCTTGGCGCGCGTGTTGTCATATCAAGTTGCTGACGATTTGCTGAGCGGTGCGCTGGTACGCGTGTTGCCGAAAATGGAGCCGGCCAGTCTGTCAGTCCAGTTGATCGTACCCAGCGCGCGTTTGATGGCGCCCAAGTCGCGCGCTTTTCTGGATCATGCATTCAGCCAACTGAGCGAGTTACATGTGCTGCAGTCGGCTTGATATGACTCAGGAATAAATCGACGGGACAGGTACTTCACCGGTTAATACCCATTGACCGACATCCTTCAATTTGTAATCCAGCGAATCGTGTAGCGTGTGTACGCGTACATTGCGCCAGTAACGGTCAAAGCCGTACTTGGCAGCAGTCGCACGTGCGCCCATGACTTCAAAAATCTTGGCTGTGATATCGAGCGCAGCACGCGCAGCGACTATCTTGGTTTCATAAATGTTCACTGCCAGTACGCCGCGTTCTTCCGCCGTCAAGGCATCGCCGCGATCCCATGCGCGCTGCAATTGCGCAGCGGCATCTTCTGCCAATGCAATCGCGCCGCGCAATGCAATCCGCAAATCACCATAATGCTGCTGCGTAAATGGATCGTCGATGGCACGCTCCACGCCCGAGGTAAACCACGGACGGCCTTGTTCATGCGTGTACTTCCATGCGTTCAACAATGCACCTTGTGCATTGCCGATATAGATTTCGATCAGGATCAATTGCGATACCAGCGTGCGCAAGGTGGCACGTGGAGTACCTGAGGTGCCCGGCGGCCCGAGTACTTCATCACGTTCTACACGCACTTTGTCGAAAGTGACGGAACCGCTATCGGTTTGGCGCTGACCTAGATTATCCCAATCATCCAGCACCGTGACGCCGGTGCGATTGGTAGGAATCGACAGGAAGACGCGATCTGATGGATCTGCCGAGCGTGGTGCCGTGATGTTGAGCATGTCGGAACCGGTAGCGCCTGAGCAAAATGATTTGATGCCATTCAGTTCGTAGTAACCATCATCGGCCTTGTCACCTTCACGCCAAACCAAGGTGGCACGCGTATCCAGACCATTGGTAGCATTGCCCCAGAACCAGTTTTCGCTGACGGTTTGTCCCAGATACAAAGCTTTCTGTTCTGGATTACCGAACAGCGCAACGCTGGCAACCTGCAAATGCTGGAAGCCGAATAGATGTGCGAGCGAGCTATCGACTTCGGCAAAGCGTCGGATGATTTGGTAAATAGTCGGCCATGGGGTTTCGGGTCCGCCGAAAGCTGCTGGCACGGCCAGTTTCAGCAAGCCGCTGTCGCGCAAGACTTGCCGTTCTACCCATGCCGTGCCGCCGCTGCGGTCACGTTCGGTGGCGGTGAGCGCCAGCGCCGCTGCTGTTTTTTCAACCACATCTGTTAATGCGCCGAAATCGCGTTGCACCAGATGCGCCGGCGTATAAGTCGGTGCAGCTTGTGTTTGTGGCAGTTCGCCGAGTTTCAGTAATTGACCCATGATCTGAAATTCCAATATATGTGTAGCGTGAAGTAATGCCGTGAATCAGAAAACTGGTACGGCAGTCGCATTGACTTTCTTAGGCAACAAACCTTCGGCTAAAAATGCATCAGCAATTTTTTGTTGTTCGCCCAGACGTTCTGTGAGGACGGAGCGGACTTCATAGCTGCGGCGTGCATTCGCTTGTTCAACCGTGGCGACATCCAGACCCCATACTGGTGCCAGCAGATTGGCTGCTTCGCGCGGCGATTGCTTGACCCATTTGCCGGTTTCCTGCAGCGAGTCGACGATGACTTTGACAACTTCAGGACGCGCTTTGGCGAACGGTGTCGATGCCAGGTAGTAGCGTTGATAATCGGCCAGACCGCGACCATCGGTCAGCACACGGACTTGTGATTGACGTTCCACTGCGGCCAGGAATGGATCCCAGATTACCCATGCATCAATGGCTTCACGCTCAAAAGCAGCGCGGCCATCGGCAGGAGCGAGGTAGGCGAGTTGGATGTCCTTCAAGGACAAACCGGCTTTTTCCAATGCGGCGATCAGCAGATAATGTGCACCTGCTGCCTTGGCAAAGCCGACGCGTTTACCACGCAGATCGGCCAGTGTTTTGATAGGTGAATTCGCCTTGACGACGATCGCTTGTGCGCTTGGTGATGGTGATTCCTGCGCGATGTAAGTCAGTTGTGCACCGGCAGCTTGTGCGAACACTGGCACGGTATCGGCCACATCAGCGGAAACGTCGATTGCACCTACGTTCAGCGCTTCCAGCAAAGGCAGGCCGCTGGCAAATTCATGCCATGTGACCTTGACGCCCAATACACCCAGACGTTGTTCCAGCGTGCCACGTGTTTTGAGGACAGTGATCAAAGTGGATGATTTTTGATAACCGATGCGTACGGTGTCCCCAGCTTTTTGTGCAAGCGCAGGAATGGCGAGCAGTGGTGTCAGTGCGAGCAAGGCGACTAGTTTGCGGCGAAGGTTGAATGTGTTTTTCATTTTATTTTCCCTGTGTGAATGTTGTTGCCGATTAGATGGCGTGTATTTCTTCCAGTACTTTCAAAATGTCGTCGCGCGCTCTGGCCAATGCTTCCGAATGACGATTGCGCGGACGTGCCAGTGCGATGGTGGTGTCGTCGATGATGTCGCCTTGACCCATCGTCAACACGCGATCGCTGAGATACGCCGCTTCATCGATATCGTGCGTGACCAGCAGAACGGCGAAGTTGTGTTCAGCGGCCAGCGTCAGCAAAAGATCTTGCAGACGCATGCGAGTGAAGGCATCGACTGCGGAGAATGGCTCGTCCAGCAGCAACAGGCGCGGTTGGTTGAACAGGCCGCGTGCAATTGCTGCGCGTTGCGCCATGCCGCCGGACAATTGCTTGGGCAGATAATCGATGGCCTCGCTCAGTCCAACTTCACGCAGCAAAGCTTGCACATGCGGATGGGCGTTGGCTTGCGTACGATTCTGATCTGGACGATTGAAACCTACGTTTTCTGCCACGCTGAGCCACGGCAATAGCCGCGGTTCCTGAAAAATGAGGCCGATGTCTTGCGTGACACCATCCAGCTTTTTTCCATCGAGATGGATCTGGCCGTTGTAATGTTTATCCAATCCGGCGATCAGGCGCAGCAAGGTACTTTTGCCGCAACCGGATTTTCCGACCAGACTGACGATTTCACCGGCGCGCAAGCTCAGCGAAACATTCTGCAAAATGGAACGGCCATCGAAGCTTTTGTCACGTACATGGAGGTCGAGTAAAACGCTCATTGCATGAACCTCAAACCGTACGCGTAGCGAGTGAATCGGACCAGGCCAGCTTGCGTGTTTCCAGCCACTTCAACAAACCGTCGGTCAGTTTTCCGAAAACAGCGAGCAGGAAAATCGCAGCCAGCACGACATCGGGACGACTGGTTTCTCTACCATCTGTCAGCAGATAACCTATGCCTTTGGTAGCAGCGATCAGTTCTGCTGCAACCAGGAACATCCACGCCAGCGACAATCCATTGCGCAAGCCGGTGAACAAGCTAGGCAATGCAGCCGGCAATACGATGCGGCGTGCCAGCGATGGTGCAGACAAACCGTAAATTTCACCCAGTTCGATCAACTTGCGATCGACATTGCGTATGCCGGATACTAGACCAAGATAGATAGGAAAGAAGGCGCCGATGGCGATCAATGTGATCTTGGGTGTTTCATCTATACCGAACCACAACAGCAAGAGCGGTACCCAAGCCAGACTGGGAATCGCACGCAAGGCCTGAAAGGTCGGTTCGAAGAATGCTTCTGCATGCTTGCTTAAGCCGACGAACAAGCCAAACAGTATCGCCAGCGCTGCGCCTATTGCATAACCGGAGAACACGCGTGCCACGCTCGCACCTATATGTACGAACAAACCTTGCTCGACCAAAGCGGACAAGGTTTGAGCTATCTCGGACGGTGGCGGCAACAGTCTTGCCTGTATCCAGCCCAGATGCGCAGCCAGTTCGATAAAGCTCAGCACCGCAATCGGCAAGATCCAGCCCAACCAGGCCAAGCTAGGCGATTTCGATGTGGGTTTGGACACAACCGCAGCCTGATGCACTTCCGTTGACGTGACGGCTTTATTCGCCAGCACCTGCGATCTCAAGGTGTGACCACCGTTGATCGTGGCAGGAATGAATGAGGCGCTGCGACTGTTATCCATGACGAGAAATTTCCTTTACGCGATCAGGCTGCTGTTTTCTTCGTGGCGATGGCTTGCACAAAGCTGGGATCGATCAAATCGTTGATGACCTTGTTCAAGTCAGTTCCTTTTTTAACCAGATCTTCCTGCAGCAGAATCGGTGCTGCTGCTTGCAATGCTTCGCGATGCTCACGGCCGATGTATGGGTTGGAGAAGTCAGTACGGTTCAATTGCACCTTGGCGACGGCCAGAGAAATTTTTGCTTCATCAGCCTGGATTTGCGATGCCTCACGTGGGTTGGCCAATATCCACTGGCGTGCGCGTTCATAAGCGATCAGCACTTGCTTCACTTGCTCGGGATATTTCTTCGCAAAGTCTTCCGTCACGTTCAGGAAACCGTAGGTATTGAAGGCCACATTGCGATACAAGAGACGTGAGCCGGCTTGCAATTCGCTGGACGCCATGTGTGGGTCGAGTCCGGCCCATGCATCGATGCGACCGCTTTCCAATGCAGCACGACCATCGGCGTGTTGCAGGTGGACGATTTCCACATCGGATTTTTTAAGGCCGTTTGCTTTCAGTGTGCGCAACAGGAAGAGGTAAGGATCGGTGCCTTTGGTGGCCGCGATTCTCTTGCCTTTGAGGTCAGCTACGGTTTTGATAGGCGAATCTTTAGGCACCAAGAGCGCAGTCCATTCAGGACGCGAATATACATAAATGCTCTTGATCGGATTGCCGTTGGCGCGAGACAAGACTGCAGCCAGACCGGCGGTGCTGCCGAAATCGATACTGTTGGCGCTCAGGTATTCCAGCGCACGGTTACTGCCTTGCGACAGCGTCCATTTGACTTTGATGCCGCTAGCTTTGACTTGTTCTTCCAGCCAGCCGAAGTGCTTCAAGACCAGACTGGTCGGCGAGTAGTACGCATAGTCGAGACGAATTTCTTCAGGTGCGTTTGCTGCATGAGCCGAGAGGGAAACGCCCGATGCCAGACCAGCGAGGGAAAGCAATGCAGTGCTTTTGATAAAAATTCTACGATCCATGTTCTACCTTGAATAGTTAAGCCAGACACTGAATACGGTGTGCCAAGCGGTGGAAAATTCGTGTCGGATTTGAGATTGCGGGAGACGGTTGCTGGATCGTGATGTGCGCTTGTGCGTACATCGATCGCACAAGCCGCGTTGATTCAATCGCTCAAGCCTTATCGTTGTCAGGAATAAGATTAACGACTCACTAGACTTAACGGAACGAATCTCTTCGTCGATGGATCATCGGTTTTCGCATAAGCCGATTTTGGTATAAGCACATGCGAAAAATGTGCTGCGAAGAGGATGGGGGAACTGTTAGTGCACGAGCGCAGCAGTGCGCTCCATGCGTTCATTGAAGAGCAGAGATTCGATTTGATCTGAAGGGAGCGGCTTGCAGAAGTAATAACCCTGCATTTCATTGCAACCTTGTTCGCGCAAGATATCCATCTGACTTTCCGTCTCTACGCCTTCTGCAATCACGTTCAATTTCAGATTGTGTGCAAGGGAGATGATGGAGGAAACGATGGATGCGTCATCTTGATTGATGGCGATGTCACGCACGAAGGAGCGGTCTATCTTCAAGGTATCAATAGGGAAGCGCTTCAGATAAGCAAGGCTGGAATGTCCGGTGCCGAAATCATCTACCGATAATTGTATGCCTAGAGACTTGAGATCGTGCAAGGTCAGGATATTGCGTTCGATATCGGCCATCACTGAACTCTCGGTCAATTCTATTTCCAGGAAGTGCGGCGCCAACCCCGTTTCTTGCAACGTGGTCGTGATCGATTCCAGCAAAATGGCTTGTGTGAATTGTCGGGCCGATAGATTGACTGCGATGCGCAGATTGGTAAATCCCATCTCATGCCATGCCTTGGCTTGTTTGCACGCGGTTTGCAACACCCATGCGCCGATAGGAATGATGAGGCCGGTTTCTTCCGCCAGACTGATGAAGCTGCCGGGTTGCACCATGCCGAGGATAGGATGATTCCAGCGCACCAATGCTTCCAGCCCGACGATAGCACCGCTGTGCAGATCGACTTGTGGTTGGTAGTGCAGAACCAGTTCATTCAGTTCTATCGCGTGGCGCAACTCTCTTTCTATACGCAGGCGTTCCAGCGCCTGATCGTTCATTGCTGGCGTGTAGAACTGGGAGTTGTTGCGTCCCAATTCCTTGGATCTATACATGGCGACATCAGCGTGTGCGATTAGCGTGGTCGGATCGGCGCCATCGTTGGGATACACGGCTATTCCCATGCTGCAACTCAGGAAAAATTCACTGCCTTGTATGGTCAGTGGTTTGACGACTGCTTCCATGATGCGCTGTATGACATCGGACGAGTAACCAGATGGGCCGTCGCCACATTCCGGCAGTACCAATACGAATTCATCGCCACCCAGTCGGGCGACGGTATCGGATTCGCGCACGGATGCTTGCAGACGATCTGAGATGATCTTCAGTAAAACATCACCAGCCTGATGACCCATGGTGTCGTTGACGAACTTGAAGCGATCCAGATCGACCAGCACTACCCAGACGCCATGTCCGTTTCTGGAAGAATAAGCGATGGCATTTTCCAATCTGTCTTGCAGCAGCGCGCGATTCGGCAAGCCAGTCAATACATCGTGGCTGGCCAAACGATGCAGCGTTGTTTCGTACTGCTTCATCGGCGTGATATCGCTCATGGCCGCGACGAAGTGCGTGGTTTTGCCATCGTCATCGGTGACGGGAGCGATGTAGAGATCGTTCCAGAACAGGGAGCCATCTTTGCGGTAGTTGCGTAAGACAGCCTTGCCTTCACGCTTCTCTGTGAGTGCCACGCGTATTGCATGCAGACCGGGTTGTTCGTGGTCGTTGCCCAGCAAAAAATTACTGCTGCGACCTATGGCTTCTTCTGCGGTATAGCCGGTGATGCGTTCGAATGCAGGATTCACATATTCAATGGCGAAGTCAGGCGCACGCGCGCTGGAAATGATGACGGCATTGGCGCTGCATTCAATCGCGCGTTCACGTAGGCGCAAGGCTGCTTCTGCTACTTGCCGACCATTGCGATCGCGATGCGCGCGTATCTCTACTGTGACGCGTTGTGCCAGATTGACCAGCAAAGCGACTTCCTGTGCATCGAAGGCATCAGGTTCGGATGCATAAACGTTGAATACGCCGATGATGGCATCGCCATCACCCATGGGCAGTACAAGTTTGGAATAGAAGCCGCGTTTCATTGCTTCTTCGCGCCAAGGTGTAGGGCTGGTGTCGTTGGCAAAATAATTGGCGACGGCAGGGCGCTTGGTTTGCAGAGCCTTGTTGATGGCGATGGTGCCTTTGCCGCCGGCTTGCAATGGCACTTTCAAAGCATCGAGATAACCTTGATGTTCCTGCGTCAAACCGATAGGAACAATAGCGCCATCCTTGGCCAGGATGCCGGCCCATGCCATGCGATAACCGGTGGCGGTGACTACATCGCAAATCCCTTGCAGCAGTGCGTTTTCATCCGCTGCTTCTGAAATGATGCCTTCGCAATCGTGTATGGCACGTAATGCGCGATTGCTGCGGGCGAGGGCGATTTCCAGATGATGGCGGGTGGTGATGTCTGTACCGATCAACTTGACATGGCCGTTGCGACCATCGGTGTCGGGGATGAAATGTGCGTGGTATTCGATCCAGCGTGGGCTGCCATCTGCGCGGTTGATGCGCAAGCGCAAGGTCTGATGTTGCTCTTGCGCGATTGTTGTCAGGATGGCGCGGGCCTGTTCTCTATCTGACGGTGCCGTATTCTCCAGCCACAAATTTTCGTGAGCATAGAAGCGTTCTGGTGAGTTGCCATAGAGCGGTTCTACGGTTTTGCTGGCGTACACTACTTGACCATCGGGGATGCGCAATACCCAGACTATCTTGTCAGCCGACAGTAGGCTATCCGCAGTCGAATCGCTTAAATAGGCGTTTTTCTTGCCAGCGAGATGCTTGCGTACGCTGTTGGCAATAGGCGCAACGAGCGCATTGATGCCAGCCTGTAGCAGACTGAAGTTGATGCCATGCACTTTGCGGATGATACGTTCCATACGGAGATCGCTTCGATTAATGCGTTAGGTGCAAACAGAGGTGATGCACGGGCTATTGCCGGATGTGTGTGGATACAGCGCAAGCGAGATAGGAAAAAGTTGATGTATTGCAATAAGATTCTAAGATAATTAAAAACGGATTCAGTCTAATTTTTTTGAATATCAATATGCGTTTGTTGCTGTCTGATATCGTATGTACGAGGTAGCCAAGCATGCTTAGTCGGACGCCATGCGCTTCAGGATATTTTGCAGTAGCCTTATTGCAGTAGTTTTACTCCTTCACTCGATAAATCAGGATCACCTCATGACGACACGTATAGAACGCGACACATTCGGCCCTATAGAAGTGGAAAGCCAACGCTTGTGGGGTGCGCAAACACAGCGTTCGCTCGAACATTTCAAAATATCTACTGAAAAGATGCCGCAGGAATTGATCGTGGCGCTGGCTGAAGTTAAACGTGCTGCAGCCGTGGTGAATCTGGCCTTGGGTAAATTGAGCAAAGAGAAAGCGCAGGCGATAGCGAATGCGGCGGAAGAAGTCATCGCCGGCAAGTATCCACATGAATTTCCGCTGGCAGTGTGGCAAACCGGCTCCGGCACGCAGAGCAATATGAATATGAATGAAGTGCTGGCGAATCGCGCATCTGAACTGCTGGGCGGCGAACGTGGCGAGAAGCGCTTGGTTCATCCGAATGATGACGTCAATCTTGGTCAATCATCCAACGATATCTTCCCTACCGCGATGTATGTGGCGTCCAGCCTTGCGGTAGTCAACAAGCTGTTGCCGGCGACGCAAAGTCTGCATCGCACGCTCAATAGCAAGGCCAGCGAGTTTGCCGATGTCGTCAAGATCGGGCGCACACACTTGCAGGATGCGACGCCGCTTACGCTGGGACAGGAGTTCTCCGGTTACGCCGCGCAGCTGGAACATTCTGCATGCAGCATCGCCGTCTTGCTGTCGCCTTTGCAGGAATTGGCTGTAGGTGGCACTGCAGTCGGCACTGGTTTGAATACGCATCCAGAGTTTGGCGAACGGGTAGCGGCTGAATTGACCAAGCGCACCGGTTTGAGTTTCAAAAGCGCAGCGAACAAATTCGCGTCATTAGCGGCACACGATGCCATGGTCAGCGTGCATGGCGGCTTGAAGACACTGGCGGCAACGATGATGAAGATCGCCAACGATGTGCGCTGGCTGGCATCTGGTCCACGTTCCGGTCTGGGTGAATTGAGTATTCCTGAGAATGAACCGGGCAGTTCCATCATGCCGGGCAAGGTCAACCCGACGCAGAGCGAAGCAGTAACGATGTTGTGCTGTCAGGTCTTTGGTAACGATGTGGCGATCAACTTTGGCGGTGCATCCGGCAATTTTGAATTGAATGTCTTCAAGCCTTTAATGGTGCACAATTTTTTACAGAGCGTGCGCCTGTTGACGGATGGCATACACAGCTTCGATGAACATTGCGCGCAAGGCATAGTCGCCAATCGTGATCGCATTGCCGATCTGATGGAGCGCTCCCTGATGCTGGTGACCGCATTGGCACCACATATCGGTTACGACAAGGCCGCGAAGATTGCCAAGCAGGCGCATCACGATGGGACTAATTTGAAGGAAACGGCGATTGCACTTGGATTTGTCACGAGCGAAGAATTCGATCTCTGGGTGAAACCGCAAGACATGATTCACCCTGGCTGATTCAGTTACGCAATAAAAATGCGGCCTCGGCAAGAGTTTTTGCCAAGGCCGCGCGACAATTTTTAGATTAATTGGACATCTTGTGAAGATGTTGCCTGTGTAGGCGTCAGATTATTTGGCAGCTTTTGCTGCTTTCGCATCAGCCACTTCAGCTGTCTGAGCTGCTTTGGCTTCTTTCACGCAAACATCTTTCTTGTTGCCGGCAAGGTCATCGCATTTTTCTTTAGCAACCTTGTAGTTGGCATCAGCGATATCGATACGTGCTTGTTGATGGGCTTGAGGCGTGCCTTTATACGTGGCCTCAGCCTCGGCCGTAGTTTTCACTTGCGTAGCCTTGGCTTCTTCTAGGCATACATCTTTGGCGTTACCTTTCATGCTGTCGCAAGCGGCACGCGCTGCCTTGTAATCGGCTTCTGCACTCGTCTTGGTCGCATCGTAGCTTGCCTTTGCTTCGCTTGAAGCCGCATGCGCAGCGGCAATGAAACCAAAACTGGCGGTGGTCATGACGATCATTGAGATGATTTTTTTCATCGTGTGTCCTTTTTGTTGTGAATAAAAGTATTGATGCTGTCGATGAAGTACGTCATGCAACTGCATGGTGTCCTTCCTGGTCATCGACCTTACATAAAGCGTTTGTCATTGCGATTGCGCTCTTCGAATGACTTGATTTGCTTTTCGGCCTCATCTTTGCTGACGCCATAAGCTTCTTGAATTTTTCCTGCGAGCTGGTCGCGCTTTCCGGCAATCGTATCGAGGTGATCGTCAGTGAGTTTGCCCCACTGTTCTTTCACATTGCCTTTGAGTTGCTTCCAGTTACCTGCGATAACGTCCCAATTCATAGCATTCTCCTTTTGCGAAATTTTCGATTAACGGCGAAAGTGCCTGCCTTACTCTATGCAAGCCAGAGGCCAGGTTTTATTTACTAAAAATCAATGACTTACGAGTGTTTTACAGTTATTTTGTAAATGCTCTAGGGTAGGTTGCAAACGCTACATGTGGGAAAAGAAGAGTTTTATTGCGCAATGGAAATGGAGTTGGGTAATACAAATCTGATGATTTCAGCGATGTGTTGAAAAGCGTAGAGATGTTTTCAACTGGGAGAGATGTCGAGTGGCAATGTGTTCCTTGTCTGGAACCATTTCATTCCATGGGTATCTGACCAGACTATCTTTTTCTGCTGCAGTGCATGCAGTGCGGATACTGCCGAAGGTATGCCTTGGTTTGCAGTCGTGATGGATGCTGCTATGCTGGTTCAAAGCAATAATAAAATATTCGGGCAGGAAAGCGCGACGTGTCCTTATGATAGATGCGTCAGCGAAAAATATTCAGTTTCGCCGGAACGCCCATCAGAACAAAAGCGGAAAAGATAGCTGAGTAGTATGTTCGCAATTCGGTGGAAAGCACCAAGCGGGAACATGCATCGATTTCGATAGCCATCATCTCATTTGCAATGGAGTACTTCATGTTCCGATCTTTGGGATGTCGCACCTTGTCTGCACCTTTCCTGTCTTCATTGCTGATGATGGCAGTAGGGGCACTTGCCATGACGAATGTGCAGCAGGATCTTTGGGTGCTGAATTATCGTCTCTCCGATATTGTGCCGATTCAGGCGAATACAGCCGTCGCTTTTGTGCTGGCAGGATTGGCGCTGTTATTACGTTCATTCCATATATTGGATGGTCGGGCAAAGACAGTTGTTGCAGTGCTGGCATCCGTATTGGCGCTTTGTGTAGCCTTGTTGGGTTTGTCGACGCTGGCACAGTATTCATTCGGTCTGCAGGTCGGTATTGATCATCTGTTCCCTCGTTTGGCAGAGGGCGGATATAAATCTTATTTTGTGAAGATGGCACCGCTGCCAGCACTAGGCTTTACGCTGGCCGGGTTGAGTCTGCTGTTGCTGGACTATCGTACTGCACGCGATCACTATCCATCCGAGTATGGTGCCTTCATCCTGGCCGGTGTGATGGGGATACCCCTGATCGGGCATCTCTATAACGTGATGTCGGTTGATGAGCTGAATGCGGCGCATACGGTCACACCATTCATCTCGATTATTTTCTTTATTCTTGCGCTAGGCATATTGTCGGCGCGTCCTCATCATCGTTTGATGAGTTTGTGGAACAGTACTTCGCCAGGCGGGCCGTTGCTGCGACGCTTGCTACCGAACAGCTTGCTCTTGTTAGTCTTCCTCGATTTCGCAATTAAATGGGGTGTACAGAATCGCTTGTACGATGCGGACAAAGCTTCGCCTTTATTGATCTTGCTGAGTAGTTCGCTCTTGTTCATCATGTTCTGCCGTACAGCAGCCTTGTTGAATCGCGAATATGAGGGCCGGCAACAGGGCGAAGCGGCGCTGGCAGAGAGTAATGCATTGCTGCGCGCGGTGAGCGACAACACGCCGGATGCGATTTTCGTCAAGGATAGTGCTGGACGCATGGTGTTTGCGAATCCGGCCAAATTACGTTTGCTTGCGAAGGACCATGATCAGGTGATTGGTTTTCGTAGCGTCGATCTTTATCCGAAGAAAGCCGATGCCGAATTGATCAATCAGGAAGATCAAAGCGTGATGGAGAGTGGTCAGCCTCGGGTATTTGAAAGCACGATTCGTTTCCCGTACGGGATACGTACGCTGCATTCAACCAAGGCGCCATGGCTGAATGCCAACGGTGAAATCATGGGCTTGGTCGGTATTAGCACGGATATCACCGAACGCAAGCGCATGGAAGATTCCTTGAAGGCGCATGAGACGCAATTGGAAGCACTGGTTGCAGCGCGCACCTTTGAGGTCAGCGAACTGATAGGCCATCTGGAAACAACGCGGGAAGAAGAGAAGCACGCGATTGCACGTGAGTTGCATGATGACCTTGGTTCGGCATTAACTGCACTCAATATGCATTTGTCCATGGTGTTTCAGCAGATGCCACCGGAGCCAAAATTTACTGAGCGTTCGCTCAAGATCAAGGCTTTGCTGAGTTCGATTACCGATGCGACGCGCCGGATTCAGAATGGTTTGCGCCCCGACAAGCTGGATGTGTTCGGCGTCAAGATTGCGATTGCCGAGCAGGCGGCTGAGTTTGAAAAATACTCAGGCGTAATTTGTAATGCGAGCTTGCCTGACGACCAATTGGTGTATGCCCCGCGCGTGGATATTGCCTTGTTCCGCATGGTGCAGGAGGCATTGAATAATATTGCCAAGCACGCGCAGGCGACGCATGTCGATGTGATACTGGATGACACAGACGATGAAATCGTACTCACGGTACGTGATAACGGTATCGGCATTCCGCAAGGACAGCCGACAGATGTGGTCACGCACGGCTTGCGTGGCATGCGTGAGCGGGCAGGTTATCTGGGTGGTTCAGTACGGGTTGGAGGCGGAGCGCAAGGCAGGGGGACGACGATAGTGATCACTATCCCGAAAACAGCTGCGAATATGAAGACGGCTGAAGATATTGCGAGTGAATCGAACGAAGAGTCTGAAAATGCCAAGCAGGCAGATCAGCTGACGCAGAAGGCGGATTGAAGCTCAGGCGCGCGCGTTGTATTCCAGATTGGCGCAGCTCAGGTTTTTCAGCAATTCAAACAATTGGGGAAATTCGGACGTCTTGTCGAAGAAATGATTGACGCCGTATTGCCGCCCGACGCGACGGAAAACTTCGGTGGCATTGTTGCTGCAGATGATCTTCAAGGTATTCGGTACCTTGGTTCTTTCCGATATCTGGCGCAATAGATTGATGCCATTGCCTTTTTTCAGTTGAATATCAACGATCAGTACATCGTAGGGAAGCGCATTCAATTGATTGAGTGCATCGCCTTCTGATTCCGACACGCCAGCTACAACGACACCTGGAATCATCGCCAGATTCTCTATCATCAGTTCGCGCACATCCAGTGAGTCTTCCACTAAAAATACCCGCAGTGGATGACTACCTGTATCTGTCAAAATATTCGTCGCTTGGCTCATTTTTCAACCGCTATTAAAAATTTCTGACTGCTGTCTCGGAAAATCATTGCACGCTTTTTATAAAATTCAGTAGCGATGTCTAGTCGATCAGGTTTTGTTTGATTGCGTAATAAATAATGCCGGCGTTATTTTCCATATTCATCTTTTGCAAAACACGGGCGCGATAAGTACTGACGGTTTTCACACTCAGACAAAGTTCGTCGGCAATCTTGGTTACGCCATGACCCTGGCACAACTTGTAGAAAATTTCGTATTCACGTTTCGATAAAGTTTCATGCAAAGGTTTTTCTGCATTGGTATCGAGTTCTGTCGTCAGTAATTCTGCAACGGTATGGCTGATGTACTTATGACCGCGCAAGATCGTTTGTATCGCATTCACCAATTCTTCCGCCAGCGCTTCTTTCTGTACGTATCCGCTGGCACCGCTGCGCAGTATCTGCACGGCGTAGCGACTTTCCGGATGCATGCTCAAAATCAGTACAGGTAACTCCGGCTTCTCGCGCTTGATCTGCTTCAGTACTTCCACACCGCTTTTGTCCGGCATATTGATATCGAGCAAAACGATATCCCAATCTTGCGCGCGAACCAAACGTATGGCTTCCTGTGCCGTAGCAGCTTCACCCTCGATCGTCATGTCAGGAACCTGGGCAATGAAATATTGCACTCCGGCTCGTACTACTGCATGGTCATCGACTACCAAAATTTTTATCATTGTGAGTACACGCCTAACCGATCACTGATTGCGACTTTGTATGCCATAGGGTCGCGCATGTGGAATGACATCACCCAAGAACAGCTTTGCTTGGTATTCATTCAGTCGATTGTAAAGGGTTTTCAGGCTCACACCTAACACCTCGGCGGTCAAAGTCTTATTGCCGCCACAGTGCCCCAGCGTGGCGTAAATCAGGCGTTGTTCTGCGTCTGCCAGCTTGCTGCCAAGTTGGACCGTGACGCAGTCGCCGACTTGGTCACTGACCATGGTTTTGACAGGGTTAACCGCTGGCAAGATATCGAGTTCTTGCTCGGCCATGATATAGGCGCGATGCACGACATTCTTCAATTCACGCACATTGCCTGGCCATGTGTATTCATTCAACAAACGCCATGAGGCTTTGGAGAAGACCTTGCTGTTGCCATCTTCTTCATTGAGTTGCCCGAGGAAGAGGGTGGCGAGCAAGCCGATGTCTTCGTCGCGTTCACGTAGAGGTGGGAGATTGAGTGGAAAGACTGCCAGGCGATAGAAAAGATCGCTGCGCAAGATGCCGCTATTCATTGCTTCTATCGGATCGCGATTGGTAGCGGCGACTACGCGTACTTTGACTTCGGTTTCTTCTTCGGCACCGATACGGCAAAAGCGATTGCTTTCCAGCACGCGTAAGAGTTTGACTTGCATGTCCAGCGACATTTCCGTCACTTCATCCAGAAACAGTGTGCCGCCATTAGCACGTTCAAAGCAGCCTTTTTGCATGCGCACCGCACCGGTAAAGCTGCCGCGTTCATGACCGAATAATTCTGCTTCTATCAGTTGCGGCGACACGGCACTGCAATTCAAGGCGACAAATGGTTTGTCTGCTTCCTTGCTGAGTTGATGGATGGCTTGTGCGACCAATTCCTTGCCGGTACCGCTTTCACCCGCGATCAAGACATTGGCACTGGTTGGTGCAACCTTGCCTATCATTTGAAATAAATTCTGCATCGGTTCCGATGCAGCATACAGATCGCCACAGCGTGCGAGTTTGCTGAGTGGAATATTCTGTGCGTCACCTTGCGCTTGCAACACGGTCATTCTGTGTGTGTTCGGGGTCGGCAAGCCGACGACGTTGTCACATACATTCAATCCGTCCGTCATTCACTTCTCCTCTGTTAAAACAGTGTGCGGCTTTATACAGAGTCGATTGTGGAGTAATTACTAACATTGCAGAATCGGTGGTTTTCCGATTCTGCTGTGGGAATGCGCTTACAAGGGTGAGAGGAATGTAGAGGGAAATTGAGGCGAGTAGAACAGGTGAATGTTTATTGCGCCATCCACACAGCGCTTTGCTGGCGGACAACATCGCTCAGCGAACCACTTTTCTCATAGCAGGCACGAAGCCAGTCGGCATCGGATGGGGCTGACAATATGCGGTTGCGCAATAATTCGATCGCTTCAGTTGTGCCCAATTCTTCCGCTACGTCCTTGAGCATGTCAAACGTTTGCAGGATGTCTTCCTTGATGGATAACTGCGTACCGCAGATAGGTTTGATCACGGTACCGTTCAAGCCGAAGCGACAAGCCTGGAAACGATTGTACGAATAAGTCAGGTAGGTGTCTTGCGCCGGTTGCAGTTCTTGCTGCGCGAAGAAATATTTGCTCAAGGTTTGTGCGTAACCGGCCAGTGCGACGGCTGTTTCTATTGCCAACGGCGTATCGCAGACGCGAATTTCGACTGTGCCGTATTCTGGTTTAGGACGAATGTCCCAATAGAAATCCTTCATGCTGGCAACAATACCCAGCTTCGACATCTTGTCGAAATAGGCATTGAAGCTATCCCAGTCAGTAACGAAGGGCATGTAACCACTCAATGGAAATGCATTGATGCTGGTCAGGCGTGATGATTGGAATGAGGTATCCACACCTTGATAAAACGGTGACGATGCAGACATCGTGATGAAGTGTGGAATGTAGCGCGCCAGCATGTGCGCCAAACGTATTGCTGAATCGCCACTAGGGCAACCGATATGTATGTGTTGACCATACACGGTGAACTGCTTGGCCAGATAACCGTATAACTCGGAGACGAGCTGATAGCGATCGGAAGGATAAATGCGCTGATCTTCCCAATGCTGGAATGGATGGGCACCGCCACCGGCCAGACCAAGATTGAGTTTTTCTGCAGCGCTGACCAGCAAGGTGCGCATGGCGGTCAGCTCGGTCAACATTTCCTTGTGATCGGTATGCACAGAGGTCGCGATCTCGATCATGCTCTCGGTGATTTCCGGCTTGATGTCGTAACCGTGGTCAATCTTGTTAATGATGACCAGCAGATCGCTGGAACCACGCGTCAAATTGTAATCACGTCGGTTGACGATTTGCAGTTCCAGTTCTACACCCATGGTCAGCGGTGTCGAGTTATTGAATTCCAGCATGTAGATTTCCTTGTTTATTGCTTTGCTTCACCCGATGCAACCAGCGCATAGCGCGTGCAGATGGGGCCTATGAGTTCCAGGATGACGAGTATCGATACCACCAGCGCGGCTAATTGCGAGCCGAACTGCGGATAAAAACCGACTGCATGTTGCACCATGATGATGTTGAAGCCGGAGAGTGGCACCAGACCCAAACCGAGCAAGGCACCTTTGCGTAAAGTGACGCCGTTGATACGCGCCATGGCCGTTGTCATCGTCATCGCGATGAACAGGCGCAAGGCGATGAACGCGAGAACGGCCGGCCATAGCGTCAGCAAGTACGACAGTTCCAATTTGGCACCGGCAAACACGAACAGTGCGACATAAAACAAGCCGCTGAATTGGCTCAAATCAGGTTCGACGATGGCATGCCGCGCATCGTAGCTGCGGCTGGCAATGCCGAATACCAGCAAGGCAATCAAGGCGGACAGATTGAGCATGACGCCGATGCCGACGGTGCCGGCAATCAGTGCCAGAACGAGGATTAACTGTGCCTGACTATCGCGGCCCAGCCATTGACCTATCCAGACCAGCAGGCGACTCATGATCCAGCCGAGCGCGGCTGAACCTAGCAGCAGATACAAGGGATGCAGAATATAACTTTCCCAGCCGGCTTCATATTCCACATGCACGGCCGCCAGGCCCATCGAGAAGATGATGAAGGCGAGCGCGTTGCCGATGACGACAATATTCAACATGCGTTCGGTCAGTTGGCCTTCTGCTTTTACTTCGCGTACTACATTCAGAATCACGGCAGGCGAGGTCGCCATGCCCAGTGCGGCGACCATGCTGGCCACCAGTTTGCTGATACCGAATTGCGTCAACAACAGGAACAGAGCGAAGAAGGTAACCAGACTCAGCAACACGCCGGTGATGAGCAAACCTCTTTCACGCAGCAACCATTTGTAATCAACGCGGCGACCTAGTTCAAATAAAACCAGACCAAGCGCGAGATCAACCAGCACACTGATTTCACTCAGTACCGAGACGTCGATCAGATTCAATGCAGATGGTCCGATTAGCAGACCAGTCAGGACGTAACAGGTAATCGCCGGTATTTGCGGAAATATGCGACGCAGAAAATGTGCACCCAATATACCGGCGATCAGGATCAAACCAGTGGCAGTGAGTACATTCAGTGCATGCGGCATGGACGGAAAAAAACTATGTGATGTCATGTAGTTCCCGACAATTTAAAAAGAGGGCGTTTCAGAAAGATGAAACGACACACATTGTTGAAGCAGGATGCCTTGTTAATACTGGTGACAGTACAGCATGGCGACCGAATGCTTGATCGATCAGTGTTATTCACAGATTGTGCTGGATGCGGTGGCTTGCACAGTGGCAAGCGTCATCCGATTTGCTGTGTCGCGATGTTTGCAAAGCAGCACCCGGCGCAGCAGCGAATAAGACAGTTGTTCTTAACGGAGATACCGTTTTATAAATTTGACTGCCGAAAGTGTAGCAGCAGTTTCAGAAAAAAGTCGCGACCATTTTGCTCTAAGTAATTGCCGCTGCCTAATGTTGGAAGGCAGCGGCGATTATAAAGCATTTCGTTTTTTTGCTACAAGCTTGAGAATTGTGATGTGTTTAGTGCAATTTCACACGAGGTGATGTTTTGCGTCGTAACCAATGAGCTACCGTATCGGCGCAAGTACGTATCACACCGTGTAGCGCGACCAAATGCATGCGGTAGAGCGAGATATAAAGCAAGCGTGCCAGCACACCTTCAATAAACATCGCGCGACCGATCAACGGTCCCATCAGATTGCCGACTGCATCGAAACGTCCCAGCGATACGAGCGAACCCAGATCGCGATATTCAAACAGCGGCAGCTCTTGATTATCCAAACGTTTCTTCAGCGCATTGAACAGGAAGCTGGCTTGCTGATGCGCTGATTGCGCGCGCGGCGGGATCGTACTGTTTTTCTCCGGCCATGGACAGGCAGCACAATCGCCGAAGGCAAAAATGTTCGGATCGATTTCAGTCTGCAAGGTGCGAGATACTACGATCTGACCAAGACGATTAACCGGCAATCCCAATTCGCTGAGTATCTGTGGTGCCCGTATGCCGGCCGCCCATACAGTCAGATCGGCTGGTATTTGTGTACCGTTCGCCAGCAACACCGCATGTTCCTGCACTTCCGATACCTTGGCATCGGTGAGCACATCGACATCCAGTCTGTTCAGCAATTCCGTCGTTTTGACCGATACGCGTTCCGGCAATGCCGACAGTATGCGTGGTGCCGCTTCGATGACAGTGATGCGGATATCGCGATGCGGATCAAGGTTGTGCAAACCGTATGCGCCTAATACTTCGGCGGTATTGCGCAACTCTGCCGAGAGTTCTACGCCGGTTGCACCGCCACCGATGATGGCGATGTTGAGTTGCGATTGCGCCTGATCTGCACGTACGCACAGTCCGATCATGCGGCGGCGGAAATGTTCTGCCTGATGCATGCTATCGATAGAGATCGCATTCTTTTCTGCGCCGGGCACATTAAAGAAATTGGTGATGCTGCCTATCGACAGGATCAATGTGTCGTACTTGATTTCACGTTGCGGCAATAACTCGATGCCATCGTCATCGACCAGATTGCCGACAGTAATTGTTTTTCGCTCGCGATCCAGGCCTTTCAGTTCACCTGGTTGAAAGACGAAGCGATGCCAGCGCGCCTGTGCGGCATATTCGAGTTGATGCGAGTTGGCGTCCATGCTGCCTGCGGCAACTTCATGCAGTAAGGGTTTCCAGATATGGGTCGAGGAACGATCGACCAGCACGACGCTGACGCGTCCACTTTTAACGAGTTTGTTGCCCAGCGTGGTTGCCAGTTCCAAACCGCCAGCGCCGCCACCTACTATGACGATGCGATGCGGAGCTGCCTCGTTGATGATAAAAGGCTCGGGTGTGGTCTCATGCGAACTGTCATCTGCGTTAGCGTTGCTTGACATACGATTTCTCCAGATTATTGGTAAGCGTGAGCGGCAGGATGAAATACTTCCCTGCGTGCATGTCTTTCGGTTTCAACACGAAAACATGCGCAATAGCATTGTTATATCAGTTTCAATGCAGTTCTGCCATGTCTTAGCCGACTTGCCGGATTTACATCAATCGCATCAGTCGAACGCAAAGTTGTAGAACATGGAGAGTGCACTGCGCGTTCCCGCTTCACCTTCAACCGTGATGCGTGGCGTCAAGGTGTAGCGCAACAGCAAGACGCTGCTGGCACTTTGCAGCCCTTGTTGATAGCTGACGTAAAGACGCGCTGATATTTTCTTGCCGAGTGTGATGATGCGTTCTTGCAGGCTGCTATCGCTGGTACCGATGCTGAAATCGTCCAGCCCGAATGCAGTGGCGATTTGTGATTGCAAACCGCTGGCGGCACCTTGCGTAAGGAGCGAGCTGGCTGCCGTTTGCAGCGCGCTGATATCGCTATCGCCAGCGCTGGATAATGCACGGCCCAATACCAGCCACGATAATTTTTCTGCATCCGCTACAGTTGGTTCAGATACCAGCGTAATGCGCGGTGCGAGTACGGTACCGCGTACCGAGACGCCAGCTTCCACTTCCAGCCCACGACGCATGGCGAGAATATCAAGCGCAGGATTGTTCAGCGGGCCGCTGAAGCGCAACAAACCTTGTTCTATTTTCAGCTCACGTCCGTACGCTTTGAACGTGCCGGATGCAATGCGTAAAGTACCTTGTGCACGCAATGTTTCACCGGCATTGGCGAGCAAATTGATTTGTCCGACCAGCAAGCCATCGATGCCGCGACCGCGCAAGCGTATGCCTTCCCCCAGACTGATGCTCAGATCGAGCGCAACTGCAGTCTTGGCTCCTTGCTTGGCATTTTGGCCAACGATGACGACATCGTCCGATAGTTCGGGAACATCGACTGAGCCGACATCGAAGAGGCCGGAGTTGATTTCAAACTTGCCGTTCGCTTTTGCTTTTCCTTCATGCCAGCCGAGCACGCTGTCGCCGCTGATGACGATTTGGCGATCTGATCGGTCTATCAGTTTGTATTTGGATGCCTTGACGGTGAGTTCGAGATTCAGTTGCTCACGGATCAAGCTGAGTGGACCGGCAATCGTCAGGCTGCCACCGTTTTGAAAACTGAGGCTGTGGATGAGAAGTTGATTACCTTGAAATTCGCTACGCAATACGCCTTGCTTCAGATCGACGCCGGTATCGGTAAAGAGCAGGCGCAATCCATCGGCATCGATTTTTCCACCTAGGCGTGGATTACCGAAAGTGCCTTCCAGTGCAATGTCGCCTTTTATGCTGCCTTCTGTAATCAAGGATGGCGAGATCAATGAGCCTAACCATCCCAGTGTCGGCGCATTGATGCGTGCGTTACCGGCGAGCGGCGCATTCGGTGCGATGGAGAAGCGCGTACTGCCGCTACCCATCGTGGTGTTGAGGTTGACAGCGATGTTGCCCGTTTGCTTGCCTTCCGTAAGCAGCGCGACGCTAATGCGGCCGTTATCTGCAGTGGCGTTTGCGTTCAATGTGGTCAGGCCGAGTGCAGCAGAACGGCTGCCACGCATCACGACATCGCCGCTTTCACGACGCATATTGAATTTACCGTTGAGGCGATCAGCTATCTTGAAATCCCAGTCACCACCTAACGTGAGGTCGGCGGTGAGAGGAAGTTCTGGATTGAGATAGCGCAGCAATTCACTGACTTGCACGTGCTCGAATTTGCCGCGGGTAACAATGTTGCGATCATTGCGCATGAATTGTTCGATCGCGATGACGGCATTGTTGACGTTCAGTTTGAACTGATCCAGTTGCACCTGCTTCTGCGAAATGAGCAAGGCAGCAGGTGCGGCCAACTTGGCAGTGAGGTGACCTGTGGCATCGAGACTATTGATGCTGCCTTGCCAGCTTGGATTACGCGCCAAATCTTTCACGCCGCCGCTGGCATTGAATTTCCAATTCTGTTCGCGTTCGACCAGAGCTGCAGTCAAACCATGTTGCGCCGTCGTGCCGCTGACATTGAGGGTGAAATTTTCTGCGCGCAGTTGTGTACCGTCGATACCATCGGCACGCACATTGATAGCAACAGGCGCATTGGCTTGCATGGCGAATTGCGCCTGCATGCTCAGTTTGGCGATTTTTTGCGCAGCCAGATTCAAGCCCTGTGCCGTTGCATTGACAGTGGCGTTGCTGATCAATCCCGTAGTGCGATTGATGCTGATATCAGCCTTGCCTTGCGTCTCGGCGAGACTGACATTGCCCGGCATGCGTAGTTTGCTGCCTTTCCATTCCGCATTGAGGCGCGGTTGTTGCACCTTGCCGCGTACTTCTCCATTGACTTGCATCGCGCCGGAAAAGCCGGAACCGAGTTGTTCCAGTGCTGGCGCATCGACGGCGAAGGTAATACGTGCATCATTACCGGCTAGCTTGCCTTGCGCACTAACCCGGTTACTACCGGCGTTCAATAATAATTTCGGCAGTATTAGCGTCTCAGCACGTAGTTGCGCCTGGCCTTCGCCGCTTAATGGTTGGCCTGCGAGTTGGCTGTCGTGGATGCGGAAAGCGACATCGGCTTCGAGTGTAGGTTGACGCAAGCCTTTGGCGGAGAAATCACCATTCAGACTCAGTGCCGGTAATTGCGGGAAGTTGCCCAGATCACTGAGATTGAATTTACGTATCGTGCCTTTGGCATCGAATTGCTGTTTTCCACTCAATGCAATATGGGCAGAGGCATCGATGGCGCTGGCACCGGCGCGCAATTCGATCCTATCGATATTGGCTTCCTCATCGGCCACGATGGCGTGCATGTTGAGGGTCAGTTTGTTTTTCTTGAGCGGTTCGCTCAATGCAAGGGCGATGGTTTGTTTACCCTCAACGTGTTGCACTTCAAGATTGCCGGTGAGCTTGGTGGCACGTACGCGTTGGTCGATTTTTTGTAGATCAAGTGCATCGGTAGTCAGCGTGAGTGCCAGCGCGCCGTTAGCGTAACGGCCTTTGCCACTGAGGCTGCCAGCCGGTTTGCGCACACTGCCGAGATTGGCAGCGAGATGATCGATATTGAACTGACTATCTTTTTGTGTGAACTCGGCTACCAGATTACTTAAGGGAATGCGGTTTTCGTTATACAAACCAGCGGAGGCATTGTTGATCGTCAGTTTGCCATCGCCGTTTTCTGCTGCATGCAACTGGATGGAGAGATCAGTTTCCGGCAATTCTGTCGCCAGATCGGAGAGGTCCAGCGATTGTGCCGACAAATCCGTAGCACCCAGCATCTGATCAGCGAAAGGGCGCAGCATGGCGTTGCCTTTGATCGATGCCTGATTGATGTGGAAGTTGATGGAGGCTGCGATTTCAGCCAGTGAACCGCGCAAGTCAATACGGCCGTTTGCACTGACGTTGTTGTGGTCGTCGATCATGGCTTCGCTATCGCTGACGATGGAAGCTTGTAGCGCATACGGTTTGATGGCTGAGAGCGTTGCCTCGCCTTTAAATTCACCGCTGAAAGCTGCTGCACCGGCATCGGAGCTTGCAGTGAGTTGGTCCAGACTCAGACTATAGCGCGTGCCATCGAAGCTTAAATTGAAGGCGAATGCACCGAGTTTGATGACATCGACAGGTCCCCAGGCAATGTCACCACCTTGCACTCTGACTCGGTCTATTTTCAAATGTATGGGTAAAGCGATTTTCTCCGGCAGCGTGGAAGGCTCTGGAGTTTGGTCAATTTTGCTGACGATGCCGAGCTTGCCGATTTGCAGCGAGGTGATGTGCAATTTGCCAAACAGCAGTTCCATCAACTTGCTATTGAGTTGAATGTCGTCGAGAACTATCTTTTGATTCTCAAGATGTATGCTGAACTGATCGACGTGCAATGCGCCATTCAACTGCCCGCTGACCCCTTTAGCTTGCAAGGTACCGTTAGACAGATCGCTGGCAGTAGCGAGCGCGAATTGTGCACCGCGTTCGCTATTGAGCATCCATATCAGACCGGCGAATACGATCAGGCAGACACTGAGGACAAGCGGCAGCAATACGCGTAGCAAGCGTTTGCGTTTGAGGCCCTTGGGCGCTTGTTGATCGTTAGAAGCCATAACCGATAGAGAAGTGAAGACGCGGTTCTTTGGTTTCGTGACCGTATGCCAAATCCAGATTGACCGGGCCTATCGGACTGCGCCAGCGTGCACCTATGCCGCTGCCTTGTTTTAAACGGAAGTCGTGCCATGTGTCGGCAGCGTTACCTGCATCGGTAAAGACGGCAGCACCCCATTCTTGCGTAACGCGATAAACCAGTTCTGCGCTGACGACAGCGGTGACAGTACCACCGACTATCGCACCATCCTGCGAGACGCCTAATGTGTTGTAGGCATAGCCGCGTACGGTTTGATCGCCGCCGGTGCGGAACAATAAATCGGATGGCGCAGTGTCGCGGTCAGCGCCGAATACCTGGCCGACCTGGCCACGCAATATGGCTTGAAAACGCCCGTAGTAAGGTGAGAGCCAGGTGGCGCGACCGACCACGCGAGCCAGACTTTTTTTGTTGATGAGGCCGCTGGGGCCGACGCCCAGATCTATCGATGCAAAATAACCGCGCCTCGGCGCAATCATGTTGTCGACGCGCCGCATCGTGTAAGTGAAGGAGCCGATCAATGCTTGACGATTGCTGGTAAATTCATCGCCTATACGCTGTCTATCGGTCAGGACTGAGATGGCCCAGATTTTTTCATCTCTCTTGTTCGGGCTGGTCAGACGCGCGCTGGTCAGGGTTTTGTCATTGATGACACCGGCGCTATCTTCATATTCGTAATGGGTGCCAACACTAGGACGCCAACCGTTCTGGATTTCCGGAAAATAGAGATCGGCACCGAGTACGCGCGTATTACGATCAGCGCGTATTTGTGATTCAAAGCGCCAATCGCGACCAAGAAAATTGCGATCCAGCCATTTCACTTGCACGCGCGGGCCGGAATCGGTCGAGAATCCTAAGCCGAGCGATAAGCGCTTGCGCTCGTTTTCATGTAGATCGAGTCGGATTGGTACATTGTGCGGTTGCTCTGGATTGATATCGACGATGGCAAAGGCAGAGCGGAAGTAGCCGGTATCTTGCACACGCGCCTGCAACTCGTTCAATTTTTCCTGCGAATAGGGATCGCCTGGCTTGATCGGATTGAGTTTCTCTACCATCTCGCGGGAGTAGCGTTGCAAGCCTTCGATCGTCAATTCACCGAATGTGAAGGCAGGGCCGGAATCGATTGCCACGCTGAGCGCAGCGCTATTGGTCGATGGTTCTATGCGCGCTTCGCTTTCTGTAATGGTGGCGGCTGGGTAATCTCTGATTAATAAAGCCTTGAGCAAGCCGTTCTTCGCGTCATTCCACTCGCTTTGTTTAAAGACATCGCCAATCTTCAAGCTCCATTGTCGACGCAGTCTATCCATTCTTTGCTGATTTTTTTGCAGGATGTCGCCGGTAAAAACTATGTTCACCGATTCAATTACAGTCGGTGCGCCAAGGGTGATATTGAAACGCGCGACCCATGGCGTCGATTGTTGATCCAGTTCTTGCGTGATGGTCGGCGAGAAGTAGCCTGCAGTTGCCAGTAATGAACGTATTTGGCTCGGTGCGATATCGACCAGACGCTGTACTTCTTCCAGGCTTAACTCATCGCTTGCCTGACGGCGGCTGAGTTCCAAATTGTCGGTAATCAGCGCGCTCAGCTCACCCGCACCGTTAATCGAAACGGTGTAGCTGGGAGCGGCTTGTGCCTGCATCGGTAGCCAACAGGCCAGCAGCAGAGCGCACAGTGTGAATTGCCATACTTGGCTTGGATAGAATCTGTTCAGCACAATATAGGCAAAGACGGTAATGAATGGAAAAGACGGCATGACAAGACGGGCATGTCGGTTTCTCGCGGTCGGGGCAGCATGATAGAGATAATCTGTCCGGTGTTGCAAGCTTAGCAGCATTTGATATGGCATTTAGACAAACCATCCTTTTATCTGCCTCCAAGCTGTGAATATCGTACTTGTCCGAGGGGCAAGCTATTGCTGGCATGGGCACAGCGCTTGCCGGTTATCGGCAAAATCCCTATAGTGACGACACTGAAGATCACGGAAGTTTGCAAGATGAGCAACACACATGAAATACGGCCCGGCCAATCCATCGAGTTGCTGAAGGAGTTGCATATCCTCACACGCGACGGAAAATTGAATCAGGATAGCCGTCGCAAGCTCAAGCAGGTGTATCACCTCTATCAATTCATTGAGCCGCTATTGCAGGAAATCCAGAACGATCACCCGGACATCACACTGGCCGATCATGGTGCAGGCAAATCGTATCTGGGCTTTATTCTGTACGACTTGTTCTTCAAGGAACGCAAGGATCAATCGCGCATCTACGGCATAGAAACGCGTGACGAGCTGGTACAGAAGTCGGAAGCATTGGCGAAGAAGCTGGATTTCCCCGGTATGTCTTTCCTGAATCTGTCGGTTGCAGAATCAATCACGTCGGATTTGCTGCCGGAGAAAATCGATGTCGTCACCGCACTGCACGCATGTAATACCGCAACTGACGACGCGATTCATTTCGCATTGAAGAAGCAGGCCAAGTTCATCGTGCTGGTGCCATGTTGCCAGGCTGAAGTGGCTTCTGTTCTGAAGAAGAACAAAGGCAAGACGCTGGCGAAAAGTGCCCTGACGGAAATCTGGCGTCATCCGCTGCATACGCGCGAGTTCGGCAGCCAGGTCACCAATGTATTACGCTGCCTGCAACTGGAAGCGCACGGTTATCAAGTCAATGTGACCGAGCTCGTCGGTTGGGAGCATTCGATGAAAAACGAATTAATCATCGCCAGCTACAAGGACTTGCCACGTAAACGTCCAACTGAACGCTTGCAGGAAGTGTTGCAGACTCTGGGCTTGGAAGAGATGCAGCCGCGTTTCTTTACCGATGAACAGGCTACATCCGCCAACTAACTTCTTCCTTCGCAGCAGATTATTTCTGCCGCGCCATCTGGCGTAAATACGCCATCAAGTCATCCAACTGCGTATCAGTCATGACGGTGTCGGAAAATCCCGGCATCGTCAGCTGCGGCCATGT